>NZ_JBIMEY010000002.1:0-527122 GCF_051262655.1 Nesterenkonia maliinae | reverse complement strand
CTGGCCGTCGAGCCAGCGCTGGGCGTTGTCCACGAACTGCTCCGCGAGCGCGGTGCGCCAGCCGAGCACGTCTCCGGACATGTGGGCGGAGATCGTCACCTGATCCATCGCCCAGAGCGGGGAGTCGGGCGGAAGCGGCTCCTGGGCGAAGACGTCGAGGGTCGCTCGGGCGAGGGTGCCGGCGTCCAAGGCCTGGATAAGCGCCTGTTCGTCCACGGATTCGCCGCGACCGATGTTGATCAGGTGCGCGCCCGGCCGGACTGCCGCCAGCGACCGCTCACCGATCAGCCCGGTGGTCTGCGCCGTGAGCGGTGCGGCGTTGATGATGTGGTCGAAATCGCCGATGTGCTGGGGCAGCTGTGCACTGTCCACCACGGTGCCGAAGTCGGGGTCATGCTCCCGCGCCGTGCGTCCGGCACCGGTGACCTCGATGCCGACCGCATGCAGCAGCCGGGCGGTCTCGCGGCCGATCGCACCGGTGCCGATGATCAGCGCCGAGCTCCCCTGGACCCTGAGCGTCTCGCGGTGGACCCACTGCCGCTGCTGCTGGTGACGCTGGCTGGCGGCGAAGTCCTTGGCGTGGGCGAAGATCGCGGCCAGCACGTACTCCGCGATCGGCCGGTCGAAGATCCCTTGCGCGTTGGTCACGACGACCTCGGAGCTGCGCAGCTCGTCGAACATCAGCGCGTCCACTCCGGCGGCCGCGACGTGGATCCATTCAAGTGCCCCGGCCTGCGGCCAGGCCTGTCTCACGGCCGGGGAGAAGAAGTCCCAGAGGAAGAGCGCCTGTGCGCCCTCCAGAGCCTCGCCGAGGCCGGCGGCATCGGTGTACCTGACCTCCGCCTGGCGCTCGATTGACTCCAGCCCCTCGGGGCGCTGGATCGCGGGCTGCCTGTTCTCGGGGGGCTGGCCCTCGCCCGCTCGCTCTGCCACCGGTTCGGATGCTGTCTCCGCTGTGGGGCACAGCACCGTGATGATCGGTCTCGCTGACATCATGCTCACCTGCCCATATCTTGCCCGTCGTGGCGGCCCGTCCGGGCCTGTGCTGGTCTGCCGACCTTTCATCTCCAGGTGCGGCTATGCTATGAATACCTGTGAAGATTGTCAACAATCCGGAGATGCCATGAGTGCCGCGCCAGGCTTCCAGCCCGTTCCCCGCGAGTCCACGTCCTCGCTGATCACCCGCCAGCTGCGCGAGGGGATCATGTACGGCACCCTGCCTGCGGGCGCCCAGCTCTCCGAGGCCGCGCTGGCCGCGGAGTTCGGCGTGAGCCGGGGCCCGCTGCGCGAAGCCATGCAGCGCCTGGTCCAGGAGGGGCTGGTGCGCAGCGAGCTCAACCGCGGGCTCTTCGTCAAGGAGCTGGACGAGGCCGAGATCCGCGACGTCTACCTCACCCGCACGGCGATCGAGACCGCAGCGGCTCGCGCGGTGGCCCATGGGGGCTCAGCAGCCCAGGCCGCCGAGCGGCTGCGGGCACGCGCGGCGGTGATGGCCGAGGCCGCGGCGGCCGGGGACCTGCACCTCCTGGCGGACGCCGATTTCGCCTTCCACGAGGAGCTGGTGAACCTGGCTGGAAGCCCGCGCCTGCATCGGGTCCACGAGACGCTGATGGTGGAGACCAGGATGTGCATGACGGCGCTCCAGGGCACCTATTTCGATCCCGAGGATCAGGTCGCGGAGCATTCCCGGATCGTGGAGGCCATCGCCTCCGGCGACGACGCCGAGCTGGTCGTCCAGATCGAGGAGCACATGCAGGAAGCCCTGGATCGCCTGGTCAGAGCCTCTCGATGAACTCTTGAGCAACGCTATGGTCCGGCGCGGCGGACAGCGATAAGGTCGAAGAATGGAATTCAGATATCTCGGACATTCAGGCCTGAAAATCTCGGAGATCACCTATGGAAACTGGTTGACCCACGGGTCCCAGATCGAGAACGACGTCGCGACCGACTGCGTCCACGCCGCCCTCGACGCGGGCATCACCACCTTCGACACCGCCGACGTCTACGCCAACACCGTGGCCGAACAGGTGCTCGGCGACGCCTTGGCCGGACAGCGCCGCGAGTCCCTGGAGATCTTCACCAAGGTCTACTTCCCCACCGGCCCCAAGGGCCACAACGACACCGGACTCTCCCGCAAGCACATCATGGAGTCGATCAACGGCTCGCTGACCCGGCTCGGCACCGACTACGTCGATCTCTACCAGGCGCACCGCTACGACCACGAGACTCCGCTCGAGGAGACCATGCAGGCCTTCGCCGACGTGGTCCGCTCCGGCAAGGCGCTCTACATCGGAGTCTCCGAGTGGACCGCGCCTCAGCTGCGCGCGGGACACGCGCTGGCGAAGGATCTCGGCGTGCAGCTGATCAGCAACCAGCCGCAGTACAACATGCTCTGGCGGGTCATCGAGCCTGAGGTCGTGCCGACCTCCGAGGATCTCGGGATCTCCCAGATCGTGTGGTCCCCCATCGCTCAGGGCGTGCTGACCGGGAAGTACCTGCCGGGCCAACCTGCACCCGAGGGCTCCCGCGCCTCTGACAAGGAGGCCGGAAAGTTCATCGAACGGTACATGAACGAGGAGATCCTCACTGCGGTGCAGAACCTCAAGCCGATCGCGGCCGACCACGGACTGGATCTCGCGCAGCTCGCCGTCGCCTGGGTTCTGCAGAACCCGAACGTCGCCTCGGCCCTGGTCGGCGCATCCCGCCCGGAGCAGATCGCAGGAAACGTCGCCGCCGCCGGAGTCACACTGGATGACGCCGCGATGCACGCCATTGACGCCGTGATCGGTGATCTGGCCGAGCAGGATCCAAGCCTGACGAAGTCGCCTGAGACTCGGGTGAGCTGACGCTGCGACCCTGCTGACCCACACCGTGAGACAGAATGCACCCGGCGCCGCGCGGCGCCGGGTGCATTCTGTCTCCGTCTCGGAATCCGAGCACCTTTACCGTATCGTTATGAAAATACGGACCCGGACCGTACACTTGCCGCTGGACTGAAGACATAGACAGCCGCTTGAACAAGAGCGCGACCAGATGCAGAGGGCGGGACCGGATGAAGCGAGCAGCACAGCGCGTCGCCCCGCTCGGCGGCGCAGCCCTGGTGAGCATTGCGCTCCTCATGGGCGCGGCTCCGTCGGCGGCCGTCGCGGCTCCTGCTCAGGTTCTTGCACAGACTCCCGGGGCAGCCGAGACGGAAGATCCGCGGGGCGAGGCCCTCGACCCCGACTCTACCGCCGACGCGACTCCCCCGCCCTCGCAAGATTCCGTCCCGGAATCCACAGACCCCGCCGATGCTCCGAGCCAGGAGCGGGTCGAGACCCCGACGGAGCCGACTGTGCCGGCGGACCCCACAGAGACGCCTGACCCCGCGCCGACCGTGCCGGCCGACCCCACCGACTCAGGCGCCCCTGAGCCTGAACCCACGGACCCGGCACCAACGGACCCGGCACCAACGGACCCGGCGCCCACAGAGCCGGCACCCACAGACCCCGAATCAACAGACCCGGCGCCCACAGACCCCGGGACCACTGATCCGGTGACCCCCGCGCCTGCGCCCTCGGAGGGCCAGTCCCCGCCGAGCACCCCGACGGATCCGGGCGACGAGTCCTCGGCGCCGACGCAGGGCGAGCACTACCTCCGCTGCGGCTCCGCCTTCGCGGCTCCTGGACAGACGCAGACGCTGCACCTGCAGATGAGCAGCAACCTGAGTGAGCTCACCGTCGGTTCGAGCCTCACCGGCGCGACCATCTGGATCGAAGCAGGGGTCGTCTATTACCAGGCGCCCTCGCCGCTGCCACCCGGTGCCGCGCAGGACGACTTCTCCGTCCGCGGCGTCGCCCCGAACGGAGAGCCTGTGTCCGACCGCTGCAACATCGGACTGCAGGCCACATCGGAGAGCCCCGACGACGGTGAGCAGCCGTCCCCGCCGGAGGAGATCGACGCTCCGGTCGGCATCAGCACGCCGGGCACACCCGACGCGCCCAGCACATCCGACTCACCCAGCACACCCGAACCGACTCCGAGCAGGGCGAGCAGCTCCACCGAGGCCGAGGCCCCGGCCCGCTCCGGCCCACCGATTCCAGGGATGCCTGGGTATTCGCTCCCCGAGCAGGACGCCTCGAGCGCCAGCCCCACGGCGTCTGCGCCGGCCGAGGACCAGGCGACGACCGAGGATCAGGCGGCGGGAGACTCGGAGCTGGCAGTGACCGGACTGAGCACCCTGCAGACCTTCAGCGCCGTCGTGCTGGCGCTGGCCGCGATCCTCGCCGGCGGCGCCGCGATCGTCCTGGCCGCTCGCCGGTCAGACGCTCTACGCTGAGCAGCCTCGACAGGTCTCCGAGGGCCGGCTCACCAGGTGTTCGGAGCCGGCTTCCGAGCGGAGGGGAGAGCCGAATCGCGCCGCCAGGCCTGGAGCTCGTCGCTGACCGTGAGATCCTCCGGCACCTCGTGGCCGAGGTCCCGGATCGCACCGAGGATCTCGGCATTGGGCACGGGGCCCGCGCTGGAGAGCAGCCGTCCGGCAATGTGGGCCCGGACGTAGATCTCGCCGTCGACCACTGCACGCTGCTCGAAGTAGAAGCACTTCTCGTCGAAGCCGATCATCCGGGTGTGGATCTGGAACCGGGTCATGAAGGTGACCGAGCGCCGGAAGGTGATCTGCTCGGACTGCACGACCGGGGACCAGCCGCGCTTGCGCATCTGTGCCCAGAGCCCGGAACGGGCCATCAGATCAAAGCGACCGAGGTCGAAGAGCGAGAAGTACTGGCCGTTGTTGATGTGGCAGGCGATGTCGACGTCGGTGGGCAGGGCTCGCAGCGTGACCACCGAGGACTCCCAGGGAGTCATGGTGGGTCGACGACGGGCGCGGAGCAGCACCAGCAGGGTGCGGAAGATCACATGCATGGGCTCAGTGTGCCACAAGCTACCAGCCAGTAATAAGTTGGCCTGCTGGTCAGCCGCTCAGGCGGAGCTCGCCGAGGCTGCAGCCATCGGGCTGGGCGGCCCGTGCTCGGCGGCGCGCAGCACGTATCCGGCGCCCCGGACGGTGTGGATCATCCGGGGCATATCGGCTTCGATCTTCTTGCGCACATAGGAGATGTAGAGCTCCACGATGTTGGCCTGGCCGGCGAACTCGTACTCCCAGACCTGCTGCAGGATCTCGGACTTCGGCAGCACCGTCCTGGCACGGCGCATGAGCAGCCGGAGCAGTCGAAACTCGGTGTCGGACAGGTCGATGTCTCGCCCGCCCCGACGCACCGTGCGAGCAGCGGCGTCCAGCTCCAGGTCCCCGACCAGCAGGCGCTCACCCTCGGACCGCGCGGGGAGCCGTGCTGTGATGTAGTGCAGTCGGCGCAGCGCCTCCTGGACGGTGACGCTGCCGGCGATGTGGTCGTCCTGTGGACGCACGGCCTCGAGCAGCTGATCCAGCTGGACGTCGGCGTCGAACCAATGCAGGACCGCGAAGGGGTCGGTGCTCGAGCGGAGATCCTCCAGCACCGCCTCCATGTCTGAGACCCGTCGGCCGGGGCGCGCGTCGACGACGAAGAGCTCGGGGGCATCGACCTGCAGCGCACGGCGCGCCGCCTCCGCGCTGGAGGCCAGCAGCACCTTCACATCGATCCCGCGCAGCCGCTGGCTCAGCTCTGAGGCCGCCGGGGAGGGACCGCCGAGGATGAGCACGGGCGAGGAGATCGTCAGGGCGGCGGCCCGGACGGAGCGCGAAGAGGCCGTAAGCAGCTCAGGCCGCGGCCCTGCAGCATCTTCACCTGTCATCGCACCTCCCGCGCGCATCTCCTGAACTGCCTCCTCAGGACGTGGCAGATGTCCTGAGGACTCTACAGACTCCCAAAGTCTGAGCCTAGGGCGAAGGACCAGGCTCAACAACAGCTTGACCCCTTGCACGGACCTCGAAGCGGGCCGTGGTTTCGTGACAGACTGGCCGCAGTGACTGACATCACCCGTTGTCGCTCACCGGTTCACCCCTGCTGACCCGCCCTACCCGGCACCTACTGAGGAGAACATATGATCATCGGAGTCCCCGCCGAAGTGAAGAACAACGAGTACCGCGTGGCCCTGACACCGGCTGGCGCGGTGGACCTCACCGCCCGCGGACACCGGGTGCTGCTCCAGAGCGGCGCCGGCACCGGCTCGGGCTTCGCCGACCACGACTACGTCGCAGCAGGTGCGGAGATCCTCGGTGGCGCCGACGAGGTCTGGGAGCAGGCCGAGCTGATCCTCAAGGTCAAGGAGCCCCAGGCCGAGGAGTTCCCCCGGATGCGGGACGGGCAGGTGCTGTTCACCTATCTGCACCTCGCCGCCGAGCCCGACTGCGCCCGCGCGCTGCAGGAGCGCGGGGTCACCGCGATCGCCTATGAGACCGTCACGGGCACCCATGGCCTGCCGCTGCTGGCCCCGATGAGCGAGGTCGCCGGACGGCTGGCGCCCCAGGTGGGCGCCTATCACCTGATGCACTCCCAGGGCGGGCCGGGCATCCTCATCGGCGGCGTCCCGGGGGCGCGTCCCGCGAAAGTCGTGGTCATCGGCGGCGGCAAGGCCGGCGAGCAGGCTGCCCTGACCGCGCTCGGCATGGGTGCCGATGTCACCGTGCTGGATCTGAACATCGAACGCCTCCGGGAGCTCTCGGCGCTCTCCGGCCGCGGCCTGACCACGCTGGCCTCAAACACGCTGACCCTCAGCGAAGAGGTCGCCGCCGCGGACCTGGTCATCGGGTCGGTGCTGGTTCCCGGAGCGACGGCACCGAAGCTGGTGACCCGCGAGATGGCTGCGGCGATGCGTCCAGGGTCGGTGCTGGTGGACATCGCCATCGACCAGGGCGGCTGCTTCGAGGGCTCACGTCCCACCACCCACGCTGATCCGACCTTCACCATCGGGGAACAGATCTATTACTGCGTGGCGAACATGCCCGGCGCCGTGCCGCACACCTCCACCGCCGCGCTGACGAACTCCACGCTGCGTTACATCTTTGCCCTTGCGGACAAGGGATGGAAGCAGGCGCTGCGCGAGGACCCGCATCTGGCCAACGGACTCAATGTTCACGCCGGTGACGTCACCAACGCTCCCGTGGCCCAGGCGCTGGGAGCGCAGTACCGCGCCACGGCGGACGTGCTGGCCTGATCAGCCACTACCGGACAAGGTTCTTGAGCCCGCTCGCCGACCATCCTGGGCTCACAGGCTCTGGCGGTCGGCGAGCCCGCGGCCCGGAACCGGGGTGAAATAGGTCTGCACCAGCTCAGCGTCGACGGCTTCGAGCGTTCCGGGATTCCAGCGCGGGGCTCTGTCCTTGTCGATGATCTGCGCCCGGATGCCTTCCCGGAAGTCCGCTGATCGCAGCATGTGCACCGCTATGGTGAACTCCGTTTCAAGCGCAGCCGGCAGCGTGAGCTCCCCGGCGGCGAGGATCGCACGGTGCGCGACCTTCAGCGAGACGGGGGACTTGCCCCGCAGGGACTCCGCCGCTGTCGCCGCGGCCTCCTCGGTGGACGCCAGCTCGTCCAGCCGCTGGAGCAGCTCCTCCACGGTCGGCGCGGTGTAGGCCTGATCGATCCAGGTCTGTGATTCGGCCAGTGTGGAGGCCCCCGGGGTCCGGGTGAATCGGGGCAGCACCTCGGCCACGGGGTGGGTGCTCAGCGCCTGGGTCAGCTCCCCGAGGACCTCGGCGGGGACCTCGACGTCGGCCAGGCCGAGCGCGATGGTGTCGGCGGCGTCGAGGTGGGCACCGGTGAGACCGGCATGCAGACCCATGCGACCCGGCGACCGGCTCAGCAGCCAGGTGCCTCCGACGTCGGGCGAGAAGCCGATGGTGGTCTCGGGCATGCCCGCACGAGTGCGCTCGGTGACGATCCGGTGGGATCCGTGGGCCGAGACGCCGATGCCGCCGCCGAGCACCAGACCGTCCATGAGGGCGATATAGGGCTTGGGGTATTGAGCGATCGTGCGGTTCAACGCGTACTCGTTCGCCAGGAACCATTCGCTGGTGAACTCCGCGGCATATCCGGGCACGCCATCGGGGAGGATTCCGCCGCCGTCGTGCTCCTGCAGGGCGGCCATGTCCTGGTACAGGCTGGAGACGTCACCGCCGGCGCAGAGCCCGCGGTCACCGGCGCCGCGGACGAGCACCTGACTCACCCGGTCGTCCTCGGCCCAGTCCTGCAGCTGCACCAGGATGCACTCGCACATCAGCTGGGTCAGCGCATTGACCGCGTGGGGTCGATTCAGCGTGATGATGCCGAGGTGTCCGCGCAGCTCGAAGGCCACATCTCCGGTATACGTCTCCCTACCCATGTGACAGAGGTTACACGCGGGTCTGCACGTGACCCAAACGTCTCACCGAGGAAGTCCTCGGCGCATACTCAGGCGTTCCAGAGTCCGTAGGAGTCGGCCAGCGAGGCGATCTTCTGGGCTCGGGCCAGTCGCGGGAGATAGGAGCCGTCGCCGATGGAACCGCCGGCCTCATGGGCCTCGATCAGCTCGCGGGCCCAGCTCAGCTCGTCCGCTGAGGGGGCCAGTCCGGTGTTGATGTGCTCGACCTGCGCCCGATTCAGCGAGAGCTTGCCGGTCATGCCCATGCTGGCGGTGACCTGGCAAGCCTCCGCCGTCTCCTGCGGATCGGCGTCGGCCGCCGTCGGACCGTCGATGGCGCCGGGGAGCCCGCCGACGCGGGAGGCGATGACCAGCCGGGCCCGCGCGTAGGCCAGCGCCATCGGGTCGGCGGAGACGCCCACGTCTTTGCGGAAGTCATTGGTGCCGAAGGCCAGGCGGAAGGTTCCCGGGGCCGAGGCGATCTGGGTGGCGTTCTCCACGCCGAGGGCGGACTCGATCAGGGCGATCACCGGCGTTCCGGCGCGCAGTCGCATCGCGGTGTACGTGACCTGCTCGGGGTGTTCGGTCTCGGCCAGCATCACCCCGCGCAGCCCTTCGGCGCGAGAGAGGGCCGCGAGGTCCTTCTCCCAGTGCTCGGAGGTCGATGGGCTGACCCGGACCCAGGCGGTCATGCCGCCGTTGAGGGCGCGCAGCACCGCCTCGCGGGCGGCCACCTTGCCGTCGTCGGGGACCGACGCCTCCAGGTCGAAGATCACAGAGTCGGCCTCGCTGGCCAGTCCGGGAGCGAAGTCCTGCTCCTTGGCGGCGTTGATCAGCAGCCAGGAGCGGGAGAGTTTGGCGGGAAGCGCGGCCGCGCGACGGTTCCGGATGGGCATGGCGCAAGCCTACCGGAGAAGCACCGACCGCCCGGCGGCCGGTGCGCCGCGATCCCGTGTAACCAGGTGTCGACAGTGCACGACCACGACCTCTGAGCCGGAGGCGAGTCAACTTCACCCTCGACAGCGCCGCAACCACCCGGAGGATTCGGTCTGCGCGGGCGCAGCTCCTATCCTGTACCCATGACTCCGAGAACCCGCCCTCGCGTTCGCGCGCTTGTCAGCGCGGGCGGCCTCGGGCTCGCACTGCTGCTCGCCGGCTGCGGCCCCTCGGATCCGGAACCGCAGGAGCAGGACGAGCCCAGCAACACGATGCCGCAGCCCGAGGTCGAGGACGACGACTCGGTGCGGCTCCCGCTGGCCTTCGTCACCCCTGATGGGCAGGCCGAGCTGGCGCCGCTGGATGGCGAGGAGGCACTCCAGGAGGAGCAGGCGCCGGGCAGTCCGGCGGAGGAGACCGGGGAGACTCAGCCGACGCAGGAGATCGAGATCGCCCGCACCGCCCGCTTCGGCTGCGGCGACACGGTCTCGGTCGTCCGATCGGTGCCGATGGTGACCGAGGACCCCGCGGTGGCCGCGTTGGAGTTCCTCGTCGATGACCGGCAGTCCTCTCATGGCTCGCCGGCGTTCTACAACGCGCTGGCCGCCTCCGATGAGCTCAGTGTGGACTCGGTCGAGGTGGAGGACGACACGGTTCTCGTCGCTCTGGGCGGCGAGCCGGTGACCACCGGGGAATGTGAGTCCTGGCAGATCCTGGCCCAGATCGAGACCACCGCCCGCGTCGCGACCGGCGCCAGCGACAGCGAGGTGACCGTGGACGGGCAGCCGCTGGCCGAGGTCCTCGGTCTCCCGGCGGACCGCGAGGCGCTGCAGATCAGCCAGGTCCAGCACTGAACCGAGCTCGACCACGGGACTCCGGGCTCCGAGACACACAGCTCCGCAACCCGGCCCACCCGCCGGGCCGCAACCCGGCCCGCTAGTCGATCAGCAGTCCAGGCTGCTCCATCACGGCCGCGATGTCAGAGATGAACCGTCCGGCGAGATCGCCGTCGATCAGTCGGTGGTCGAAGGATCCGCCGATCACCATGACATCGCGCGGGACGATCTGTCCCTCCACGACCCAGGGCTTCTTGCGCACCGCGCCCAGCGCCACGATCGAGGCCT
Source organism: Nesterenkonia maliinae (assembly GCF_051262655.1). Lineage (NCBI taxonomy): Bacteria > Bacillati > Actinomycetota > Actinomycetes > Micrococcales > Micrococcaceae > Nesterenkonia > Nesterenkonia maliinae. The sequence continues at coordinate 516,743 of NZ_JBIMEY010000002.1, read as the reverse complement.
GACCCGGGGGCAGGATCGGGGTTCCGCTGTCCAGGCCGAGCGAGCCGATGTTGGTGATCGAGACGGTGCCGCCCTGCATCTCCCCCGGCGTGGTGCGGCCTTCCCGCGCGTCGATGGTGAGCTGGGTCAGCGCCGCGGCCAGTCCGCGGGTGTTGAACGCATGAGCCTCGTGGATCACCGGCACCACCAGTCCGCGCGGGGTCGCAGCCGCGACACCGAGGTTGAGGTAGTTCTTCAAGGTGTAGTGCGTGTCATGCCAGGTGGCGTTGACCTGTGGGTTGCGCCGCACGGCCCAGATGATCGCCTTGGCTGCGAAGAGCATCGGTGACACGCTCAGGCCCTCGTAGGAGGGATCCTTCTTCAGCGCCTGGCGCAGCTCCATGGTGCGCGTGACGTCGACCTCCTTGAACACCGAGACATGCGGCACGGTGGTCGCCGAGGCGGTCACATTGCGCGCCGTGGCCTTGCGCACCCCGCGGACCTGGATGTTCTCCTCGCGCGGGCCCTCGTAGAGCAGACCCTCTTCGGCGGGAGTGCTCTTGCGGCGCCCCGGGGACGGAGCCCCGGGTGCGGGCATCTGACCGGAGGCGCGCTGCTCGCGCTTCTGCCGGGCCTGGCGCTCGACGTCGTCCCGGGTGATCTGGCCGTTGCGGCCGGAGCCGACGAGCTCCCAGACGGCCACGCCGAGGCGCTTGGCCAGGGCCCGCACCGGAGGGCTGGCCCGCGCGACGATGTCTGCGATGTCGGTGTAGGCGCCGGCGGCAGGTGCGGGGGCGGCGATCTCGAGACCCTCGAGGTCGACCAGGTCGGGCGTGGTGGAACGGGTCCGCGACCGGGGCGAGGCGGAGTCCGCCTTCGGACCGGAGCCGACCAGCGCCTCATTCTGCCCTGATCCCTGCTCTGCCGCGCCCGACTGTCCCGCGCCCGACTGTCCCGCGCTCTTCTGGTCAGCGTCCTCACGCTTCTGCGCCGCGGCCTTCTTCGCGCGCGCCGAGCGTGGGCGGCCGGGCCTGTCCTCACCGGAGGGCTGCTCGCCGGACTCCTGAGAGTCCGTCGCCGAGGCGGCGTCGGTCCCTGGATCCGCAGACGGGTCTTCACCCTCGGCGGCGATCCGGATCAGCGGGGCGCCGACCTCGATGGTCTCGCCCTCGGCGGCGAGCAGCTCGGTCACGACTCCGGCGAAGGGCACCGGCAGCTCGACGAGGGACTTGGCGGTCTCGATCTCGACCACGATGTCGTTGACCTCGACGGTCGCGCCGACTGTGGTGCGCCAGGTGACGACCTCGGCTTCGGTCAGGCCCTCGCCGACGTCGGGAAGGTTGAAGGTCTTAGCCATGCTCACGCACTCCTCTGGTAGCTGAAGCTGCGGTCCACGGCTTCCAGCATCCGATCGATGTCCGGAAGGTAGCGGTGCTCCTGGGATGACGGTGGATAGGGCATATGGAATCCGCCCACGCGAAGCACCGGCGCCAGGAGCCGGTGGTGCGCGCGTTCTGCCACGCGTGCCGCGATCTCCCCGCCGATGCCGCCGAAGGTCGGCGCCTCGTGCGCGACGATCAGCCGCTGGGTCTTGGCGGCAGAGCGGGCGATGGTCTCGTCGTCGAGCGGGCTGATCGAGCGGATGTCCACGACTTCGATGCTGCGTCCCTCGGCCCGGGCGGCCTCGGCGGCGGCCAGCGCCACCGGCACCAGCGGCCCGTAGGTGGCGATGGTCGCGTCGGTGCCCGCGCGGAGCACCTGGGCGCGGAACGCATCCGGCGCCGGGTTCTCCATGTCGACCTTGCCCTTGAGCCAGTAGCGCCGCTTGGGTTCCAGGATGATCACCGGGTCGTCGCTGACGATGGCCTGGCGGGTCATCCAGTACGCGTCCTGCGGGCTCGACGGCGCGACGATGCGCAGTCCGGCGGTGTGCGCGAAGAGCGCCTCGGGAGATTCGGAGTGGTGCTCGATGGAGCCGACGTGCCCGCCGTAGGGCAGCCGGATGGTCACCGGGACCTTGACCTTGCCGTCGGTGCGGTTGTGCATCTTGGCCAGCTGGGTGGTGATCTGGTTGAACGCAGGGAAGACGAAGCCGTCGAACTGGATCTCGACGACCGGGCGGTAGCCGCGCATGGCCATGCCGATGCTGGTGCCGACGATCCCGGACTCGGCCAGCGGCGAATCGATCACCCGATGGGTGCCGAACTCCGCCTGCAGCCCCTCGGTGACCCGGAAGACCCCGCCGAGCGCGCCGATGTCCTCGCCGATCAGCAGCGTCTTCTGGTCTGCCGCGAGCTCGTCGCGCAGCGCCGCGGTGATCGCCTTGGCCATCACCATCTCTTTGATAGCGCTCATCGTGCGGTGCCCGCCTCCGTCTGCTCTTCCGCGAATCCTGCTTCGTAGTCCTTCAACCAGGCCTTCTCGGTCTCCACCTGGCGGTGCGGCTCTGAGTACACGGTGTCGAAGACGCGTTCCAGATCGATGGGCTCCAGGGCCAGCACGGACTTGCGCATGTCTGCGGCGAGGTCCTTGAACTCGGCGTCGACATCGGCGAAGAAGCTCTCATCGGCGTGTCCGGCGGAGCTCAGCCAGGTGCGGAAGCGCCGGATCGGGTCGCGGCCCTCCCAGAGCTGCTCCTCCGCGGAGCTGCGGTACTTGGTCGGGTCATCAGCCGTGGTGTGGGCGCCCATGCGGTAGGTGACCGACTCGATGAGCTTCGGTCCCTTCCCGGCGCGGATGTCTCCGGAGAGCTTGCTCGCGACCGCGTAGCTGGCCAGGATGTCGTTGCCGTCCACCCGGACTCCTTCGAACCCGTAGCCCTTCGCACGGTTGACCAGCGGTCCGCGGGACTGGGTCCGGGTGGGCACCGAGATCGCCCAGTGGTTGTTCTGGATGAAGTAGAGCAGCGGCAGCTCATAGGACGCGGCGAAGACCATGGACTCATGCATGTCGCCCTCGCTGGTGGCCCCGTCGCCGATGCAGGCCACGACGATCTCATCCTCGGCGCGGTCCCGCGGGACGCTGGCCGTGCGCAGGTCCTGGTTGATCCCCATCGCCCAGCCCGCGGCGTGCAGGGTCTGCGTGGCGAGGACCAGGGTGTAGACGTGGAAGTTGTGCTCGCTGGGGTCCCATCCGGTGTGCCGGGTGGCCCGGAACAGGGTCAGCAGCTGCTCGGGGGAGATGCCGCGGTAGAGCGCCATGGCGTGCTCGCGGTAGGTGGGGAAGACCATGTCGGAGGACTTGATCGCCGCGATGGTCCCCACCTGGGCCGCTTCCTGGCCCAGTGCGGGCGCCCACAGGGCGAGCTGGCCCTGGCGCTGCAGCGAGGTGGCCTCGGCGTCGAGCCGTCGCTCCATCGCCATATAGCGGTAGAGCTCACGGAGCTGCTCCGCGCTCAGCTCGGCGATGAACGGGCTGTAGACCTCGTCCTCCGTGAGCTTCCCCTCGGGGGTGAGCAGCTGAACGGGCTGCACCTCTTCTGGCTGCACAGTGTGATCCTCTCCGATGGCACCGCTGATGGACGCCCTGCAGGTGAGGACGACCACCGTTCATTGTGTCAGCTCGACTCAGGCTTCGAATCTGTAGGTCCGGCACAACTCGATGAAACGATCGTTGGCTTCGACCTCACCGATGGTGACCCGCACACCCTCGCCGGGGAAGCCGCGGACCGCCAGGGCCTGGAGCCCGGCCGCCTCGGCGAAGTCTGCGGTCTTCTCGCCCAGCGGGAGCCAGACGAAGTTGCCCTGCGCCTCGGGGATGATCCAACCGGCCTCGGCGAGGGCTGCGCTGACCCGGTCACGCTCGGCGACCAGCGAGTCGACGCGCTCGTGCACCTGGTTCAGGTGTTCCAGCGAGGCCAGCGCCGCGACCTCGGCCAGGGTGGAGACGCTGAAGGGCGCCGCGACCACACGCAGATGGCGGGTGATCTCCTGCCCGGCGATGGAGTAGCCCACGCGCAGCGCGGCCAGGCCGTGCGCCTTGGAGAAGGTCCGCAGCACCGCGACGTTGGGGTGCGTCCGGTACAGCGCGAGCGCGTCCAGCGGATCCTCGGTGCGGACGAACTCCTGATAGGCCTCATCGATGACGACGACGACGTCGCCGGGCACCTTCGCCAGGAAGGCTTCGACCTCGCTGTGCCGCAGCGCCGGGCCGGTGGGATTGTTCGGGGTGCACAGCAGGAGCACCTTGGTCTGCTCGGTGATCGCGGCGAGCATCCCCTCGAGGTCGTGGCGACCATCCTGGAGCACGGGCACGGTGACGTCCTTGGCGCCGGCGGTCCGGACCACGATCGGGTAGGCCTCGAAGGAGCGCCAGGCATAGATGACCTCGTCCTGGCTGCCGTCGCTGTTGGACCCGGCGAAGGCGTTGATGATCTGGGTCAGCGCCCCGAGGCTTCCGGTGCCGGCGACGATGTCTTCGACCGGCACGTCGAGGACCTGGGCGAGGCGGGCACGCAGGTCCTCCGCGTTGGGGTGCGGGTAGCGGTGCAGCGTGTCCACGGCCGCCATCGCCTGAGCCGCCGCGGGGACCGGTCCCAGCGGGTTCTCGTTGGAGGAGAGCTTGTACGGCGTGAGCCCCTCGGCCGCCTTCGGCGGCTTGCCTGCGGCGTAGGCGGGCAGAAGGCTGACGCTTTCCCGTGGGGTGATCGACCCGGCGCGTGAGAACATAGTCATCGTGAGAATCCTACTGGCAATTATTTTGAATGCCCTGGCCCTCGCCGCGGCGGCCTTCCTCGTCCCGGGCATCTACGTGGACGGCGCCGAGCAGGGCACCGGCGCGACCATCCTCGCCTTCCTCTTCGTGGGAGCCGTCTTCGGGCTGGTCAATGTGGTCATCAAGCCGATCATCTCGCTGCTGTCGCTGCCGATCACCTGCCTGACGCTCGGGCTGTTCGCCGTGGTCATCAACGCGGGCATGCTGGTGCTCACCGCCTGGCTGACCTCCTGGACCCCGGTGCACTTCGTGGTGGAGGACTTCTTCTGGAGCGCAGTCTTCGGATCCATCGTGGTGGCCCTGGTCTCAGCGCTGCTCAACCGCTTCATCCTGCGCCCGCTCGACGCCTGAGCCGCCCACGTCGGGCAGCTCCTGAAGGCCCCCGGCCAGCTCCGCGATCGCACCCTGAAGCTTCTCCACCCCGGCGGAGTCCCAGTCGGTGGAGTAGACCGTGGCCTCATGGTGGCCGCGCAGTGACTCGGTGAGCTCCGCGAGCTGAGCCTGCTGACCCTCGTCCAGGTGCTCCGGCGCCTGCGCCTCGAGCAGCCGGATGGCGTCGATGTTGTGCGCGAGGCTGTGGCTGGCCCCGAAGACACCCCCGGGCCGCGCCCCCGGGTCCTGATGCTCGTAGGTCACCTGGACCCGCTTCGCCGAGAGCTCGCCGGGCCCGCCGAGCAGGCGCGGCACCGGGTCATTGGCGTCATGGAGGCTCGTGGTCCTGACCCCGCGCGGCGCGGGGCCCTCCCGGCCCGGGGCCCCAATGGTGGCCACCTGGGAGATCCGGTACTTGCTCGCCAGTGCGCCCCCTGCCGCAATGTTGAGCGCATGCAGCCCGCCCAGGGAGTACCCGGTGATGACCAGCTCGTCCCCGGGCCGCGCCCCGGAGTCCTGCAGCGCCTGATCGATCACCCCCTGCAGATGCGCGGAGTCATTCGTCCCGGCGTCCAGGAGGCTGTTGAGCCCGCGCCCTGCGCTCAGATCCAGCTCGCCGGCGGCCAGTCCGTCCAGGTCGAGGTCTCCCAGTCCCTCGGGCAGCTCCAGCCCCGGGATGTGGATGACATGTCGGGTGCCCTCCCCCGACTGGGGTCGCGAGGAGATGCTGAAGTCGCCGAGCTCCGCGACGTCTGAGTGGGCCTGGAGATGCTCGCTGAGCCGATCCACCGGCGCGGCCGGCAGCCGGTGGGTCTGCGCCGCGAGCGTCTGGGTGCTCTCCTGGGAGACCCGGCGGGCCTTCACCAGCAGCGACTGGGACACCAGACCGGCCCCGTCCTCGGAGGCGCGCAGCACCGGGTGCTTCCTGGCGAGCAGGCTCAGCAGCAGCTGGGACCCCTGACCCAGGCTGACCAGGGCGGTGCGGCCCCACGCGTCGGCGAGCGCCTTGTCCCCCTGCGGGTCCAGCAGATGCGGTGAGATCATCGGGAACTGCACGAGGTGCCGCACGGTGCCGAGCGAGGCCACCAGCAGCGCCTCGGTGTCCCGGTAGCGCTCCTGCGCGGCGCGCACCGCGCGGGCGGTCTCCCCCATGGCCCAGGCTCCCCCGGAGGTCTCGGCGAGGCTGATCCCCAGCTGGGCCGCCAGCAGCGGGATCCTCATATGCAGCGCGAGCCCGGCCACCGAGCCGAAGAGCTCGGCGCTGAGGCTGCCCAGCGTGCCGCGCTGCTCCTCGGCGATGGCTTCGGCCTCGGTCAGCCCCTGAGCGGCGATCAGCAGACTCTCCAGCACCAGGTTCAGCTCGGTGGGACCCCCGTGGGCCTGCACAACGAAGTCACGCGGCTGCGGCTCACCGTAGCGATCCTCGGTGATGACGTACATCCCCGCTCACCGGAGCCCTTCGGTGAGACGGGCCAGCGGCAGACCCCCATGGGACTGCACGAACCGCAGGAAGCCCTCCGCACTCTGTGAGGCCTCTCGGGCACCCTGCACCAGGGTCTGCCCGCCGGCAGCGGCCGCCCCTTCGATCCCCGCGTCCACCGCCCCACCCACACCTCCGTCCAGTGCCGCTTCCAGCGCTGCAGCGAGCACCCGCGCGAGGTGGGCCTGTTCGCGCAGGTCATCAGCGATCAACCGGGCGCTCGCGGACATCTCGAAGAGCCGAGACTGCCGTCGGCGCGCTTCCTGCACGTGATGGAAGGTCACCAGGGTGAAGGCCCGCCCGGCCGGAGACTGCCACGCCACGCCCTCCTGCGCGGCGAAGACCGCCCGCACGCAGTCCTCGCCGCGTTCGGCCACGGCATCGAGCCGCATCGCCGCCTGGTCGTAGTGCTGCGCAGCCTCATCGAGCTGGTGGGCTGCCCGAGAGAAGATCACGAGTGATCACTCCTTGGTGTCTGTGTGCTGATGCTCGCCAACCTAGGCGCCTTCACGGGGTGCCGCTCCCCCGCCGTGACGCCCGTGGAGTACCCGGTCGGGCGGCGTCGTCGTCGCCGGTGCTGGGGAAAACTCATGAAAGAATCGGGCCATGGCCAACTCCACTGACTCCGCTGCGCCCACCGTCTCCCCGACCCGCGTCCGGCTCGCCGATGCCCAGCCGCAGATTGCCCTGGGCGCGCTGGACGGCCGCTACCGCAGCGCGGTGGCGCCGCTGGTGGATCACCTCTCCGAGGCGGCGCTGAACCGGCACCGCCTTCACGTGGAGGTCGAATGGTTCATCCACCTCTGCGCCGAGCAGGTGCTCTCCGGACTTCCCACGCTCAGCGAAGAGCAGATCAGCGGTCTGCGCAGCATCGTCACGGGATTCGGCACGGAGGAGCTCGAGGAGCTCGGCGCCATCGAGGCGCAGACCCACCATGACGTGAAGGCGGTGGAGTACTTCATCGCGCGCCGGCTCGAGGCGCTGGGGCTCAGCGAGCTGACCCCGCTGGTGCATTTTGCGTGCACCAGCGAGGACATCAACAACCTCTCCTACGCGCTGGGGATCCGCGACGCCGTGGCCGAGGTCTGGCTGCCCGCCGCGCGCACCACCCTGGACGGACTGGCGGAGCTGGCCCAGGACGCCGCCGAGGTGCCGATGCTCTCGCGCACCCACGGACAGCCGGCCACCCCGACCACGCTGGGCAAGGAGATCGCGGTCTTCGTCCACCGGCTGCGTCGCCAGCTGCGCCGGATCGAGGACCAGGAGTTCCTGGGCAAGATCAACGGCGCCACCGGCACCTACGCGGCGCACCTCGCCGCCGCGCCGGAAGCCGACTGGCCCGGTCTCGCGCAGCGCTTCGTGGAGAAGCTGGGCCTGACCTTCAACCCGCTGACCACCCAGATCGAGTCCCACGACTACCAGGCCGAGCTCTACGCGGACATGGCCCGGTTCAACCGGATCCTGCATGGGCTCTGCGTGGACGTGTGGAGCTACATCTCCATCGGGTTCTTCCGGCAGATCCCGGTCGCCGGGGCCACCGGCTCCTCGACCATGCCGCACAAGGTCAACCCGATCCGCTTCGAGAACGCCGAGGCCAACCTCGAGATCTCCAACGCCCTGCTCGACGCGCTGGGCTCCACCCTGGTGGAGTCCCGCTGGCAGCGCGACCTCACCGACTCCTCGGGCCAGCGCAACATCGGCACCGCGATGGGACATTCGGTGCTCGCGCTGAGCAACATGAGCAAGGGGCTCAAGCAGCTCGACGTCGCCGCGGAGGTCATCGCGGCGGATCTCGACGCGAACTGGGAAGTCCTCGGCGAGGCGATCCAGACCGTGATGCGCGCCGAGGCCATCGCCGGCGTGGAGTCCATGGAGAACCCCTACGAACGGCTCAAGGAGCTCACCCGCGGCCGTCGCGTGGACGCCGAGAAGCTCAAGGAGTTCGTCACCGGACTGGGACTCAGCAAGGACGCCGAGGCCCGACTGGCGCAGCTGACCCCCGGCGCGTACACCGGTCTGGCCGCGCAGCTGGCCAAGCAGTTCGGCTGAGCGGCCGCATGGACCACGGAGACTTCGCCGACGACCACCGGACCCCGTACCAGCGTCTGCGCGACGGTCACTGGTATCGGGCGGATGAGGAGATCCTCGAGCTGGCCTTCGCGGCTCATCAGCTGGCTCACCGTTACAGCCAGGCGGCAGCGCAGGGCGACGACGACGCGGCCGCCGCCCTGCTTCCGCAGCTCATCGGCGAGCTCGGCGACGACGTGGCCATCCGTCCCCCGCTCTCGGTGGACTACGGTGCGCACATGGAAATCGGTGACCGCGTCTTCATCAACACCGGCCTGGTGGCGCTGGACGTCGCCCCGATCCGCATCGGTGCCGACTGTCTGCTGGGCCCCAGTGTGCAGCTGTTGACCCCCATCCACCCGGTGGATCCGGGCCCGCGGCGGCAGAAATGGGAGTCCGCGGAGCCGATCACGCTCGAGGAGAATGTATGGCTCGGCGGCGGCGCCATCGTCTGCCCCGGGGTCACCATCGGTCGCAACTCTGTGATCGGAGCAGGCTCCGTGGTCACTCGCGACATCCCTGCGAACTCCGTGGCCGTGGGCAACCCGGCGCGGGTGATCCGTGACGTGGAGAGCTGAGGGGCACACGTGGTGCTCGGGATCCAGCTGCGCCCCAGCGCTCGGCCTGCAGGCCTTCCCCTGCGCTCGATCCCGGGTAAGAATGACGACGTCCGCCTGACATCGAGCACGGAAGGTCCACCATGACCATCGGCATGACCCCCTACCTGCAGTTCTCCGGCAACGCCCGGGAGGCTATGGAGTTCTACCACTCGGCCCTCGGCGGCGAGCTGGAGATGATGACCTACGCCCAGGGCATGGGCACCGAGGATGAGACCAAGGACCTGATCATGCACGGGTCGCTGTTCATCGACCGCGGGGTCCACCTGATGGCCGCCGATGCCCCTCCAGGCATGTCCAGCGTGCTGGGCACGGTGTCGCTGAGCAACAGCGCCCCCGACGACGCCGAGCACTCCACGCTCGAGCAGTGGTGGGCCAAGCTCTCGGAAGGTGCAGAGATCACCGAGCCGCTGGCGAAGTCGCCCTGGGGCGACACCTTCGGGATGCTCACCGATAAGTTCGGGGTCCCCTGGATGGTCAACGCGTCGCGCTGAGCAGCCTCACCAGCTCCAGACCATGAGCAGCGTGGCGGGGAACCCGCAGCCGTAGTTCAGCCAGATGAATTTCCGCCAGGCGGAGTTCACCGCGGCAGAGCTCTCATCCGTCACATTCCACCAGGGCAGCGAGATCGCGATATAGGGGATGACCAGCAGCGCCGCCAGCGGGGTGGGCCAGGGGGTCAGCAGCAGCAGCGCTCCGGCCCCGGCCCAGAGCAGCACCGCCATCCGCACGGTGGAGCGTGCCCCGATGGCGGTGGCCACCGAGGAGATGCGGGCTTCCCGGTCAGGCACCACGTCCTGGACCGCGCCGAACGCGTGGGCGGCCATCCCCCAGAGGAAGAACGCGCCCAGGATGAGCATCACGGTGGGCCCCGGGGTGAAGCCGACCCGGTCGTGGGCCAGCGCGAACCCGACCACGGCGGGGCTCACGAAGTGGGTGCTGGAGGTCAGCGAGTCCAGGAACGGCCGCTCCTTGAACCGCAGCCCCTTGACCGAGTAGGCGGCGACGGCGAAGAGGCTCACCAGCATCGCGGCCCAGGTGGCGGGGCCGCCGCCGAGCATCAGCAGCAGCGCCGGCGGCACGGTGCTCAGCGCCGAGATCCACAGCACGGTCGCGTGCAGATCCGGGTGCAGCAGCGCGCCCTCGATCCCGCCCTTGCGCGGATTCCGCAGGTCGGATTCGTAGTCAAAGACATCGTTGATCCCGTACATCGCCACGTTGTAGGGGACCAGGAAGAACAGCGCGCCGAGCACCAGCACCCAGTCGATCTCCCGCGTCGCGAAGAGGTACGCGGCGGCGAAGGGGAAGGCGGTGTTGATCCAGCTGAACGGGCGCGAGGACAGCAGCAGCTGACGGATCAGGCTCATTCACTCTCCCGCTCAGCGCCGGGTTCGGGTTCGGGTTCGGGTTCGGGTTCGGGTTCGGCGCCACGTTCGACGCGGCGGGTGCGCAGCAGGTGCCAGGCGGCCGGGAGCAGCAGCACCGCGGCGAGTGAGTAGCTGAAGTCCTCCAGCGGCGCGAGCCCCAGGTAGAGACCCATGAGGTGTTCGTGGCCGTAGCGCACGATGTCCAGCCCGATGATCACGTTGTCGAAGACCGCGGTCAGGCTCAGCAGCACCACGGCGGTCAGCGCCGCCGCGCCCCAGTGGATGCTGCGGCGCATCAGCACCGCGGCGAGCACCGGCGGGATCATGAAGGCCAGGCTCAGCCAGAGATACGCCATCTAGGCATCCCCTCCGCTGCGCGCGCTCGTCCGGCTCTGCTCGGTCCTCTGCCGCAGGAACTTCGCGGCACCGGTGTAGATGATCATGGTGCACAGACTCAGAAACGTCAGGAAGACCGGCTCCTCCAGCGGCATCTCAGGTCCGAGCACGACCCCGGTGAGGTACTGGCTCTGACCCATCAGGAAGATCCCCAGCCCGATGCCGGCGACGTCCCAGAGCAGGAAGAGGACGACGCCGAGCAGGGTCACCACCGCGGCCACACGCGGGTCGGCGAAGAAGAACAGCCGGAAGCGCCGGTCGATGAGCAGCATGCAGAAGGTCGCCAGCAGCAGCCCGCCGAGGTACAGGAACGACACTCTCGCTCAGCCCGCCTTCCTGACGGCGCCTGCGCCCAGGGACTCCGGCCGCAGCGGTCCTGCGCTGTAGTCGCGGCGCATGTGCTTGAGCACCAGCTCCGCGCTGATCAGACACATCGGCACACCGATCCCTGGGGCCACGGTCCCACCGGCGTAGTAGAGCCCCTCCACTGTGGGTGAGACGTTCTGCGGTCGGAACATCGCCGACTGGCGCAGCGTGTGGGCCTGCCCCAGCACCGAGCCGCGCCAAGAGTTGTAGTCCGCGACGAAGTCGCCGGGGCCGATGGTCTCACGCAGCACGATGCGGTCTTCGAAGTCTTCGATTCCGGCCCAGCCGCCGATCTGCTCGATCGCCGCCTGCGCGATCTGTTCCACGGCCGGGTCCCCGGCGCCGTCGCGGCCGCCCGAGCCCAGGGAGACATCCGCTGGGATCGGGATCAGCACGAAGAGGTTCTCGTGATCCTCCGGGGCCAGCCCTGGTTCGCTCGCGCTGGCCCGGCAGACGTAGGAGGAGGCCGGGGTCGGGATGGAGGGGTTCGCGCCGAAGATGGACTCGAAGTTCGCCGTCCAGTCCTGGGTGAAGAACAGCGAGTGGTGGGCGAGCTCCGGAAGCTTCCCGCGCACACCGAGCATCACCAGCACCGCTCCGGGGCCGGAAGTGACCTTCTCCCACCAGCCCTCGGGATAGCTGCGGTCCTGCTCGGAGAGCAGCCTGGTCTCGGTGTGGTGCAGGTCCGCCGCCGAGACCACATGATCCGCGTGTTCGGTGTGCACCGTGCCGTGCTCGTCGCGCCAGCGCACCCCGGTGGCGACGCGCCGGCGCCCGGGCGTGAACCGGGAGCTAAACCTGGAGCCGAACTGGGAACCGACTCGAGAGCGGCGCGGACCTGCTTCGGTGAGGATCTCGATGACCTCGGCGCCGGTGGTGATCGTCGCGCCAGCGCCTTCTGCCAGACGCCGGAAGCTCGCGATCACCTCCCAGAAGCCTCCGATCGGGTAGCGCACGCCGTCGTCGAGGTCCAGGGCGCTCATCAGGTGGTACATGGCCGGCGCGTCCTGGGGGCGGGTACCCAGGAAGACGGCCGGGTAGCCGAGGATCTGGCGCAGCACGGGGTGCTTGAAGCGGCGCTGCACGAAGCGTTCCAGCGAGGTCAGCAGCAGCTGCGCGAGCTCCGGGGCGGATCTGAGCACCTCGGGCACTGCCAGGTTGTTCAGTCGTTTGAACGGGTTGTAGAGGAAGCGTCGCTCGGCGATCTCGGTGGTGCGCTTGGCCGAGGCGATGTACTTGTCCAGGGCCGGGCCGCTGCCGGGCTCAAGCTTCTCGAAGAGCGCCCGCACCCGCTCCGCGCCCTTGGGCAGGTCCACCGGGGCCGGCGGCGCCTGGCCGGGCTCGGGCTCGGAGTAGACCCGGTAGGCGGGGTCCAGATCCACCAGGGTGAGCTGCTCGGCCGCCGTCGTGCCCATCAGGTTGTAGAAGTGCTCGAACACCGACGGCATCAGGTACCAGGAGGGGCCGGTGTCGAACTGGAAGCCGTCGGTGGCCAGCATTCCGGCGCGGCCGCCGGTGCGGTGGCCCTTCTCCAGGACCAGGACGTCGTGGCCCTCGCGGGCCAGCAGCGCTGCGCTGGCGAGTCCGGCGACTCCGGCGCCGATCACGATGGTGCGTGGCATCAGTGGGTCTCCAGTCGTGTGGTCAGGGCGGCCCGGGCGGCCAGGCCTGCTTTGCAGGCGTTGGAGACCCGGACGCGTGAGCGGTAGAGCTCCTCGACCGGTGTCGCGGCGATCTTCTCGAGCAGCGCTTCGAAGAGCGCGCAGGCGCTGCGCACCGCGGTGCGGGCGTCGCGCGGGAGCAGCGGCATCGCGGCCCGAGCCTCGGCGAGCTGGCCTCGGACCGTGTCCACCCACTCCCGGCGCCGTTCCTCGGTGAGGCCTTCGCCGCCACCCAGGTAGTCGCGTCCGAGCTCGTCGGTGTCCTCGGCGAGGTCGCGCAGGAAGTTGATGTTCTGGAAGGCCGCTCCCAGTGCGCGTGCCCCGTTCACCAGGATCTCGCGTTCGGCGTCGGTGCGGTGCTCCCCACGCAGGAACACCTGCAGGCACATCAGCCCGATCACCTCGGCGGAGCCGTAGACGTAGCTGGCGTGCTCGGCGGCACCGAATGCGGCGGGCTCCAGGTCCGCGCGCATCGAGTCGAAGAAGGGATCGATCAGCTCCGGTCCGATCTGCGCCTCGATGGCGGTGCGGGCGAAGGCGTGGACCACCAGGTCGGTGCTGTACCCGCGGGTCAGCGCCCGCCGTGTCTCCTCGGCGTAGTGCGCGAGCGCCTCTGCCTTCTCCTCAGGGTCCAGTCCGGCGGCGCTGGCCGCGCCGTCGACGACCTCGTCGGCGACCCGGACCAGGGCATAGATGCTGCGCACATGGCTGCGGTGCCGAGGTCCCAACAGCCGGGTGGCCAGTCCGAAGGAGGTGGAATAGGAGGAGATCACCCGGTCTGCCGCGGCACGGGCGGCCCACGTGAAATGTTCTGCGGGATCAGCGGGTGCGCTCACGCGGGGGCACCTGGGTCGAGCTGGCCGGGACTCTCAAGCGTGCCCATCTCGGCGAGCTGCTCGACCATCCAGGGGCTGAACGCGAAGGGGGCGTCGGTCACGGCGCGCTGCAGCGAGCGCGCATCCGCCCACCGGAATTCGCTGACCTCGGTATCCACCGGGTCCAGCTCCGAGGTCAGGACCGCGGTGAAGACCGGGCAGATCTCGTTCTCCACGACGCCGCTGGCATCGACCGCACGGTACCTGAAGTCCGGCAGCAGCGGACGGATCTCGGTCAGCTCCGCTCCGAGCTCCTCGCGGGCCCGTCGACGCACGGCGTCGGCGAGCTCCTCATCCAGGCCGGGGTGTCCGCAGAAGCTGTTGGTCCAGACCCCCGGCCAGGTGCGCTTCGTCAGCGCCCGACGGGTGAGCAGCAGCCGGCCCGCGGCGTCGAAGAGATAGCAGGAGAACCCGAGATGGAGCGGGGTGTCCGCGGTGTGCACCGTCGCCTTCGGGGCGGAGCCCACGGGCGCTCCGGCTTCCGAAAGGAGAACTACGTGTTCCTCTGTCGAGGACGAGCCTGAGGTCATGGATCGAGCATAGCTACAGAAGCCGCCTGTGTGCGGGACTCGTCACACTCGCCGCCTGGATAAGACGTGACCGTGACGGGGAGCTGACTTACTCAGAGTCCGCGCAGACGACGGTGTTAGATTGACCGCTACGTGCCGCGGCACGGCCTCAGACGCTGATGAAGCCGCGGTGATCTCCGAGCGAGGATGTGGGCAAGATGGCAACAGCAGCGGTGACCGGAGCGACTGGATACATCGGAGGACGGCTGGTGCCCCAGCTGCTCCGGGCAGGACACGAGGTGCGGGTGCTCACCCGCCGCGCAGAGGCGCTGCGTGACGTCCCTTGGGTCGACGAGGTCACCGTCGTCGAAGGCGATCTGACCGACCCCGAAGCCGCCCGGGAGCTCTGCGAGGGCGCCGACACCGCCTACTTCCTGGTCCACTCGATGACCTCGGACCGCAGCTTCGAGGAGCTCGACGAGCGCTGCGCCGAGGTGCTGGGCGCCGCGGCCAAGGCGGCCGGCGTCGACCACATCGTCTACCTCGCCGGCCTCCACCCGGACACGGCTGAAGGTGAGCTCAGCGCCCACCTGCGCTCCCGGGTCCATGTCGGCGAGGTCCTGGAGTCCAGCGGCGTGCCTACACTGACCCTGCAGGCCGGGCTCGTGATCGGTTCGGGCTCCGCCAGCTTCGAGATGATCCGCCACCTCACCGACGTGCTCCCGGTGATGCCGGCTCCGAAGTGGGTGCTCAACCAGATCCAGCCCATCGCCGTGCGCGATGCGCTGCACTACCTGACCCGCGCGATGGACATCACGCTCGAGTCCAGTGTCCGGGCCGACATCGGCGGACCAGATGTGCACTCCTATGCACAGCTGATGAAGATCTACGCCCGGACCGCCGAGCTCAACGAGCCGCGGGTGATCGCGCTGCCGGTGCTCACCCCGTGGCTCGCCGCCCAGTGGGTCAACCTTGTCACCCCGATCCCGCGCACGCTGGCGATCCCGCTGGTGGAGTCGCTGCAGCACGACTGTGTGGTCAAGGACCAGATCATCGACGACATCATCCCCGCTCCCGAGGAGGGGCTCACCGACTACGAGACCTCGGTGCGGCTCGCCCTGGACAAGATCTCCGCGGACCGGGTGGAGACCACCTGGGCCGCGGCCCACCCGCTGGACGTGCCCTCGGAGTCCCTGCCCTCGGACCCGGACTGGACCGGACGCTCGGTGCTGGTCGATGAGCGCGAACGACTCTCCACCGCCTCCCCCGAGGCGGTCTTCGCCGTCATCGAGGGCATCGGCGGGGAGACCGGCTACTTCTCGCTCTCCCGCGCCTGGGCGCTGCGCGGACTGGCCGACAAGCTGGTCGGCGGCGTCGGCATGGGACGTGGGCGGCGCAGTCGCGGGCAGCTGGCATTGGGCGACACCCTGGACTGGTGGCGGGTCGAGGACCTCGACCGCGGCCGGCTGCTCCGCCTGCGCGCCGAGATGAAGGTCCCCGGACAGGCGTGGCTGGAGTTCATGGTCGAGCCCGAGGGCACCGGATCCCGCTACCGGCAGCGCGCGATCTTCTTCCCGCGCGGCCTCGCCGGACGCGCCTACTGGCTGGGAGTGACCCCCTTCCACGCCATCATTTTCAAGAAGATGGCAGCCCGGATCCTCGCCGACGCGGAGCAGGCCAGCGCCAAAGCCTGACCTGTCGGGGTGCGGCGCAGACCCGACTCGGCGCGGCGCAGAAAAGTTTTTCAGATTTCTACCATCCACTCATGCTCTGGCTCCGAACTCTTCGTACATGGCCTGGTCGACACCACGATCAGTGGCTGTGAATCAGACCAACGTGCGACCAACAGGAGATTCAGTCATGAAGACCGAGATGCGCAAAACCACTTCCCTGCTCGGAATCGGCATGGTGGCCCTGCTGGGCCTCAGCGCCTGTGGCGGCGACGCCGAGGAGCCGGCTGCAGAGTCCGATCAGGAGATGACCGAGGGCACTGAGGAAGAGCCCATGGACGAAGAGTCGATGGAGGAAGAGGAGCCCATGGATGAGGAGTCCATGGACGAATCAGATCCCGCGGCGAACCTGGTCGGCGCCTCCTGTGAGGCATACGCCGAGGAAGTCCCCGAGGGTGACGGCTCCGTCAGCGGCATGGCCGAAGATCCAGTGGCCACCGCTGCTTCGAACAACCCGATGCTGACCACGCTGACCGCGGCAGTCTCCGGCGAGCTGAACCCCGATGTCGACCTGGTCGACACCCTCAACGGTGACGAGTTCACCGTGATCGCCCCCACCGATGACGCCTTCGCTGCGATCCCCGAGGAAGACCTCAACGCAGTGGTCGAAGATGCTGACATGCTGACCGACGTGCTGACCTACCACGTCATCCCCGGCCAGATGTCTCCGGACGAGATCGCCGGTGAGCACGAGACCGTCAACGGCGCGACCGTGACCATCGAGGGCGAGGGCGATGACCTCACCTTCGACGACGCCGGCCTCGTCTGCGGCGGCGTGATGACCGAGAACGCCACCGTCTACATGGTGGACGCTGTCCTGATGCCGGCAGCAGCCGAAGAGGAGTGATCCTCGGCGGGCGCAGTCGCTGACGACTGCTCCCGCGGCAGTTGAACGACGACGACGGCGGCGCTCGGCACCCACCCATCTGTTGGGGTGCGGAGCGCCGCCGTCGTCGGTTCCGGCCGCTTCATCAGCAACAATGACGCTGAAGTTCGGCGGGAGCCGATTCATGCAGTGATCAGCCCGCCGGGTGTGGCATCCTGTTGGGATGCACGAGACGGGAAGCCCAGGGTCAGCCGCCGACGGCGCGCACCTTCCCGTGCCTGCCCCGGCGGATCCATGCGGGGACCTGCTGCTGAAGATCCAGCAGGGTGATGAGCAGGCGTTCGAGCGGCTCTACCGCGAACAGAGTTCGATCCTGCTGGCCACCGCGCTGCGGGTGCTGCGGAATAGGTCCCTGGCGGAGGAAGTTCTCCAAGAGATCTTCACCGAGGTCTGGGTCAACTGCCACAGCTACCGGACCCAGGCCGGGAGCGGACGCGCGTGGCTGACCACCATGTGTCGACGCCGAGCGATCGACCGGGTCCGAGCGGTACAGGCCCAGCAGAACCGAGACTTCACCCAAGGGGTGAAGGAGGCTCATGTGAATGAGCCCGACGTCCAGGACGCAGTCCTCACTCAGGTGGAGGCGGCTCGCGCGCAGACCGCGCTGCAGACGCTTCCCGAAGAGCAGGCCACCGCCATCGCGATGGCCTACTACCAAGAACTCTCCCATTCCGAGATCGCACAACGACTCGATGTGCCGCTCGGAACCGTGAAATCTAGAATACGAGACGGCATGCGACGACTCAGGGCCCAGCTAGGAGGTGCCAGATGAACGCCGATCGCGAATACCTGGCAGCCGGCCTTGCCCTGGGGACGCTGGCCGACGCCGAGATGCTCGAGGCTCTCGACCTGGAAGCCTCCGACCCGGACTTCGCCGAAGAGGTCGCCTCCTTCAGCGAGACGCTGGGACTGCTGTCCGAGTCCGACGACGCCATCGCTCCCAGCGCCGAGACCGAAGCGGCGATTCTGAGCATCCCCCGCCTGCACCAGCAGACTGCACCGGAAGCGGCTTCCTCGGCACCCACCGACTCGGAGCGTGATGCGCGAGCCGCGTCGTCACCAGCTGCCGCGCCGCAGTCTGTGACCCCACCAGCCACAACCCCGGCGCGCACCCGGCGACCGACCACGGCGCTCTTCGCCCTGGCCGCCTCCACGCTGCTGCTGCTCTCCGCCGTGCTGGCCGGCGCGCTGATCAACCAGCAGCAGGACGCCAGCCAGATCGAAGAATCGCTGACCGTCGCCGAGGCTGAGCGTGAGCGCACCCAGCGGCTGCTCAGCGCCTCCGACCTCGCCTTCACCGAGGCCGAGGCGACTGTGGGCGGGCGACTCACCCTGGCCTACTCGGTCTCCGAGCGGATGCTGCACCTGACCCCGCATGACATGCCGGAGCTTCCCGAGGATCAGACCATGCAGCTGTGGCTGATCGACGAGGAGGGCCCGCACAGCGCCGGCCTGATGACCGGCACCAGCACCGAGCTGCTGACCGACCTCGCGATGGACGAGAACATGACCTTCGGGGTCACCGTGGAACCCGCCGGCGGCTCCGAGGAGCCCACCACCGACCCGGTGGTCCTCGCGGATCTCTGATCCGTGATCGCCTCTGGACCCATCCGATCACCCCCTCCGCTCCGAACCCCAGACATGACTCAGACAGTGCACGAGACCCCCGGGACCACTGGTCCGGCCGCCGGCCGGAAGGGGCGACGTCGGCGCCACCTGATCCCCCACCTGCTCGCCGGCGTCCTCGCCGCCGCGATCTTCCTGGGTGTGGCGGATCTCATCGCGCAGCTCTTCGGTCCCGCCTCCTCGCCGCTGGTCTCACTGGGCTCCACGATCATCACGCTCTCTCCCAGCTGGCTGCAGGACTTCGCGATCTCCGTCTTCGGCAGCAACAACAAGCTGGTGCTCTACCTGAGCATGGGCGTGGTCGGGGCGATCCTCGCAGCCCTGATCGGCGTCGTGGCCCGGCGCAGCCTGCGCCTGGGTGTCGTCCTGGTCTCGGTCGTGGCCGCAATCCTGCTCGTCGTGGTGCTGCTGCGTCCCGAGAGCTCCCCGCTGGACGCGGTGCCGACCATCATCGGCGCCGGACTGGGCATCTTCAGCCTGCTGCTGCTCAGCGGAGCCGCCACCGGCCTCACCCGCACCGCCGAGGCTGATCGCACAGACTCGCAGCTCACCGACTCCACACCAGCAGACACCCGCCGTGCCGCCGCGACCCGCCCCAGCACCGAGGAGGAACGCGCCCACTCGCGGCGTCGCTTCCTCGGACTGGCCGCCGCCGGCACCGCCATCGCCGCGGGCTCGATCACCTTCGGACGCTCGGTCAACGCCTTCGGCGTGGGCGCCGGAGAGGCCGCCGCACGGCTGGTCCTGCCCACACCTGCAGTGCCTGCCGCCGCCATCCCGGCCGGCGCCAGCGTCGGCGTGGACGGGGTCCCCCCGTTCATCACCCCGAACAACGACTTCTACCGAATCGACACAGCCCTGGTGGTCCCGGAGCTCGCCCCGGATGAGTGGACCCTGCGGATCCACGGCCTGGTCGAGGAGGAGGTCACCATCGACATGGCCGAGCTGCTCGACCTGCCGCTGGAGGAGCACCACATCACGCTGGCCTGCGTCTCCAACCCGGTGGGCGGAGACCTGCTCGGCAACGCCACCTGGCTCGGCTACCCGATCCGCGAGCTGCTCGCCCGGGCCCGCCCGCTGGGAGAGGCGGACATGGTGCTCTCCCGGTCCGTGGACGGCTGGACGGCGTCGACTCCGCTGGAGGTGCTCACCGATGAGGACCGCGCCAGCCTGCTTGCCGTGGGCATGAACGGCGAACCGCTGCCGGCCCAGCACGGCTATCCGGCCCGGCTCGTGGTGCCCGGCCTCTACGGCTACGTCTCGGCCACCAAATGGGTCACCGAGCTGGAGGTCACCCGCTTCGACGCCCAGACCGCCTATTGGACCGACCGCGGCTGGGACGCCGAGGGTCCGGTCCTGGTCGCCTCGCGCATCGATGTCCCCCGCCCGCTGGCCCGGGTCTCCGGCGGCGAGGAGCTCGTCGTCGCCGGCACCGCCTGGGCTCAGCATGAGGGCATCGCCGAGGTCGAGGTCCGCCTGGACGACGGGGACTGGGAGTCCGTGGAGCTGGCCGACGAGGTCAACATCGACACCTGGCGGCAGTGGCGGCACACCTTCGCCGACGTCGACGCGGGACGCCATGCGGTGACCGTGCGCGCGATCAACGCGGCCGGGGTGACCCAGACCGACGAGCGCCGCGACCCGATCCCGAACGCCGCCACCGGCCAGCACCGGATCGAGTTCAGCGTGGAGTGACCGCTGTCAGCCTGAAGCCTTCTGAAACTCAAGGATCCGGCGCAGCCCCTCCGCGACGGCCTGCTCCCCCGGAGCCAGGCTGAGCCGGATCCAGTGATGCCCCGCCACCGGATCGAAGTCGGTGCCCGGGACGACGGCGACGCCGGCGCTCTCCAGCAGCGCGGCGCAGTAGGTCGGCGAGTCACCGAAGCGCTGGAGCTGCTCGCCCAGATGGGCATAGACGTAGAACGCGCCGTCGGCCGGAGCGACCTCGCCCCAGCCGAGCTGCGGGATCAGTCCCAGAACCCGCTCTCTGGCGGCGGCGTAGCCGCTGACCTGGGAGGCGGCGAAGTCCAGCGACTCCGGGCTGAAGGCCTGCACCGCCGCGAGCTGCGTGGCATGCGGCGGACACAGCGCCACGTTCCCGGCGAGTCGCGAGACCGGGTCCACCAGATGCTCGGGCAGGACCATCCAACCCAGCCTCCAGCCGGGCATCCCCCAATACTTGGAGAAGGAGGAGATGACCACTGCCTCCTCCCCCATCTCGGTGGCGCTCACGTTCTCGGCCCCGTAGCTGATCCCGTGGTAGATCTCGTCGCTGATCAGCTGGACGCCGTGATCGGCACACCAGTCGGCCAGTGTGGCCAGCTGGGCTCGTTCGATCATGGTACCGGTCGGGTTCGCCGGGGAGGCGAGGATCAGCCCGGCCAGGCTGTGGCCGGCGTCGAGCTGTTCCTTGAGCTGGGCGATCGTGGGCTGGAACCGCTCCTTCGGGCCACAGTCCAGATCCACCACCTCGATCCCCAGAGCGCTGAGGATGTTGCGGTAGGCCGGGTACCCGGGGCGGGCCAGTGCGACCCGGTCACCGGGGTCGAAGGCCGCCAGGAAGCTCAGCATGAAGGCGCCGGAGGATCCGGTGGTGATCGCGATCCGCTCGGGCGGCACCGTGACCCCGTACCAGTCTGCATAGTGCTCGGCGATCGCCTCACGCAGCGGAGCGATCCCCATCGCGGCGGTGTAGTTGAGCACGGTGTTGCCGGCGTGGATCCGCGCGGCGGCCTGATTGACCGCGACCGGGGCGCCGGAGCCCGGCTCCCCCGCGGTCAGCGAGACGACATCCCGTCCGGCCGCGCGCATGGCATCGATCCGGGCCAGGATGCTCATCACCTCGAATCCAGGCACCTGAGATCTCTGCGAAGGCATCATCGCTCCAGCCTATCGAGTCGCACCCCGCCGGCGCTCACCCCGCGACTTCTCACCCCGCGACGTAGCGCGCGAGATGCTCGGCGGTGAGCGTCTTGGCCTCGGCGACCAGCTTTGCCGGTGTGCCGGTGAAGACCACCTGGCCGCCGTCGGTGCCGGCGCCCGGGCCCAGGTCGATGATCCAGTCCGCGTGGGCCATCACCGCCTGATGGTGCTCGATCACCACCACGGAGGTGCCGGAGTCCACCAGCCGGTCGAGCAGGCCCAGCAGGTTCTCGACGTCGGCCAGGTGCAGCCCGGTGGTGGGCTCGTCCAGGACGTAGACCCCGCCGGGGTCCGACATCTTCGTGGCCAGCTTGATCCGCTGCCGCTCGCCTCCGGAGAGGGTGTTCAGCGGCTGTCCCAGCCGCAGGTAGCCCAGCCCGACGTCGGAGAGTCGGGTGAGGATCTTGGCCGCGGCCGGCAGCCGGGCGGAACCGGCGGAGAAGAACTCCTGCGCCTGATCCACCGAGAGGTCCAGCACCTCGCTGATGTTCAAGTCTCCCAGCATGTATTCGAGCACCTCGCGGCGGAAGCGGCGGCCCTCGCAGTCCTCGCATGGGCTCGCCACGGTCTCCATCACGCCCAGCTCGGTGTAGATGACCCCGGCGCCGCCGCAGGTGGGGCAGGCGCCTTCGGAGTTCGCGCTGAACAGCGCGGGCTTGACCCCGTTGGCCTTCGCGAAGGCCTTCCTGATCGGCTCGAACAGTCCGGTATAGGTGGCGGGGTTCGACCGGGACGATCCCTTGATCCCGGTCTGATCGATGAAGGCCACGCCCTCGCGTCCGGCGAGGCTGCCCTCGATCAGCGTGGACTTGCCCGATCCGGCCACTCCGGTGATCACGGTGAGGACTCCGGTGGGGATGTCCACGTCGACGTCGCGCAGGTTGTTCGTCCGTGCTCCGCGTATCTCGAGCGCCCCGCTCGGCTCGCGCACGCGAGCCTTGACCTGCGCCCGGTAGTCCAGGTGCCGCCCGGTCAGCGTCTGACTCGCGCGCAGCTCAGCCACAGTGCCCTCGAAGCAGAGCTCGCCGCCGGCCTCCCCTGCCCGGGGGCCAAGGTCCACCACGTGGTCGGCGATCTCGATGGTCTCGGGCTTGTGCTCGACGACCAGCACGGTGTTGCCCTTGTCGCGCAGCCGCAGGAGCATCGTGTTCATCCGGGCGATGTCATGCGGGTGCAGCCCGATGGTGGGCTCGTCGAAGACGTAGGTGATGTCGGTCAGCGCGGAACCCAGGTGGCGGATCATCTTCACACGCTGGGCCTCGCCGCCGGAGAGCGTGCCGGCGGGCCGGTCCAGGCTCAGATACCCCAGCCCGATCTCGATGAAGTGCTCCACCGTCTCCAGCAGCGAGGCGCGCAGCGGGGCGACGGCGGGCACCTCGAGCTCGCGCAGCCACTCGGCGAGGTCGCTGAGCTGCATGGCGCAGATCTCGGCGATGTTGCGGCCCTGGACCGTCACCGAGCGGGTGAGCTCGCTCAGCCGGGTCCCCTCGCACTCCGGGCAGGTCACGAAGGTGACGGCGCGGTCCACGAATGCCCGGATATGGGACTGCATGGCGTCGCGGTCCTTGGCGAGCATGGACTTGCGCACCTGCGGCACCAGTCCCTGGTAGGTCATGTTGATCCCACCGATGCTGACCTTCTCGGGCTCGCGGTGCAGCAGGTCGTGGCGCTCCTGCTCGGTGTAGTCGCGCACCGGCTTGTCAGGATCGAAGAAGCCGGATTCCGAGTAGTACCGCACCGACCATCCGCCGGCCTTGTAGCCGGGCACGGTGATCGCGCCCGCGTTGAGCGAGAGCGACTCGTCGAGGAGCTGACCCACGTCGATGTCGTTGATCTGGCCGCGGCCGTCGCAGCGCGGACACATCCCGCCGGTGACGCTGAACTCGCGGCGCTCCTTGGTCTTCTCGCCGCCGCGCTCGAAGCTGACCGCGCCGGCCCCGCTGGCGCTGGCCACGTTGAAGGAGAAGGCCTGCGGGCCGCCGATGTGCGGCTCCCCGATCCGGCTGAACAGGATCCGCAGCAGCGTGTTCACGTCGGTCACGGTGCCCACGGTGGAGCGGATGTTCGCACCGAGGCGCTCCTGATTGACCACGATCGCGGCGGTCAGGCCCTGCAGATCCTCGACGTCGGGGCGGTTCAGGCTGGGCATGAACCCCTGCAGGAACGCACTGTAGGTCTCATTGATCATCCGCTGGGACTCCGCGGCGATCGTGCCGAAGACCAGCGAGGACTTCCCCGACCCGGAGACCCCGGTGAAGACCGTCAGCGCCCGCTTCGGGATCTGCAGGCTGAACCCCTTGAGGTTGTTCTCCCGTGCCCCGGTGACCTCGATGACGTCGTGGCGGCGTGGCGGATCAATCATCTCAGTCTCCGGTCTCCGTCTTCCGGTCTACTCTTCCGCGGCGGCGAGCTGGCCGCAGGCGCCGTCGATCTCCTTGCCGCGGGTGTCGCGCAGCGTGGTGGGCACCCCGAGGGACTCGAGCCGGTTCACGAAGGCGCGCATCACCTCGGGCTCCGAGGAGGTCCAGATCGAGCCCGGCGTGGGGTTCAGCGGGATCGGGTTGACGTGCACCCAGCCGCGGCCGCGGGCGTTGAGCTTCTCGGCCAGCAGCTCGGCGCGCCACTGGTGATCGTTCATGTCCTTGATCAGTGCGTACTCGATCGAGACTCGACGCCCGGTGGTCTTGTAGTAGTGGTACGCGGCGTCGATGGCCTCGTCGGCCTTCCAGCGCGAGTTCACCGGGATCAGCTCGTCGCGCAGCTCGTCGTCGGGGGCGTGCAGGCTCAGCGCAAAGGTGATCGGCAGGTTCTCGTCGGCGAGCTTGCGGATGGCCGGGACCAGTCCCACGGTGGAGATGGTGATGCCCCGGGCGCTCATCCCGAGGCCCTCCGGCGCGGGGTCCACCATCCGGCGCACGGCGTTCATCACGCGCTTATAGTTCGCCAGCGGCTCGCCCATCCCCATGAAGACGATGTTGGAGACACGCTGCGGGCCCACACCCGAGGACGACGACGCACCCTTGCCCGCCGCTGCCGATTCCTCGGACTCGGCGAAGTCGGTCTCCTCACCCAGGGCCGCATGATCGGCCTCTTCGGCGATCTCGGCGGCGTTCGGGGCGTCGAGCTCCCCGGCGGCGATCGCCCGGTTGGCCTGGACGATCTGGTCCACGATCTCGGCGCTGGACATGTTCCGGGTCAGCCCGTTCTGCCCGGTGGCACAGAAGGGGCAGTTCATCCCACAGCCGCACTGCGAGGAGATGCACAGCGTGATCCGGCTCCGATAGCGCATGAGCACCGATTCGACCATGGCGCCGTCGAAGAGCCGCCAGAGGAACTTGATGGTGGCGCCGTCGTCGGTCTTGAGCCGACGGACCTCGGTGAGCAGCGGCGGCAGGAACTCCTCGACCAGCTGCTCGCGGGTCTCGGCGGGCAGATCGGTCATCTGATCCGGGTCCGAGGTGTAGTGCCGGAAGTAGTGCACGGAGAGCTGCTTGGCGCGGAAGCCGGAGATGCCCAGCTCCTTGGCGCGAGCGGTGCGCTCGTCCAGGGTCATGTCTGCCAGGTGCTTGGGCGGCTGCTTGACCTTGGGCTGCGCGAACTGCAGCTTCGGGCGGCCCTCGGCGTCCATGGGCTGCTGCCAGCCCTCTGCCTTGGGCCGGATCTGCGGCCGCGAGGCGTCGACCGGAGGCCCGGCGGTGGCGCCTGCGTTCTTGGGGGCGCCGGCGGCTGTGGTTCTGGTCGCCCCGGCGGCGTTGCGGGCCGAGCCCTGCTTGGGCACGGAGCTGGACGGTGCGGGGCGCGAGTTCTTCGAAGATGACATCGCCTTGATTGTCCCACGGGTGCCGGTGTTCTGGTATGCCCATGGCTCACGCTGCCCGGGGGCAGGCTGCCTTCAGCCGGCGCGGCCCTGTCTCCAGTAGCCCATGAAGGAGACCTGCTTGCGGCTGAGTCCGACATCTTTGACCAGGTGGCGGCGAAGCCCGGTGATCACTCCGGCCTCTCCGGCGAG
Source organism: Nesterenkonia maliinae (assembly GCF_051262655.1). Taxonomy (NCBI): domain Bacteria; kingdom Bacillati; phylum Actinomycetota; class Actinomycetes; order Micrococcales; family Micrococcaceae; genus Nesterenkonia; species Nesterenkonia maliinae. The sequence goes on along the minus strand of NZ_JBIMEY010000002.1, from coordinate 491,168 downwards.
CCAGGCGTACTCGCGGAAGCCGTCGGCGTCACCGACCTCCCAGAGCAGGTCGCCTTCGCCGAGCTCGGCGAGGTCCTCGGCGCCGGAGGGCGCACCCACCGGTTCACCACGGGCAGGCTGCCAGGAGGAGCGGCGCTGGGCGAAGATCTCGCCCCGGCGTCGGCCCCAGTTCTGCACCGCGCTGGTCAGCGGCGCACCGCGGGGTGCACCCTCGCGCGGGAGCCAGTAGATCTCGACGCCGGAGCGGTTGACCACGTCCAAGGCATCCTCGCGGGTGGGGATCTCCAGGTAGGCCTCTCCGTGGATCCGTTCGGGCAGCATCTCCAGGATCGCGCAGATCGCGGGCACCGCGGTCTCATCACCGGCCAGCAGGACATCGCGGGCGGTGTGCGGGTTGAACTCGATGCCGCCGCCGGCGCGGGCCGAACGCCCGTCGGGTCCGATGATGACCAGCTCGTCACCGACCTCGGCGCGCATCGCCCAGGCCGAGGCCGGGCCTTCGGTGCCGTGGACCACGAAGTCGACGTCGATCTGGTGCTCCCACGGCCGGATGGAGCGCACGGTGTAGGTCCTGATCGGGTTCTGCTCCGCCGCGGGAAGCTGGCGCCAGGTGGTGTACCACTGCATCATCTCCGGCTGCGGCTCCTGGAAGAGGCCGAGCTCGGGCAGCGTGCCGTCGGCGCGGGGCAGCAGCAGCTTGATCCGCTGGTCCAGTCCGCCGGTGTGGAAGTGCCGCAGCTCCTCGGCCTCGAGCGTGAAGCGCAGGTAGTTCGGGCTCAGCCGCTGCACCCGGGACACCACGGTGGAGTAGGCGCGCTGCGGATTCAGCGTGGCGGGGTCATCGACCACGGGGGCAGCGGCAAGGCTCGAGCGCAGACTCATTGACCCAGCGTCTCCTCAAGCTCGGGACTGAGCTCATCGAGCGCGTAGATCTGCGCCTCGGGGGTGCCCAGCGAGAAGGCGTTGGCGAGGTCTCCGGTGACCACCAGCTCGCGACCGTCTTCAACCGCCGGAATGCTCGCCCAGCCGGCGTCCTCGGTGATCTCGGTCTCCTCGATGAAGATCGGGAACCCAACGAGCAGGTCCGCATCCAACAGCTCGAGCTGCTCGTCAGAGAGGCTCACGCTGAACTCGCCCTCACCGCCGAGCTCCGCGATCTCGGGGTTCTGCACGAAGCCGAGGTTCTCCAGGAAGGCGACCCGGCCGTCGGCTGCGGTGTAGGCGCCCCAACCCTCGGCGGTGCGGGAGGCCACCGTGGCGGTCTGGCCCTCCCATTCCGGGTTCTCCTCGACGGCGGCGGCGAAGGCCTCCTCCTGCTCGGCGAGCATCTCCTCGCCCGCCTCGGGCTGGCCCAGCGCGGTGGCGATCATGGCCACCTGATCATCCGCCTCGGTCAGGTAGTTGGCTCCGCCGGGGGCCACGCCGACTGCGGGGGCGATGGAGCTCAGCCGGTCATACCGCTCCTGATCCCCTGAGCTGCGCACGTCCAGGATGAGATCTGGTTCGAGCGCGGCCACCGCCTCATAGGAGAGTTCGAGCGTGCCCAGGATCTCGGGGGACTCCGTATAGGTGTTCTGAACCCAGGGTCCGATCCCGTCCGGGTCCTCGAAGCCGAGCCAGTCGGAGGCTCCGACCGGTTCCACACCCAGGTCCAGCGCGACCTCAGCGTCACCCCAGCCCAGGGCGACGACGCGCTCGGGAGCCTCCTCGATGGTGACCTCGCCGAACTCGGTCTCCACGCTCGCCGGGTAGCTGCCGGAGGCACCCTGGGTCGCTTCGTCGGCGTCCGCGCTGCCGCTGTCTCCCTCGGAGGAGTCCGCACAGCTGGAGAGGAGAAGGACGGCGGCGGTGCCGAGGGCGAGGCCGGCGAGACGGCGAGATCCGTGCAAGAGGATGCTCCTAGTGATGAAAGGATGTGAGGGTGGCCTGTTGACCACCCCTCAAGAATAGATCAAATTAGAGCACGATCCAGTATCCATTTCCGACTAAGGCGAGACTCATCCCCGTATGACGGCAGAATCAGGCACGCTCAGACGCCCAGGGCGCCCGGGGATGCACCCGCACGCCCTGGGACGCAGCTCCACGCCGCGCACCACTCTCGCGTTGCTGCTCGGACTGGCCATCCTGGGACTGCTGTGCCTGGCGAGCGTCAGCATCGGCAGCCGCGGCATCGGGATGGACACGATCTTCTCGGCGCTGAGCGGTGGGGAGGTCAGCGCCGCTGATCAGCACACGGTGCTGGGGCTGCGCGTGCCGCGCACGCTGGCCGCCGTCGTCGTGGGAGCCGCGCTGGCGGTGGCCGGGGCGCTGATGCAGTCGCTGACCCGGAACCCGCTGGCTGAACCAGGCCTGCTCGGAGTCTCCGCAGGCTCGGCCTTTGCGGTGGCGATCGCGATCGTGGGCTTCGGGATCACCTCCCCGCTGGGCTATATCTGGTTCGCCCTGGCCGGCGCGTTCTTCGCCACGGTCGCAGTGGCGCTGATCGGCGGCATGTCTTCGGGCAAGGTGGACCCGATGCGGATGGTGCTCGCCGGCGTCGCGCTGTCTGCGGTGCTCTCCGGCATCATCGGCGCGCTGCGCATCGCGGACCCCCGCACCTTCGGCGCGCTGCAGGTCTGGGAGGCCGGGATCCTCGCCGGTCGCGGACTCGACGTCACGCTCACCGTGGCTCCGCTGGTGCTCCTCGCGCTGATCGTGGCGCTGCCGCTGGGCAAGGGCCTGAACACCCTGGCCCTGGGTGATGAGCTGGCCGCGGCGCTCGGGGTCTCGCTCTGGAAGACCCGGGTGCTCAGCATCCTGGCGATCACGATCCTGGCCGGCGGGGCCGCGGCGATCGCCGGACCGATCGCGTTCATCGGGCTGATGGTCCCGCATGCGGCGCGGTTCTTCGCCGGAGCCGATCAGCGCTGGGTGCTGCTGATCTCGATGATCTTCGGCCCGATCCTGATGCTCACCGCCGACATCCTTGCCCGACTGATCGTCTGGCCCGGGGAGATGCCGGTCGGACTGGTCAGCGCGCTGATCGGTGCCCCGGTGCTGGTGCTGCTGATCCGCCGGCGGAAGGCGCTGAAGCTGTGACCGCGACGCTCACGCCTGACCCCCGAAACCCTGCCTCCCCAGCACCCCGCACCCGCCGCCAGCATCGGCGCACCCACCGGCCGGTGCGGTCCTGGCTGGTCGGACTCGGGCTGTGCCTGGGGATCGTGGTGCTGAGCATCATCGCGCTCGGCCTGGGCGACTACCCGCTGAACCCGACCGAGGTGCTTGCCGCGCTGGCCGGGGGCGGCGGCTTCGACTCCACCGTGGTGCTCGAATGGCGGCTGCCGAGGATCACCGCCGCGCTGGTCTTCGGCACCGCGCTGGCGCTCTCCGGGGCGCTGTTCCAGACCCTGACCCGGAACCCGCTGGGCTCCCCCGACATCATCGGCTTCTCCACCGGCGCCTACACCGGGGTGTTGCTGGCCACCGTCGGGATCGGCGGCGTCACCGTGGCCGACGGGCTGATCGGCACCTCGGTGGGCGCGCTGATCGGCGGGCTGGGCACCGCCCTGCTGGTCTACTTCCTGGCCTACCGCGACGGCGTGCAGGGGTTCCGGCTGATCGTGGTCGGCATCGGCGTCACCGCGGCGCTGCACGCGGTGAACTCCTGGATCCTGCTGCGCGCGCAGTCCGAGACCGCCATGGGCGCGGCGATCTGGGGCGCCGGCTCGCTGGGGCTGACCAGCTGGTCCGCCGTGCTCTCTGCCATCGCGATCGTGATCGCGGTGCTGCCGCTGCTGCTGATCTCGGTGCGGCCGCTGCGCCAGCTCGAACTGGGCGACGACGTCGCGGCCTCCCACGGCGTGCGCGTGGAGCCGACCCGACTCGCGATCCTCGGGATCGGGGTGCTGCTCACGGCGCTGGTCACCGCCGCCACCGGGCCCATCGCCTTCGTCGCGCTGGCGGCCCCGCAGATCGCCCGGCTGCTGGCCCGCTCACCGGGGATCCCGCTGGTGCACTCGGCGCTGATGGGCGCGCTGGTGCTGTTGGGCTCGGACATCATCGCGCAGCAGGCGCTGGCCCAGCCGATCCCGGTCGGGATGGTCACCGTGGTGCTCGGCGGCGGCTACCTGGCCGCGCTGCTGGCCTACCAGGCGCGCAAGGACTGATCCTCCCTCAGCTGATCCCGTCGTAGGTCAGCCGGCCGCCGAGCAGCGTCGCGGAGACGCCCATCTCGCGCAGACCGGCAGCGGAAGAATCAGTGCCGGCGAGCGGATCGGTCTCGACCAGCACCAGATCCGCCACGGCACCCTCGCTGAGCTTGTGACTCCCTCCGCCGGTCCCTCCGCGGGTGGCTGCCGCGAGCGCGGTCGCCGGGTCCAGGCGCTGCTCCGGATGCCAGGGGTCGCGACCGTCGCGGCTCCGACTCACCGCCGCGGCGATCGCCACCCAGGGGTCCAGGGCGGAGACCGGCGCATCGGAGCCCAGCCGCAGCGGCACCCCGGCCCGGGTGAGCGCGTCCAGCGGGAAGGCCCGATCGGTGCGTCCGGCCCAGTAGGCGTCGGCCACATCGCGGTCGTCCATGGCATGTTCGGGCTGCACGCTGGCGGTCAGTCCGAGCCGGGCGAACCGCGGGATGTCCGCCCAGCTCAGCAGCTGGGCATGTTCGATCACACCCGGCATGGCCAGGGCCTCGAAGGCGTCGAGGACGGCGCTGTTGGCCCGGTCCCCGATCGCGTGGATGGCCGCGGAGATGCCGCCGTCGCGGGCCTGGCGCATCACCTCGCGCAGCTCATCCATCGGCACCGTCTGCATCCCGCAGCTGTGCGGATGCATCAGGTCCACCTCGGGGTAGGGGTCCCAGCACCAGGCGGTGCGGGTGTTCAGCGACCCGTCGGAGATGACCTTCAGCGGACCCATGGTCACCAGTCCCTGCTCATCGAGCACGTCCCCGGTGGAGATCCCGGAGAGCAGCGCCGACTGCAGACGGTCGGGCCACACCGAGACCTCCACGCGCAGCGAATCCACCCCGGCGGCGGTGCGCATCGGCCACTGCGAGATGTTGTCGGCGTTCTCGAACTCCACGATTCCCACGACCCCGCGGCGCGCAGCCGCCTCGGCGGTCTGCCGGTAGATCTCCGGGGTCAGCGCGGCGGGGTCCTGGAGCTGGTCCATCACGGCGAAGGAGTCCGCCTCGCGCAGCAGCCCGCTGGCGTCGGTGGAGACCCCCAGCCGGGACTGCAGCGCCGAATTGAGCCACATGCAGTGCAGATCCCCGCTGATCAGACCCACCGGCACCGAACCGGTGGCTTCATCCAGGCTGCTCAGTGAGGGAAGGTCGGGCCAGAGCCCGTCCCGGAACCCATAGCCGACGACGCCGGAGCCCGCGCCTTCCGCGCTTGCCTGGCTGAGCGACGGATCGGCGGCCAGCGCCCCGCGCACCAGCTGCAGCACATCCGCAGCGCTGGTGGTCGCGGCGAGGTCAAGCCGCCGTTGCGCGATCACCCACTGGGTGAAGTGGACATGGTGGTCCCACAGCCCGGGGACCAGGAAGCGGCCATCGGCGTCCAGAGAGTCGGTGCGCAGGGAGTTCGTGCGCAGAGAGTCGGCGCCGTGCAGCGGCGCACCCTGACCGGCCGGTGTGATCGAAGCGATCTGCCCATCGAGCAGCTGGACATCGTGCAGCATCTGACCGGATCCGGTGATCGGTCCGGTGGTCGACCCACCACCGCCGGGGAAGCGGACATTTCGCAGGATCAGGGCTTCAGCGTTCATCGCGCATCCTCCTTCGGGGAAGGGCCCTTCAGGGCCGGGTCATCCAGTGCAGGATCGTTCAGTGCAGGATCGTTCAGCGCAGGGTCGTTCAGCCCGGCCGCGTTCACCCGGGCCATCCGGTCGGCCAATGCCGGATCGGCATAGGGGCCCTCGCCGCGAAGCTCCTCGATGATGCTGCGCACCGATTCCATGGGCTTGTCCTGACTCATCTTCTCCTTGGCCTCGAAGCGGGTGACGCGCAGCCGGAACCCCACGGTTCCGCGCACGATCCGCCGGGCGTAGTCGCTGTTCTCATCTGTGGCGTCGAGCAGGTGCGGGTCCGGAAGCGGGTTCTCGAAGTGCTCCACCAGTCGGCGCAGCACCTCCAGGTTCTCGGCATCGGAGAGGACCTCGGGCACACCATAGAGGTGCGCCGCGGCGAAGTTCCAAGTGGGCACGTTGGGGCGGTAGCCGTACCAGCTCGGCGAGATATAGCCGTGCGGCCCCTGGATGATGGCGAGCAGCTCACTCGGCTCGGTCCCGCCGGCCCCGCCCAGCCCGAGTTTGGTCTCATCGGGCCGACCCACATGGCTGAGCAGGACGAGCGCGCCGTCGTCGTCGGCCTGTTCCTCCAGGATCACCGGGTAGTGCGAGGCGATGAGTCCCGCCGGGGTGTGCGCCACGAAGGTGCACCAGGGGTGCGTCGTGATCAGGTCCTTGATGGCCTCGAGGTCCTCGAGGGCGTAATCCGGGTTGTGGCGCATCCAACTAGGATAGGGAGCTGCCTCGAACGCACCAAGTGGAAGGACCGGCTTGACGCACACCAGTGGACTCACCGCCCTGGAGCCGCTGACCAGCGCGGAGATCCTCGACCGGGCGGCAGGACTGCCCGCAGCGCACCACTACCCCGGAGTGGACGAGCTGCACGAGGCATTCGCCGCGCTGGCCGCGCAGCACCCTGAGCAGATGAGCGTGACGGAGCTGGGGCGTTCCCGGGCCGGGGAGCCGATCCTGCTCTACTCGATCGCGGGCCCCGATGCAGACGCTCCGGAGACTCTCTCCGGGCTGCTCGCCGGCGGGGTGCACCCGAATGAGCCGATCGGCTCCTGGACCATGCTGCACCTGGCCACCCAGCTGCTCAGCGACGCTGAGCTGCGTGGAGCCCTGTCCAGCAGCTGGCATCTCCTGCCCTGCGCGGATCCGGATTCGATGCGGCTCAACGAGGGCTGGTTCCACGCGCCGGAGGACCGCGAGCTGTATTTCCAGAACTTCTACCGCCCGGCGGGCCCGGAGCAGGTGGAGTGGACCTTCCCGTTCCGCTACAAGGCGGCACACTTCGACGCGATGCTGCCCGAGACCCACGCGTTGCAACGCGCCATCGACCTGACCCGGCCCGACTTCTACATGCCGCTGCACAACGCCGAATCGGGCGGGGCTTACTACTACCTCTGCGACACCCTCTCCGCCGCGCCGTCTGCTGACCCCTCCGCAGGCCGGTCCACCCAGGTCGAGCCGCTGCTCGAGCTGCTGAGCGAGCTCCCCGGCGCCATGGGCATCCCGCTGCACCGCGGGGAGCCCGAAGCGGCGCACTTCAAGGGCCTCTCCCCCGGCATCTTCGCCATGGGCACCTTGGAGGAGGCCTATGACTGGGTGGAGGCCCTGGGGCTGGATCCCTTCCCCGAGGGCTCGACCGGGGAGTCTTCCACGGGCTACGCGCGGCGCCACGGCACACTCTCGATGGTGGCCGAGATGCCGCAGTGGAAGCACCTGCTCGCCGACGACATCAGTCCCAGCGGGCAGCACTACGCGGCGGCTCTGATGGACCAGGCGGCTGCGCTGAGCGCCTCCGGCGAGCTGCTGATGGGACTGCTGGGTCGGCTGGGCCCGGAGCCAGAGGCGACGCAGACGGGCGAGCCGCCGCTGCTGCGCGCCAGCCGAGCGTTCCTGCCGCTGCTGGGCCAGGCCGCAGAGTCCCAGCGCGCCCGAGCCGAAGATCCGGCCTGTCAGCGGGAGGCGACCGTGGCCGAGCTCCACGGGCTGCAGGGCATCCTGCACATGCTGCGGCTGCGCTTCGGCGGCATGTTCCTGCGCGCACTCGGTGAACTCGGAGCGGCCAGCCTGGCCGAGGAGCTCGCACCGATCTACGCGGACTGGATGACCGAAGCCGCGGCGCAGGAGCAGGACCTCGAGCCCATCCCGATCAAGGACGCCGCCGGGCTGCAGTACGGCGCGGTCCTCGCCCTGGCGGCGCACACGCTGCGCATCCGCCAGGGCGGGTGACCAAGCCGGGTCACCAGGGCCGGGCCCGCTCACTCAGTCGACCCACTCAGCCCACCGACTTCAGCCCACCGACTTCAGCCCACCGGTTTCAGCCCACCGGCCGCTTGAGCTCCCCCGCCAGCCGATGGAAATCCCGGGCGGGATTGCCGAAACGATGCAGGGTCATCGAGACCGCCTGCTCCTTGAGCCAGTAGCGCAGCTCGACGCGACCGGAGGCGGTGACCTCGTCGGCGATCAGCGCCACCTCGGGGCGGTCTGCGAGCCGCGTACGCAGCTCGGCGTCCACGGTGCCGAGCATCCGCACCCGCACCCCGACTCCGCGGTCATGCTCACCGGCGGCCAGCGCAGCGGAGAACGCTCCGGTGGTCTCCTGAGTGACCGAGAGCTTGCATGTCTTGCGTCCCAGCTCCAGGGCCTTCGCTGTGGCGGGCGGCAGCTTCGGGTATGCGGAGATGCTCACCCGGGCCCCTGCGCGCTGCGCGGCGATCAGCGCGCGCAGCACCTGGACTGCGGTGGCGTCGACGCCGACGCGCAGCAGCACGTCCTCCCCGAGGTAGCGGAAGATGTTGGCTTCGCTGCCCAGACCGGTGCGGTCCGTGGGCCGACCGAACTCGGTCTCCCACCAGCGCTGGTCGTCCGCGGCTGCGGCGGAGAGCCAGGCGCGATCCGCCCCAGAGACGATCCCGGAGCTGACCGCTGCGTCCATGAGCTTTCCCACGGTCTCCTCGAGACCGACTCCGGCAGCGCCTGCCGCCGGAGCTGCGGCGCCCACGAGGTCATCTTCCCAGCGACCGAAGAGCATGACGTAGTTGGGGCCACCGGCCTTCGATCCCAGGCCCACCGAGGACTGCTTCCAGCCGCCGAAGGACTGGCGCTGGACGATCGCTCCGGTGATGCCGCGGTTGACATAGGCGTTGCCCACCTGAGCCCTGTCAAGCCAGGTCTGGACCTCGGCGGTCTCGAGTGAGTGGATGCCGCCGGTGAGGCCGAAGTCGACCTGGTTCTGGGCGGAGATCGCCTCATCCAGGTCGCCGGCCTTCATGAGCCCCAGCACCGGCCCGAAGACCTCGGTGAGGTGGAAGAATGACCCCGGCTTCACGCCGTCCTTGATCCCCGGGGACCACAGCAGGCCCGTGTCATCGAGCTGCTTCGGCTCCAGGAGCCAGGTCTCACCGGGCTCGAGGGTCGTGAGCGCGCGGTGCAGCTTCTCGCTGGGCTCCTCGGTCAGCGGGCCGACCGTGGCGGCGAGGCTGCTCGGCCAGTCCACGATCATTGAGGACGCGGCGTCGACCAGCTGGCGGCGGAACCGCTCGGAGTCATACACGCTGCCGACCAGGATGCCCAGTGACGCGGCGGAGCACTTCTGCCCGGCGTGGCCGAAGGCCGAGGTGACCAGGTCAGCCACCGCGAGGTCGCGGTCGGCCGAAGGAGTGACGACGAGGGCGTTCTTGCCGGAGGTCTCCGCATTGATGGCCAGGGTGGGCTTCCAGGAGCGGAACATCGCGGCGGTCTCCGAGGCGCCGGTGAGGATCACCCGGTCGATCCCGTCGTGGGAGACCAGGCGCTTGCCGTCCTCCCCCTCGAAGGGATAGACCCCGTGCAGGACCTCGCGCGGCACTCCGGCATCCCAGAGCGCGTCCAGGATCGCCATCGAGCAGTGCGGGGTGTGGTTCGAGGGCTTGTGGATCACCGCTGCACCCGCGGCGAGCGCGGCGAAGGTGCCGCCGGCCGGGATGGCGAGCGGGAAGTTCCACGGTGGGGTGATCAGCACCAGGCGGTCAGGGACGAATCGGGCGTGTTCGACCCGCTCGATCTCCAGCGCGCTGTGCGCGTAGTACCGAGCGAAGTCGATCGCCTCGGAGATCTCCGGGTCCGTCTGCGCCACAGACTTGCCCACCTCGGCGGCGGCGATCGAGACGAGGTGTCCACGCCGCGCGGCGAGGATGTCGGCCGCGCGGTACAGGATGCGGGCACGTTCGAGAGCGGGGCGAGCCGCCCACGGCTCAGCCGCCGCGCGAGCCTGCGCGACCACCTCGTCGATGCGGTCGCCGCTGATCTTCTCCGGCAGCGACTGACCCTCGAGCCAACCCGGTTGTGAGGCGCGGGCGATCGCGTCCGCGGCCCAGCGCTGGTTCGCCGGCAGCGCGGGATCGGTGTCGGGCTCGTTCACGAAGGGCGGGAGGGCTGCGACATCGGAACCGGCGGAGTCGCCGTCCTTGAACTGGTCCGCACCCCGCTGCTCGTCGCGGCTGCGGTCCTGGGAGTGCTGCGGGCTGGGCGCGGCGTGTCCGTGCTTGGTGAGGATCTCCTCCAGCAGCGCGAGCGAGTCGCGGAAGCGCTGCGCCTCGCGCTCGAAGACCTCGCTGCCGCGGCCGGATTCGTCGACCTCCAGCTCGAAGATGCCGGACATGAAGTTCTCGCTGGCGGCGTTCTCCTCGAGCCGACGGACCAGGTAGGAGATGGCGACGTCGAATTCGGCGGGGCGCACAGCCGGCACGTAGAGCAGCAGCTGGCCGACGTCGGCGCTGACCGCCTCGGCCTGCTCGGTGGCCATGCCCTGGAGCATCTCGAACTCGAGCCGGTGACTGACGCCCCGCTCGGCGCCGAGCAGGTGGGCGAAGGCGATGTCGAAGAGGTTGTGTCCGGCCACGCCGATTCGCACCCCGGCCATGTTCTCAGCAGTCAGCAGCCAGTGCAGGACCAGCTTGTAGTTCGCGTCGGTGGCTTCCTTGGACTCACACGTCACCTGGGGCCAGCCGGCGATCTCGCCGTGGACCTTTTCCACAGCGAGGTTCGCGCCCTTGACCAGGCGGATCTTGATCCCGGCTCCCCCGGCGGCGACCCGCGCGTTGGCGAACTCAGCGAGCTCCTGTGTGGCGCCGAGCGCGTCGGGCAGGTAGGCCTGCAGCACGATGCCGCCCTCGTAGTGCTTGAGCTCCGGGCGGGAGAGCAGGGTTTTGAACACCGCGATGGTCAGGTTGAGGTCGCGGTACTCCTCCATGTCCAGGTTGATGAACTTCGAACCGGCGGGGGCCTTGGCGGCCTCCTGGTACATCGGGATCAGCCGGGCGACCACATAGTCCACGGTCTGCTCGAAGCCCCACATGGAGATCTGCGAGGCGATGGAGGAGACCTTGATGGAGACGTAGTCCACGTCCTCGCGGCGCAGCAGGTCGACGGTGTCCTGCAGGTGCTTGTCCGCCTCGGCCTCGCCGAGCACCGCCTCGCCGAGGAGGTTGATGTTCAGCCGGTGGCCGTCCTGCTTGATCGAGGCGACGGCCTTGCCGAAGGGCTTGTCCCGGGCGTCGACGACCATGTGCCCGACCATGGAGCGCATGCGCGCCCGAGCTGCCGGGACGACGACGTCGGGAAGCGTCTTCGCCAGCGTGCTGCCAGCGCGGATCTGCGCGCGGTCCAGCGCGGAGAGCGTGTCGGGTGCGAGTCCACCCAGCTCAGCGAGCGCGGAGGCGGCTGCCTTGGTGTCCTCGGTGCGGATGACCCGGTCCACGAATCCGACGGTGAAGTCCAACCCGTTGGGGTGAGAGAGCACGGCGGAGAGGCGCTGCGCGGATTTGTCTGCGGCAGCGTGGTTCTTGCTGGGCTTGCTGGAACCTGCGCCACTCGTGCCCGAGGCGTGGGGGCCCCGCTGCAACCAGCGGGTGACCTTGGAGACCGCGGCCTCGGAGAGGTCGGTGAGCTCGGCGGTGTTCAGGGTGGACATCGGGGCCTCATTTCACACGGCGATATTTCACGCAGAGATGTTTCACACGGAATGTTCCGCGCGGGATGTTGCACGCGGGATGCGGGTTCAGCTGACAGAGTGCTCGGACTGCTGACTCCCAGTGTGTGGCGAAGCACACCTGTTGGGCATCGAATGACCTGCCACGTCGATACCATCTGAGTCATAAAGCGAGGATACTGACGAGTATGGAGACCACTGGCCGAGGCCGTCCGCGCATCCAGGACACCGCCGATGACATCGTCGCCGCAGTCCTGGCCACCGCCGGAGCCCGGGTCAGCACCCCAGACTTCTCCACGCGCCGCATCGCTGAGCTCACCGGACTGAGTCAGACCCTGGTCAGCCGCGCCTGCCGGCGCATCCGACGGGTTCCCGCGGAGGGCGGCGGGGCCGGCGGTCACGCTGCCAGTGGCGGCACGAATTCTGTCGGGTCCGGCGCGAGTTCTGTCGGCGCCGGCGCGAGCCGGGACTCCCGCAGAAGCGCGCTGGTCCTGGCCGAGGTCCACGTCCGGTTCCCGCAGATCAGGCTGCGCTTCGCTCCGGAACGCGGGGCATCGGCGCCCGGCGCCCAGACTGTGGCCACCTCGGAGAAGACCGCCGCTGAGCGTCGAGCCACCGCTCTGATGGCGTCGCTCCACGCCTCGGAGGCGGCGCGGTGGCGGGTCCGTGACGCCGGTGAAGCGGCGTCTGCGGAGGCCTCGCTCCTCACCCCCGACCAGCTGAGCGCCTGCTGGGACGCGCACGACCCTGACTGGGAGCAGTTCCTGGACCGGACCGCCGGACTGCTGAGCCGCTGCGCGCCCACCGTCGACGCCATTCCCGGGGATCTGCTCGATCTGCTCGCCCGGCGTGCCGGACGAGGTCTGCACGGCACGGAGTGGCGGCGCGGCCTCCCGAGAAACCCCAACATTTCTGACTCAGCCACTGAGGATGTTGCACTGCCCGCCGAGCTGGAACGCTCGCCACGGAACCGCTGGTTCTCCCAGGTCGAGCTCTCGGTGACCGAGCAGATCGCGATCGCTCTGCGCAGGGAGATCACCAATTCGCGCTTCCGCGCCGGAGACCGGCTCTCTCCCAACGTTCTCGGTGACCGCCTGGGCCTCAGCCGCAGCACTGTGCGCTCAGCGATGAGCCGATTGGTCGATGACGGCCTGCTGGACTCCGATCAGGGCAGCTTCAGGGTCCCCGGGGTCACCGTGGCCGACGTCGTCGATCTCTACGCCGCCCGACTGCACATCGGCATGGTGCTGCTGCGGGCCTGCGCGGTGCAGCCCCGGCATCAGATGCTGCCGGTCAGACTCGCGCTGGGGGCCGTGGAGGCGGCGGCGACTCAGGGCACCCGATCCGACGTCGGACTGGCTGATCTGCAGTTTCAGCAGGAGCTGGCCGAGGCCTCGGGACTGAGCCAGTCGGCCCGCGCGTTCCACGCGCTGACTCTGCGAGTACGGATGTTCATCGCCGTGCTGCGCCTGGACTACAGCCCCGCCGTGGAGCGCATCGTGAGCGACGATCGACGCATCCTCACCGCGGTGCTCGCGGGAGACGCCGAAGCGGCGGTGCGCTCCTGGCGGCTGAAGCTCGACAACGCGGTGCGGCACATGTCGGCGTTGGCTCCAGAGTCCTTCGACGCCGAGCTGTGGTCGCGGCTGAGTCGGTGAGAGATCGTGGCCTTCAGCGCCTCACGGCATAGCTGAGCTGCACCATTCCGCTGCTGAATCGGTGCTCGTCGCGCAGAGTCAGCTCCATCCTCAGCCCCGGAAGCATGGACAGGCCGCCACCGAGCACCAGAGGACAGACCAGCATGTGGATCTCATCGACAAGGCCATGGCGCAGCGCGTGCGCGGCGAGTGTGGGGCCCTCGATCGTGAGATCCGCGACGCTGGCCTCCTTGATTCGCTGAACCTCCGCGGGGTCGAATTCGCGCTCGATCCTGGTGCGTCTGGTGGTGGCCTCGGTGAGCGTCGTGGAATAGACGATCTTCTCGGCCGCGGTCCAGATCTTGGCAAACTCAGCCGACTGCACGGACCCCTCGGCCAACGAGGGATCCGTCTCCCAGACGCTCATCAGCTCATAAATCTTCCGCCCGTAGAGGTAGGTGCCGATCTGGCGGGTCTGGTCATTGATGGCCTCCATGACTTCTTCATCGGGCTCACCCCACTGGAAGTCACCCGACCGATCGGCGACGTAGCCATCTGCTGAGACCAGCATGAAATAGATGAGATTGCCCACTGTGCCCTCCTGAGCGTTCCTCTCCGCTGCCCAGCAGTTTCACACGCTCTCGACGCCGGACGGAAGGCTCAGTGCACCGGGGCCTTGGGGATCATCAGCGGCTTGCCGGTCTCGGGGTCTTCGATGACGAGAGAGTCGACGCCGAAGACGCTGCGGATCGTTTCTTCGGTGCCGACCTGCTCGGCGGTTCCCTCGGCGGCGATGCGGCCGTCCTTCATCGCGACGATGTGGGAGGCGTAGCGCAGCACCTGGTTGATGTCGTGGAGCACGGCGACCAGGGTGCGGCCCTCTCGCTGGAGGCGCGAGCAGAGTTCGAGGATCTCGATCTGGTGCGCGATGTCGAGATAGGTGGTCGGCTCATCGAGCAGCAGCAGCGGAGTCTCCTGGGCGAGCGCCATCGCGATCCACGCGCGCTGGCGCTGACCCCCGGAGAGGGCATCGACCTCACGGCTGGCAAGCTGGGTCATTCCGGTGTTCTCCAACGCTGAGCGCACGGCCGCCTCGTCCTCGTGGCCCCAGCGTTTGAACATGTGCTGGTGCGGGTGACGTCCACGTGAGACCAGGTCGAAGACGGTGATCCCGTCCGGCGCGATCGCGGACTGCGGAAGCAGCCCCACCGTGCGGGCGAGCTCCTTGGTGGGCATGTTGAAGATGGACTCCCCGTCGAGCAGGACCTGTCCGCCGGTGGGCTTGATCAGCCGGGCCAGACTGCGCAGGAGCGTGGACTTCCCGCAGGCGTTGGGGCCCATGATGACCGTGAAGGACCCGTCCGGAATCCTGATGGTCAGGTCTTCAAGCACCTGCCGCTCCTCATACCCCGAGGTCAGGCTGGCGGCGGAAAGCCGGTATTCGTCGGTCATGGGGTCCTTCGTGGCGGCGAGCACCCCGGGCGGGGCTGTCGGCAGTCTGCTCGCATAGCTTTGGGCGGGTCATCGGGCGGTGACTGCCCAGCTTACGGGTTCGTCGGAGGTGGTCGATCCTGAGGGACATCCAGGAATCCCGCTGTCTTGAGCCGATGATGCTTGCGGCACAGCGCCCACAGGTTCGCGGCGGTGGTCTCACCGTGCGGCCATGGAATCTGATGATCGATGTCGCAGTGCTCGGCGGCCACCATGCAGCCCGGTGCCTGGCAGGTCCCATCTCGGAACTCGATGGCCCGGCGAAGGAGCTGAGGCACGAACCGGCTTTCGTAGACCCGATGGAGAGGTCCGAGCGCTCCGACCGGCGGCCCGGTGGGTGTGGTGGCCACCGGCGGCTCGGTGAGCGTGGTGGCGACCGGCGGGTCGGTGGGTGCGGCGGTGGCGGTGGCGGCGGGTGATTCGGTTCGCTCAGGCCGCGTGTCGGGTGGGGTGAACGTCACGGCGGGAGGATCGGGTCTTTGTTTCGAGATCGGCACCGGAGTCCAAATGATCTGATGTTCCTCGCTGAGGATGATTCGCCGGATCATCTCGGCAGGATAGGTGTGCCGGCGGTTTCGGCTGATCGCTGGTCGATCCGAACCGCTCATGAGCGTCGCGGGCTCGATCAGGATTCCGACGTGTGCGTTGATCGGAATCCCAGCCTCGGTCTGCCCGGTGAGGAGCCAGTTGGCGACGAGGTCTGCTTCCCGCTGGGCCTGTGTCCTGGGATCCCCGGCTTCTCGGCTCATCGGGGCTGGAACGAGACCGCCGGACCCCTCGCTGGCCGCCGCGGCGAGACCCTCCACTGGTGCTGGGGTCGCAGCCTCCCGCCCGAGATCCACTCCGCCCTCGGACCCCTCAGAGGCGAGGCCCAGCCAGTCGAATCGACCCGGACCGCCGGTCGGCGCGGCGCCACCGATGCCCGGCGTCGTGCCGGCGCCACCGAGCTCCCCGCTCTCACCAGGGCTCTCCATCACGGGCCGTTCGACGCACGGATCGTAGGGAACATCCTGCTTCGGGCTCCGCGCAACATCGACGAGCCGGTTCTTGATGGCCTCTGCGGTGAGGGTGGGCAGCATCGCGTGGAGGATGCTGACCCCGTCCTCCAGGTGCTCCAGCCAGACCCGACGTTCGGCATGGCTGCGCCGACACCGATGGAGATGCTGATCCGGCTCTGTTCGAGCCACATAGCGGTTCAGCCAGGCGCTCAGCCGCGCGGGGCGGTGCGTCAGCGCGTAGTCCGCAGCGGCGACGTCGAGGCGTTCGCGGTGGATCGGTGACACGAGCCGGTCGGCCGCGGAGATGACACGAACCAGGGAACGTACGGGAACATCTCCGGCGCGCACGGCGCCCCATACCCGCGGCAGGTGCTGCCGAGCGAAGCAGGCCTGCTGGTACTGGGTGTGGACGTGACCCTCGCCGGCTCCCAAGGCTTCCGCGGCGTTCATGATGGCCGCCGACTCGGCGGTCGCGCGCCCTCGGGTGGTGCGCACAAGCTCAGGCTCGGTCATCTCGACCTCTCGCAGGAAGTGCTCCACGTAGCTCACGAGCAGCCTCAGCTGCTCAGCCTGGACCCGATTCAGCTGCCGCTGGGACTCCCGCAGCGGCTCCGCATTCGGATCAGTGAGTGCAACCTGCATGGTTCGAATATATCTTCGAACAGGATGGATCTCAATGGTTCCATCGATACCAATTTGGTCGCATTTGGCGTCGAAAAACGCGCGCGGGGACTGTACTCGTCAGAGACGCACCATCCTGGCGTCCGTGATGGCCGGAGCGCCCGGGTCCTGCTTTTCCGTCCCGTCAAAGCGGAACCCATTGCGGAGGTAAAAGGCGATCGCCCGCGGATTCTGCTTCGCCACCCACAGACTCACCGACGCTGACTCCGGCTCAGACTCAGACTCAGACTCAGACTCCGTCCCAGCCCCGATCGTCGCGTCCAGCAGCGCCTGACCCGTGCCTCCGCCGTGATGGCTGCGCAGGACATACAGCGTGTAGAGCTCACGCGCCGGAGGGGTGGGAGGCGCGGGCGAGCGGGAAGGACTGGGACGGGCGGGCGACTCAGCCGCCTCCTGGACCAGCCCCGCCATCGCGAAGCCGATGATCTCGCCGTCGAACTCTGCCACGCGGATGGTCCATTCCTCCCGCGGGTCGCTCAGGATCCGCGTCCACATCTCGCGGCGCATGCGCGCGTGATCCTCGGTGAAGAACCCCTCAGGCAGCAGATTCGCGTAGGCCTCCTTCCATGTGGCCACGTGGACCGACGCGATTTGGTCGGCATCCTCGGGACGCGGACGTCGGATCGCCACGGGCGGTGCCCCGGGCCCTGCGCGATCAGTCATGCGTCCCATCCTCCGGAGCTCGGTACTGCGGACCCGCGGACATCACCAGCGTGAACAGCACCAGCGTGACCATCGCCAGCAGACCGACTCCCAGGAGCAGCCTTTCCAAGGTCAGACCGATGCCGCCGGCTCCCCCACGTCGATGGTCCCGCTGAGCACGACGTCGGTCCGGCCGCCGACCCACAGCGCCTCACCCTCGCCCTCGATGTGGACCCGGCCGCGGCGATCCAGCACCGTGCCCTGGCTGGCAACATAGGGCGGGGACATCTTGCCGGAGTACTCCAGCCACTGCGCCACCGAGGCGTTCAGGCTGCCGGTGACCGGATCCTCGCGCAGCGCCCCGGCGTCGTCGGGGAAGAAGGCCCGCACTTCGAGATCGGTGTCAGCAGCCTCGGGCTGCAGCGCCGCCACGCCCACGAACTGGTACTCCGGATCGGTGATCCGGCTCAGGTCCGGGGTCACCCCGAGCACGGTCTCGACGCTGTCCAGCAGCAGTGCGACCCACCCGGGACCGTTGTCCACCCAGGCCGCATCCACCACCTGCTCCGCGCTCAGGCCGAGCGCGTCGGTGAGCATCTCGCGGGCCGCCTTCGGGATCGGGCCGGAACGGACCAGCCCGGGGGCGCCGAAGGACAGCGTCTCGTCACCGATCTGCACCGGCACCAGGCCCACTTCACACTCCTGGACGACGACGCCGGCCGATCTCGGCTCATTCCCGAGGTCCAACCATGCGCGAGTCGTACCCAGGGTGGGGTGCCCCGCGAAGGGCAGCTCCTTGTCCAGGGCGAAGATCCGCACCCGGTAGTCCGCCTCGGGAGTGGTCGGCGGAAGCAGGAAGGTGCACTCGGACAGGTTCGTCCAGCGCGAGATGGTCCGCATCTGTTCGTCACTGAGACCCTCGGCCTCAGCGATCACTGCAACCGGGTTGCCCATGAATGGTGCGTCACCGAAGACGTCGACCTGGCGAAATGGCTTCAACATGGCCTTATCCTAGACAGTTGTTCGACGGTCCGGGGCCCTGACGCCCTCTGGACCCCTCCTCAGACGCCTTTGAACCCGCGCAGGCGCAGGCTGTTGCCCACCACCGAGAGCGAGGAGAAGACCATCGCGGCGCCTGCGAGCATCGGATTCAGCAGACCCAGTGCGGCGAGCGGGATGGCGGCCACGTTGTAGCCGAAGGCCCAGAACAGGTTGGACCTGATCACACGCAGGGTCCGACGCGAGAGCGCCAGGGAATCGGCGACCGAGCGCAGGTCACCGCGCATGACGGTGATGCCGGCGGCGTTCATCGCGACATCGGTGCCTGTTCCCATGGCGATGCCGAGATCGGCCTGGGCGAGCGCGGCCGCGTCGTTGACGCCGTCGCCGACCATCGCCACGGTCCGGCCCTGCTCCTGGAGCCTGACGATGGCCGCCACCTTGTCCTGCGGCAGCGCCTCCGCGATGACCTCCTCGATGCCCACCTCGGCGGCCACCCGATGGGCGGCGCCGGCGTTGTCGCCGGTCAGCAGCACCGTCGAGAGACCCATCGCGGCGAACCGGGCGACAGCCTCGGCCGAGGTGTCCTTGACCGCGTCCGAGACGATCAGCACTCCGGCGAAGTCCCCGTCCACCGCGACCAGCACCGGGGTGGACCCCTGCGACTCGGCCTGGGCGAGCAGCCCGGCCACCTCGTCCGGGAGGTCGATCCCCTGCTGCCGAAGCAGCTTGCTGCGACCCACCATTACGGTGTGTCCCGAGACGACGCCGGAGACCCCGTAGCCCTGATGGTTTGTGAAGTCACTCGCCTGAGGCAGCTTGCCAGAGGTCGAGCCGAGCGTCTCACGCGCCGCATTGGTCACGGCGCGGGCGATCGGGTGTTCGGAGGCCGACTCCAGCGCGCCGGCGAGACGGAGCAGCTCGGCGTCGTCGTCGGTCGCATTCTGATCGTTGCGCAGCGACCACGCCCGGGCCGAATGCATCGCGGCGAGCTCCATCGCGCCCGTGGTCACCGTGCCGGTCTTGTCCAGGACCACGGTGTCGATGCCGCGCGAGGCCTCAAGCACCTCGGGGCCACGGATCAGGATGCCCAGCTGCGCGCCGCGGCCGGTGCCCACCAGCAGCGCGGTGGGGGTGGCCAGCCCGAGCGCGCACGGGCAGGCGATGATCAGCACCGCCACCGCGGCGGTGAACGCGAACTCCGCCGACGGACCGAGGACGAGCCACAGCAGCAGGGTGAGCAGCGAGATGACCAGCACGATGGGCACGAAGATCGCTGAGATCCGGTCGGCGAGCCGCTGGACGTGCGCCTTCCCCGACTGCGCCTCCTCCACCAGGCGGGCCATCTGGGCCAGCTGGGTGTCGGCGCCGACCCGTGTGGCGCGGATGATCAGCCGCCCGGAGGAGTTCACCGTGGCACCGGTGACGCTGTCGCCCTCGGCGACCTCCACCGGCACAGATTCACCGGTGAGCATCGACATGTCCACCGCGGATGCGCCGGTGACCACGGTGCCGTCGGTCGCGATCTTCTCCCCCGGGCGCACGATGAACTCGTCCCCCACGGTGAGCTGGCGGACCGGGATGAGCACCTCGGCGCCGTCGCGCAGCACGGCGACCTCTTTGGCGCCCATGTTCAGCAGCGAGCGCAGCGCCTGGCCTGCGCGGGACTTCGAGCGCTTCTCGAAGTATCTGCCCAGCAGCAGGAAGACGGTGACCGCGGCGGCGACCTCGAAGTAGATGGTGGCGGCACCCATCTGGTGGGCGGCGCCGGAGGCCCAGGGCGGCTCGGCGAAGAACACGAACTCATGGCGCAGCCGCGGGTCGCCGGCCGCGCCGAAGATCATCGCGTAGAGCGACCAGAGCAGCGCCGCGAGCGTGCCCAACGAGATGAGCGTGTCCATCGTGGCCGCTCCGGAGCGGGCGTTCAGCGCCGCGGCGCGGTGGAAGGGCCATCCGGCCCAGAGCACCACCGGCAGGGTCAGCGCCAGCGAGACCCAGTTCCACCACGGGAACTGCAGCGCGGGGATCATGGCGAGCAGCACGACGGGCACGGTGAGCACCGCAGAGATCAGCAGACGACGGCGCAGCCCCACCAGCTCCCGGGCGGCCGGGCCGGCGGCGGAGGGCTCTTCGCTGAGCGGCTCGGGCTCCCGGGCGCTGTATCCGGTCTTCTCCACCGCTGCGATGAGCTGCGCGACGGCGGCGTCGCGGGCAGCTGTGTCATGGACAGCTGTGTCCTGGGCGGCGGGGTCCGTGACCTGCACCGCGGCCTTCTCGGTGGCGTAGTTCACGGTGGCGGTGACGCCGTCGAGCTTGTTGAGCCGCCGTTCGACCCGCTGGGCACAGGCGGCGCAGGTCATCCCACCGATCTCGAGGTCGATGCGTTCGGTGCCGGTCGCGAGACCAGCGGGGGTGTCTGCTGCGCTCACGACTGGCGAACGGCGTCGTAGCCAGCCTCGTCCACGGCGGCGAGCACGGCGTCGTCGGTGAGTCCGGCGCCGTCCGTCACCGCGATCTCCAGGCTGCCCGTCTCGGCGCTGACCTGAAGACCTGAGACTCCTGGCAGCTGCTCCACCTCTGCCCGGACGGCGCCTTCGCAGTGGCCGCAGGACATTCCGGTGACGCTGTATCGGCGGGTCTCAGTCATGATGGGCTCCTCGGGTGATGAATCGGTGGTGCAGGAACATTCGCAAATATACCCCCTAAGGGTATATTTAGGGAAGACGGCTCATATAGTGGTGGCCTTGGCCACCTGAGGAGGATCCATGGACGACGCAGCGCTCGACACCCCCACCGAGATGCCGGCCCAGACCCGGGCTGAGACCCCGTCTCAGGCCCCGGCTCATGAGCACCACCACGGGTATATGACACAGAAGGACAAATACCTGTCCCGACTGCGCCGGATCGAGGGGCAGGCTCGAGGGATCCACCGGATGGTGGACGAGGACACCTACTGCATCGACATCCTCACCCAGATCAGCGCCACCACGGCAGCCCTGGAGAACGTCGCCATGGCACTGCTGGAGGATCACCTGCGGCACTGCGTGGCCGACGCGGTGGCCGCCGGCGGCGATGAGGGCGAGGCGAAGCTCCAGGAGGCCACCGCTGCCATCCGCCGGCTCGTGAAGTCCTGACCAGCTTGATGATGACTCCCGCACGCGGCGTCGCCCTGATGGTGGTGGGCACCCTGGCGATGGCCGGCTCGGCCGCCATGATCTCCGCCATCGACGGCGAACCGCTCAGCGTCGCGGCCTGGCGCTGCCTGCTCGCGGTGCCGATGCTGCTGCCGCTGGCGGCCTGGGAGCTGCTGCGCCGCAGGGGCAGGGCGAGCCTCTCGCGCCGCACCATGATCGGTGCGCTGATCGCCGGCGTCGCCCTCGGCGTGGACTACAGCTTCTACAACACCTCGATCACCATGATCGGTCCCGGGATCGCGACCGTGCTGATCAACGTGCAGGTCGTGATCCTGCCGCTGATCGCCTGGGCGATGGAGGGCGTGCGGCCGATGCGCCAGCTCGCGCTGATCATCCCGCTGATGCTCGCCGGGGTCGCGCTCACCGCGGGGGCCCTGGATCTGGAGAATCTGCAGCTCGCGGGGGTGCTCGCGGGACTCGCCGCGGGCACTGGATATGCGCTCTACCTGGCGATCATCCGACGCACCGCACCGAAGGAGCCGCGGCGGCACAGATCGGCGCCGTTCACGATCCTCAGCCTGGTCTGCCTCTCCGCGGGGGTGACCACCGCGCTGACCGCGACCGGACTGGGGCGGCTCGAGGTGCCGCAGGGACTGCAGGGCTGGGGCGCGATGATCGCCCTGGCCTTCGTGGGTCAGGTGCTCACCTACCTGTGCTTCAACGTGGCGATGACTGCGATCTCCGAGACCGCCTCGAGCACCTTGATGCTGCTCTCAGCGGTCTTCGCCGTGGCGCTGGCGGCGGTGCTCTTCGCCGACATCCCCAGCACCTGGCAGCTGGTGGGCTGCGCGATGATCATCGGCGGAGCCTGGTGGACCGCGGCGGCGGCACGCAGAAGGGCCGGAGACACAGTGCCTCCGACCCTTCCGGTGGACTCAGCCGTGGAATCCGGGAACGACTCAAACGCGGAGAGCCCGCTGGACTCGCGGCGCTGAGAAGTCAGCCTCAGGCCTCACGCGCGCCAGCGATCAGTGATCGTGATCCTCGTGATCGGCTTCTTCATCGACCTCTGCGTCGTCGACCTCTTCGTCCTCCTCCGCAGCGTGCTCGCCCTCGTGATCTTCAGCACCCTCGGCCGTGCGACCATCGACCGCCGCGATCTCATTCGGGGTGAAGTCCAGCTCGGCTGAATTGATGATCTCCATGGAACCGAGGTCCACCATGTGCAGCGTCTGCGCATCGGGCTCGGTGACGTAGGCGATGTCATCCACCACGCGGATGGCCGGGCGCGGCTCCTGCCACTCCTCGGGCTCGGTCCACTCCTGCATGATCTCCAGCTGGTCGGTGTGCTCCCCGGTCTCTGGGTCGATCACATGCAGCACGCCGTCCTCGGCCAGGACCAGGGCCTCACCCTGCGGGCCTCGGGCGAGGGAGCGGAAGTTGTAGGGGGCCTCGACGTCGACGGTCGAGATCTCCCCACTGGCGGTGTCGACCAGGGCCACCTCGGTCATCGGCTCCTCGCCCTCCTCGTCCAGGTTGTAGTCACCCAGGAAGATCGGGGAGTCCTCGGCCGGGAAGAGGTTCCCGATGCGGGCATACTCCTCGTCGGCCTGGATCTTGGTGAACTCGGCGCCGTCGAAGGTCAGTACGCCGTCCTCACAGCCCACGGCCAGCATGCCGTCGGACCCGGCCGCTTCACCGTGCACGCCGGGGCATTCTTCGCTGCTGACGATCTCTTCCCCCTCGGCGTCGAGGACCCGTGCGCCGTTGCGCTCGTCCTCGTTGCCCAGGGTCTCGAAGCGGCCGCCGTCGGGGAAGACCACGGCGACGCCGTGGTGCGCCTCCTCGGTCTCGGCCACCTCGGTCTCCAGCGGGCTCTCGACGTCCAGATCAGCGAGGTCATAGCTGTGGATCTCACCGTTGCCGTCGAAGAAGAGCGTTCCGATGCCGTCGTGGGAGACCACGTGGCCCGGAGCGGGACCGTCCACGGTGATGTCGCTGACGTGGGGATCGGTGGTGTAGAAGTGATCGTGATCGCCGTGCGGCTCGCCCCAGGTGCCGCCGTCGATCAGTCGGAAGCTCTCCCCCTCGGTGAGGAAGAAGTGCCGACCATCCCCGGCCGGGTTCACCCGGACGAAGCCCTCAGCCTCATCCTGGCTGAGCACCTCCAGGGTCGCGCCGTCGAGCACGGAGACTCCGCCGTCATAGGTGATCGCCAGCCGCGGACTCGGCCCACCGGCTTCATGCGTCTCCCGATCGGAGGGTTCGACGGCGGGCTCGCTGGTGGACTCGACGGAGGATTCGACGGCGGCGGGCTCGCCGGACGCGGCGCCCCCGCTCTCGGCGGCGTCGGGTTCGTCTGACCCGGGACCTCCGGAGGCGCCATCGGCACAGGCGGTGAGGGCGAGGGCGGAGATCAGGAAGACAGAGGGAAGAGTGAGATGTTTGGTGTTCATGCGAATCATTCTTATTTAACCCCACTCTAATTGCAAGTCGTTCTCATTAATCCCACAACCGGCGCGCCGCGAGGAGCGCCCACGGATACACCACCCTCCACAGTCCAGGCGACCCGGTGTCGGATTGTGTCGAGACCCGCGCGGGTCTCGAACACGGCGATTTAGACTCGAATCATGCCCAGTACCCAGTGGAACCCGGGGGCGTATCTGACCTACGCCTCCGAACGCACCCAGCCCTTCATCGACCTGCTCCAGCGCGTGCGAGCCCCCCAGGCCGATCGGATCGTCGACCTCGGATGCGGTCCGGGCAACGGGATGCCGGTGCTGCGCGGGATGTGGCCCAAGGCCTGGATCACCGGGATCGACTCCTCTGAAGAGATGCTCCAGCGGGCCAGCGAGGCCACCGACGACGACCGGATCTCCTACGCCCGTGCCGACATCCGGGACCTCCAGCTCGAGGAGAAGGCGGACCTGATCGTCTCCAACGCCGCGCTCCAGTGGATCCCCGAGCACCGCGAGCTGCTCCCGTCCATCATGGACAACGTCGCTGACGGCGGCGCCCTGGCGGTGCAGGTCCCGGGCAACTTCGGCGCCCCGAGTCACCAGCTGCTCGCCGAGTTCGCCGCGAAGCCCCGCTTCGCCACGCACATCGACCCCGATGCGCTGCTCAAGCCCACCTCCGAGCTGAGCGACTACATGCTCGACGTGTCCCTGCCCGGCTGGGAGGTCGAGGCCTGGGAGACCCGCTACCACCACGTGCTCCAGGGCGAAGATCCGGTGTTCGACTGGATCTCGGCCGCCGCCGCGCGTCCCGTCCTGCAGGCGCTGCCCGGCGATGTCCGCGAGGATTTCATCACCGAGTACAAGGCCGCGCTGCATCAGGCCTACCCGGCGACCCGGATCGGGACCATCCTGCCGTTCCGGCGGCTCTTCTTCATCGCTCGCCACAGCTGAGCAGTCCAGCCCGAGCCGGTAGGGTCATCGCGTGACTGTTCCCACCCCCGCTCTGACGACGACGCCGCGCACTCCCCTGGTCATCCTGAGCACCTTCGTGCTGGTGACCCTGACCCTGGGCTGGTTGATCGGCCTGCCCCTGGTGCTGATGAGCCCCGAGGAGCGCAGCACCGCCCCGCTCGGGGTGTACTACAACCTGTTCATGCTCACCCCGGCCCTGGCCGCGGTGATCGCCTATGTGCTGGAACGGCGTCAGCCGCTGGCGGTGCTCTACGGCCACCATGCTGGTGAGGGCGCGGGCACTGATGAGGGCGCGGGCACTGATGAGGACGCAGCTGAAGGCGTCAGTGACCAGCCCGCCCGGGTGTTGAAGCCGCAAAGCGTGACCGACGCGCTGGGGATCACCCCGCTGCGTCCGGTGCGCGGACTGTTGAGCTGGTCGGTGCTGGGTCTGCTGCTGTTCTTCGCCTTCAGCCTCGCCGCGCTGCCGCTGGGTGGGGCGCTGGGCCTCTATCCCTTCGACCCCTCGATGCCGCTCTTCGTCCAGGATCTGAGCTCCCGGCTGGGCCGGGACGCCACGGAGTTCATCGCCACCGGTGTGCTGGTGGAGGTCGGTGTGATCTTCTCCGCCTCGGTGCTCGGCGTGTTCCTCCACGCCGGGATCGAGATGGGCTGGCGCGGCTATCTCTTCCCGCGGCTGCAGCTGCGCTGGGGCCCGCTCGCCGCCGTCGTGCTCACCGGTGTGGTCTCGGGACTCTGGTACGCGCCGCTGCTCGCCGCCGGGTTCTTCTACGACCAGACCCCGGTGTTCCAGGCGCTGGCGCTGATGCTCGGCTACGCGACCATCATCGGCGGGGTGCTGGCCTGGCTGCGGATGCAGTCGGGTTCGATCTGGCCCGCCGCCTTCGCGCAGTCGATGATCTCGGCCGCAGCGATCCTGCACTTCTGGTTCGCCAGCGCCGGGGTGGCGGTGGATCTGCGCCAGGCCACGCTGCAGGGATTCTCCGGCTGGATCCTGCCGGGACTGCTGCTGATCGGGCTGCTGATCTTCGCCCGCCGCGCGTTCCCGCAGCGGACCCCGCAGACCCAGCCGCGGCCCCCGCTGAACCGCTGAGAAGTCCTGGACATATCAGCGTCACACCGCCGACAAAGCGAAGAAACGCCCTGCCTCTAGCCTGAGTCCAGGCGGCCCAGCAGCTGCCTCGACTGAAGGCCTCACGGGGAGGATCGGCGCATGGCGATTCCGGCACAGCAGCCGGTGGCGGGTGACTCTGCGCTGCGTCTGCACACCCGCTCTGGGGAGATCCAGGTCAGCGGCGACACCCTGTACCTGCCGCATCCAGACGCCACCCCGGTTCAGCTGGCGCCGGGGCCGCTGGCGCTGATGCGCGCGCTGATGAAGGCCCAGGGGGCCGTGCTCTCCAGGGAGCACCTGCTGGCGGTGCTGCCGCACTGCGGCTCAGAGCACGCCCTGGAGATGTGGGTGTCACGGCTGCGTCAGGCGCTGCCTGACCCGTCGATGGTCAAGACCGTGGTCAAGCGCGGCTACCGGCTGGTGGTCTGACCGGTCTCGGACTCGGGCACCTGCCCCTCCGGCTGCGGGGTGGCCCCATTCGGCTCCGCGACGACCGTGCCGATCTCTCCGGTCTCCGGATCCCAGCCGTCGGCCCATTCTCCGGTGGCGAAGTCGTAGCCCACCGGGGTCCCGTCCTCATCGGTGCGCCGGTACCAGTCGGTGTAGTCGTCGTGCTCGGAGTCCACCTCGGCGCCGGCGCCCTCACCCGGATGGGTGGGGACCACTTCGATGGCGAAGTCGTCGCCGTAGCGCTGGACGCCGTCGATGACCGCGTTGCTCACGGCGAGATCGGCATACTTCTCCCGCAGCGCGTGCGGATCGGTCGCCAGTTCTCGTGACCAGGCGATCATGATCAGGATCAGCACCAAAGCGAACGGCAGCGCGGTCACGATCACCAGAGACTGCAGACCCTGCAGCGCGGTCCCTTCGCCCAGCAGCAGCATCACGGTGGCCACACCGGCCATGACGAGGCCCCAGAACACCACGACGATCTTGTTCGGGTCCTGGTCGCCGCGGGTGGTGAGGATGCCCATCACCACGGAGGCGGAGTCTGCCGAGGTGATGAAGAAGATCGAGAGGATCACCACGACGACGATCGGCATCCACTGCAGGAAGGGCAGCGCGTCGATGACGGCGAAGAGCACCTCGGGTGCGCTCAGATCCGGACTGACCTCTCCCTGGCCCTCGCGGGAGAGCCACATGGAGGTTCCGCCCATGACTCCGTAGGCCACGAAGAGCAGCGAGGAGGGAACCAGGATGACACCGAGGATGAACTGCCGGATGGTGCGGCCGCGGGAGACCCGGGCGATGAAGATGCCCACGAAGGGCGACCAGGAGATCCACCAGGCCCAGTAGTAGACCGTCCACGCCGACTGGAAGTCCAGGGTGTCCTGGCCCCAGGAGGCGGAGCGGCCCATCATCTCGAACATCGTCCCGAAGTACTCCATCAGCGAGGACGGCAGCAGGTTGAGCAGGAAGAGCGTGGGTCCGGCGAAGAAGAAGAGCGCGATCACGCCGATGGTGAGCACGATGTTGATGCTGGAGAGATAGCGGATGCCGCGCGAGATCCCGGAGACCGCCGAGACCACGAAGCAGGCGCTGAGCACGGCGATGATGCCGATCATCATGGAGTTCGTCAGCTCCGAGGCGCCGGCGACGATCACCACGCCCTCGCCGATCTGCATCACCGCGATGCCCAGCGCCGCGGCCGTGCCGAAGAGTGTGGCGATGATGGCGAACATGTCGATCATCTGACCGGCGAAGCCTTCGGAGTGCTTCTTGCCGAAGAGCTTCTCGAAGATCGCAGACATCAGCGGCACCCGGCCGCGGCGGTAGGCGGCGTAGGCCACCGCGCCGCCGACCAGGGCATAGATGCCCCAGGCATGCAGGCCCCAGTGGAAGTAGGTCTGAGCCATGGCGCTGTGCAGCGCCTGTTCAGACTCCGGTGCGTGATCCAGCGGCGCCGGTACGTTGTGGAAGTACGCCAGCGGCTCAGCCGGCCCCCAGAAGAGCACACCGATGCCGATGCCTGCTGCGAAGAGCATCGCGATCCAGGCGAAGGTCGAGTACTCGGGCTTCTCCCCATCCTTGCCCAGCGGGATCTTGCCATAGCGGGTGAACGCCAGGATGAGCAGGAAGACCAGCACCACGATGGCCAGGGCGTTGAAGAGCCAGCCCGCGTGGACCATGGTCCAGTCATAGGCGATCCCCGCCACCTCGCCGACGCTTGCGGGGTTCACCACACCCCAGATCACGAAGGCCACGGTGAGCACACCGGTGATCGCGAAGATCAGCCAGTCGATGCTGTAGCGCCTGCGCTGCTCGTCGATGCCGATCCCGGGCACCAGTGCGGGGTGGATGTTGTGCGGGTAGGTCGACCGGGAGATCGGGTTCAGCTGGCCCAGCGCCTGGCCGGCCTGGCGAGAGACCCGGCGGGTCTCCTGACCCAGCCGCTGGCTGCGGGTGCGTGGCTCTTCTTCGGACATCAGTGTTGTACCTCAATCTTGGTGTCTCCCCCGACGCAGGCGCCGGAGGAACTGTGCAGGTGCGAGTGAGTGATAGGTATAGCCGCGAGTGTCCCCGGTCCGGGCCGCAGGCGCTACTGCTCCCGGACGAAGGTCAGGTCGAAGATCTTCCGTCCGACGGCGAGCGCCTTGGTCTCGAAATCGGTCTGGGTGCGCCCGTGGAACCGAGGGGCCCAGCCGCCGTCGTCGTCCCGGGCCTGCTCCGGTTCCAGAGGTGCCGGCTCCTTGCCCATGGAGATCGCGTCCAGGTCATGCAGTTGGACCTCGGTCAGCGGGGAGGCATCCCCTGCACGCTCCCCTGCGTGCGGGTTCCTGAACTGGGTGGAGGCGCCGATGAGGGTGCGCATCTGCACCGCATAGCCGGACCAGTCCGTGGCCAGACGCCAGACGCCGCCGGCGGGAAGGACCCGCGCGACGCGTTCGATGAAGCTCTCATCGATGAGTCGACGCTTGTTGTGCTTCTTCTTGTGCCAGGGGTCCGGGAAGAAGATCCAGACCTCGGCGACCTCACCGGGGGCGAAGAGCTGATCGAGGACCTCGGGCGCGTTGGCCACGGCGACCCGGACGTTGCTCAGCCCCTCCCGGCGGATCCGGCTCACCAGCTGGGCGGCGCCGGGCTTGTAGACCTCGATGGCCAGGAAGTCGGTGTCCGGGTTCGCGGCGGCGGCATGCGCGACGGCCTCCCCGGAGCCGGAGCCGATCTCCACGACGATCGGGGCGCTGCGGCCGAACTCGGCGGCCCAGTCGATGCGGAAGTCCTCGGCCACGGAGGTGTCGCGCTCTCCGTGCGGAATCTCCAGCAGCTCCTCCCCCAGGGCCGCGTCCCAGGTCCGCTGGTAGCTCGGCTTGAGCCGGTTGCTGCGCCGCACGAAGGAGAGCGGCCGGCGCATCAGCAAGGTCCGGCGTGGGTTCTCGGGGTCGGTCGGCGCGGGTTGAGATGGATCGGGCTGAGAGGTGTCGGGCTGAGAAGTCACCGCTACAGGATAGCGGAGGCCCCCTCGAGGAACTCCTGCAGCAGCGGCCCGTTGGTGGAGCCGCCGAACTCGCCCTCCTCCAGGAAGATCGCGACCGCGAGGTCACCCTGCATCGCGATGACCCAGGTGTGGGCGTAGGAGTCATCCCCGTCGCCGACCTCGGCGGTGCCGGTCTTGGCATAGATCGGCTCGCCCGGGACGTCCACGAGGGACTCCAGCGAGCCGAAGTTCACGGTGTCGGTCATCAGCGTGCGCAGGTCCTCGGCCTCATCCTCAGTGATCCCGCTCTCCGGGGTCTCCACGTCCTCCCCCGGCACGACCAGGTGGGGGTGGACCGTGCTCCCGGCGGCGATCGAGGCGGTGACCGTGGCCATGCCCAGCGTGGAGGACTCCACCACGCCCTGGCCGAAGAGGTTCGCGGCATGCAGGTTCAGCTCGGAGTCCTGCGGCACGGAGCCCATCCGGGCGGGCACCCCGAGGTTCGTCTCCTCGGTGATGCCGAGGTCGACCGCCGCCTCGTGGACCTCTTCGGAGCTGACGTCGTCGTAGGCGTCGGCGAAGACGGTGTTGCAGGAGACGGCCACGGCATCGCGGAACGGGACCTCGCCGAGGTACTCCGAGGGGAAGCTGCTGTAGTTCTCGAAGGACTGTCCGTGCACGGTGGTCCGGTCCGAGCAGGTCACATCGGTGTCGGGGGTGAGACCGTCGCGCAGCATGGCCAGGGAGGAGACCACCTTGAAGGTGGAGCCCGGCGCGTAGGTGGACTGGGTGGCGATCTCCACGAAGCTCCCGTCGGGGACGTGGCTGGCGGCGGCGAGGATGCCGCCGTCGGAGGGCCGGATGGCGACGACGGCGCCGATGGTGTCCTGGTCGTCCACGATGCCCTGGGCAAGGTCCTGCAGCCGGGGCACCATCGTGGTCTCGACGTCTCCGCCGTCCTGCGGCTCCACCGAGTAGAGGGTCTCGCCGTTCATCTGGATCGCCATGCCAGGGGTGCCGCGCAGGGTGTCCTCGTAGGAGGCCTGGATGCCGGAGGTCCCGATGGTGTCGCCGACGCTCAGGCTCGGATCCTCCTCCAGGGCCTCGGCGGTCACCGGTCCCACGCGGCCCAGCAGCAGCGGGGCGAAGTCCCGAGAGTCTGCCAAGGACATCTGGTCATCGATGGCGATGGCCCCGGAGATCGCCTCGACGTCGGTGGCGGTGACATCGCCCTCGGAGCTGCGCAGCGTGATGGCTTCGACGAAGGCCAGGTCACCGCCGCCCAGCACGCTCTCGACGTAGGGGGCCACCGGAATCTCCACCAGCTCGGCGAGGGCCTCGGCGGAGGAGCGCAGGGTGTCCTCGTCCGCGGGCTCCCCGTCCTGGGCGAGCTCCGACTTGTCGATGCCCAGCCGGACGACGTCGCGGTTGTAGACCATGGCCCGTCCGTCATCGTCCATGATCCGCCCGCGGTCGGCGCGGGTGGTGACCAGGCTGACCGTCTCGTCACCGGTGTAGTCGGGCATGATGATCGCAGGCTCCGCCGCGAGCGCCCAGACCTCGGTCTCCTGGTCATAGACGAGCTCGGCGGAGGTCTCGTAGGTCCAGGCCTCACCGTCGATGCCGAGGTCCTCGAGCTCCCAGCTGTGCTGCAGCGGGACCGTGGCGGTCACCGGGCGAGGAGAGTCATCGGGCGGCACATCGAGCACCGCCTCTCCGGCGCTCACCTCAGGATCGATCTCCTCGAAGGGTGCATGGAGGTTCTCCACGGCCGCGGCCATGGTCTCGGGATCCCCGGAGGAGAAGCTCAGCGCGGAGAAGTCCCCGCTGGAGATCGCCTCGGCCACGGCGCCCGCGGCTTCGTCCACGGACTCGGCAGGATCGGCGCCGCAGCTGGTGAGCAGCATCAGTGCTGCGACCCCCACGGCACTGGGAACGATCAGCCGGGGACCTGAGGAGACAGACATGGGCTCAGTATCGCGGCCGCCCGGGCGCGTCGCGGGCAGGACTCGCGGGTGAAGACCCGGTCCGATCGAAGCAGCCGCAGGTCAGCGACGGCGTGGGGTGGGCTCCCAGAGGACCAGCGCCTGGCTGTTCGCCCGGGCGCGACGGCCGCGGGCCACCGTGACCACGTCTCCGTGCGGACCCACGGCGAAGAAGCGCGGCTTGGTGGAGTGCCGCTCTGATTCGCGCAGCTCGTGGCGCAGCGCCTCGACGGTCTCCTCCAGCACCTCGACCCGGTTCTGCAGCTCGAGGATCCGTCGGATGCCTTCGAGTGAGACTCCTTCATGGGAGAACTGCTGGATCTGGCGGAGCTGCTCGATGTTATAGGGGGAGTAGCGCCGGTGGCGTCCGCCCTGGCGCCGCGGGGTGACCAGACCGATCCGGTCATACTGACGCAGCGTCTGGGGGTGCATGTCGGCGAGCTCGGCGGCCACCGAGATCACGAACATCGGTGCATGCCGGTGTTCGGGCTCGAGCATCCGGGAGTCCAGAATCCGTGGGTCACGCATCCGAGGGTCCACCATCACAGCACCGCCTTCGCCTCGAGGCCTTTCCGGGGATCAAGCCCCTTGGTCGCCTCCGCATAGGCCTTCACGGCCTCCACCGCTTCGGCGGAGAGTTCCTTGGGGACCTGGACCTGAACCGTGACGAGCATGTCGCCGGCGACCTCACGACCCTTCTCCTTGCGGCGCACGCCGTGACCCTTGAGCCGCAGCACGCGTCCGGAGGTCACCCCGGCGGGAATCTTGATGTTGACCTTCTCGCCGTGCACCGTCGGGACCTGCACGGCGGTGCCCAGCGCGGCCTCGTCGAAGGCGATGGGCAGGTGGATGCGGATGTCATCGCCCTCGCGCTCGAAGAATCTGTGAGCCGAGACGGCCACCTCGACCAGGAGGTCACCGGCGCCGCCAGAGCCGCGCTGGCCCTTGCCCTTCACACGCACCTTCTGGCCGGTGCGGATCCCCGCGGGGATCCGGACGTCGATGACGCCGCCGTCCGGCTCACGCAGCCCGACGGTGGTGCCACGGATGGCTCCGCCGAAGGAGATCGTGGTCCGCGCGGTGCGGTCGGCGCCCTTCGCGGGGGCCCCGCCCCCGCCGAACCGGCCGGAGCCGCCGAACCCGCCGGCTCCTCCGAAGAGGTCCGAGAGGTCGGGGCCGTTGGCGCCGCCGCGGCCGAATCCGCCGCGCCCGCCGCCGGACCCCCCGTTGAAGAGGTTTCCGAAGAGATCTTCGAAGCCGCCTCCCCCGCCGGGGCCCGGGCCGCCCGAGAATCGGGCGCCCGAGCCCATGGCGCGGACGGCGTCGTACTGTTCGCGCTGCTCTTTGTCAGCCAGCACGGAGTGGGCCTCAGCGACGTCCTTGAACTTCTGCTCGGCCGCTTCATCACCGGGGTTCTTATCGGGATGGTGCTTCCGGGCAAGCTTTCGGTACGCCTTCTTGACGTCCTCCTCAGAGGCATCGCGGGAGACGCCGAGGATGGCGTAGAAATCTTTATCGATCCAGTCCTGTGAGGCCATGGCGCCTCCCTCCTTTCTGCTGCTCTAGGTTCAGCTCTGCTCGGGCCCTGAGGAGACCATCACCTGGGCCGCCCGAAGCAGGCGGTCACCGTGGCGATAGCCGGCACGCAGCACGATGGCCACGTGGTCGGCGGGGATCTCATCGTGGGGCTGAGCCATGATGGCCTCGTGCTGGTTGGGATCGAAGGCTTCCCCGATCTCGCCCAGCACCTCGAGGCCCTGGCTCTGCAGCACCGACTCCAGTCGGGTCGCGATGTGCGCGAACGGACCGTCCTGGAGATCTCCGGCCTGGCGGGCTGAGGAGATGTCGTCCAGGACCGGCATCAGCTCGGTGATGAGCTGACCCTTGGTCCGGTCGCGCTCGGTCGCCCGATCGCGCTCCACCCGGCGGCGGTAGTTGATGTACTCCGCCTGGAGCCGCTGGAGGTCGGCCTGCAGCTCAGCCTCGCGGAGACCGTCCTGGGCAGGGGCCTCCTCGCGGATGCTGTCCTCGGCCAGGACCGCCTCCGGATCCATCTCCATGGCTGCCTCGGCGATCGCCTCCTCCTCCGTGCCACGGAGGAACTCGTCGGCTGCCTGGATCCGCTCTTCCGGCTCGGTCTCCACACCACCGGCGAAGTCGTCCTCCGCAGAGACCTCAGTGAGCTCGGGCTCCTCGGCCACGCGGGGGTCGACATCCTCCGACGTCGTGCCGGCCGTCTCGGCCGCGGTGACCGGGTCCCCGGTCTCGCCGGAGCTCTCCTGCCGGCCCTCGCCGCCGAGTGCCTCGATGTCCTGCGGGTCCTCCTCGGGGAGGTCCTGCAGGATCTGTTCGGCCTGGGCCAACGGATCCTGCACGGGATCCTGCTCGTCGGGATCCTCGGCGTTGGGAACCTCAGGGTTCTTGTGATCTGCCATGTGTCAGACCCCCTACTTCTTCTTCTCGGCTTCGTCCTCTTCGTCGACGACTTCTGCGTCGACGATGTCCTCGTCCTCGTTCTGCGCGGGCTCGCCGGTGCCGTTGTCAGCGCCGTCGGGTGCCTGCGAGTAGAGCGCCTCCCCGATCTTGACCTGGGAGGCCTGCAGCTTCTCGTACGCGGCGTTGACCTCGTCGGCGTTGTCCTCGCCCTCGAGTGCCTTCTTGAGCTCGTCGACGTCGGCCTGGACCTCGGTCTTGACCTCCTCGGGCAGCTTGTCGCCGTTGTCCTTGAGCAGCTTGTCCACCGAGTAGGCGGTCGACTCGGCGGCGTTGCGCTTCTCGGCTGCCTCGCGACGGACCTTGTCCTCCTCGGCGTGAGCCTCGGCGTCGGCGACCATGCGCTCGATGTCTTCCTTCTCCAGCGAGGTGCCGCCGGTGATGGTCATCGACTGCTCGGTGCCGGTGCCCTTGTCCTTGGCGGAGACGTGGACGATGCCGTTGGCGTCGATGTCGAAGGTGACCTCGACCTGCGGGACGCCGCGGGGCGCCGGCGCGATGCCGGTCAGCTCGAAGGTGCCCAGAGCCTTGTTGTCCCGGGTGAACTCGCGCTCACCCTGGAAGACCTGGACCGCCACGGAGGGCTGGTTGTCCTCGGCGGTGGAGAAGACCTCAGAGCGCTTCGACGGGATGGCCGTGTTGCGCTCGATCAGCTTGGTCATCACTCCGCCCTTGGTCTCGATGCCCAGGGACAGCGGGGTGACGTCGATGAGCAGCACGTCCTTGCGCTCACCGGCGAGCACGCCGGCCTGCAGGGCTGCGCCGACGGCGACGACCTCGTCCGGGTTGACGCCCTTGTTGGCGTCCTTGCCGGCGAGCTGCTTGACCAGCTCGGCCACGGCGGGCATACGAGTGGAGCCGCCGACGAGGATCACGTGGTCGATCTCAGCGATCTTGACCCCGGCCTCCTTGATGACGTCGTTGAAGGGCTTCTTGGTGCGGTCCAGCAGGTCCGAGGTCATGTCCTCGAACTTCGCCCGGGACAGGGTCTCGTTGACGTGCACCGGGACGCCGTCGTTCTGGGTGGCGTAGGGGATGTTGATGTTGGCGCTGGAGGTGGAGGAGAGCTCCTTCTTGGCGCGCTCGGCCTCTTCCTTCAGACGCGGCACGGCGATCTTGTCCTTGGAGAGATCGACTCCCTCCTTGGCCTTGACCTGCGCGACCAGCCAATCCATGATCCGCTGGTCCCAGTCGTCGCCGCCGAGGCGGTTGTCACCGGAGGTGGAGCGGACCTGGATGGTGGAGAAGTCGTCCTCGTCCTTGCCGACCTCGAGCAGGGAGACGTCGAAGGTGCCGCCGCCCAGGTCGAAGACCAGGATGAGCTCGTCCTCCTTGCCCTTGTCCAGGCCGTAGGCCAGGGCTGCGGCGGTGGGCTCGTTGACGATGCGGGAGACCTTCAGGCCGGCGATCTCGCCGGCCTCCTTGGTGGCCTGGCGCTCGGCGTCGTTGAAGTAGGCCGGCACGGTGATGACGGCTTCGGTGACGTCCTCGCCCAGGTAGGACTCGGCGTCGTGCTTGAGCTTCATCAGGGTGCGGGCGGAGATCTCCTGGGCGGTGTACTTCTTGCCGTCGATCTCGGTGGACCAGGTGGTGCCCATGTGGCGCTTGACCGAAGCGATGGTGCGGTCGGGGTTCGACACTGCCTGGCGGCGTGCCACTTCGCCGACGAGGACCTCGCCGGACTTGGAGAAGCCGACGACCGAGGGGGTGGTGCGCGCACCCTCGGCGTTGGCGATGACGGTGGGCTCGCCACCTTCGAGGACTGTGACGACCGAGTTGGTGGTTCCGAGGTCGATACCTACTGAGCGGGACATGCGGTCTCCTTTCGAGAGCGGTGTTGAGCGAACTGCACTCAAGTCTTGTACTCGCTCGACGTGGTGTCAAACTGACTTGAGTGCAGTCGACTCAACTTTCTACTCCCGGTCCAACCACGCCCCGTGAGATTCCATTCCCGTCAGGCGCTTCGGCGCGGAGACGGCAGCTGGACTCAGCTCACATGGCGATGCCGATGTACTTGGTCTCGAGGAACTCCTCGATGCCGGTGTCACCGCCCTCGCGACCCAGTCCCGACTCCTTGATGCCGCCGAAGGGGGCGGCGGGGTTGGACACGGCACCCTGGTTCAGGCCCACCATGCCGGACTCCACGGCCTCGGCGACGCGGATGCCGCGGCGCAGGCTCTCCGTGTAGACGTAGTTGACCAGGCCGTATTCGGTGTCGTTGATCCAGGAGATGACCTCCTCCTCGGTGTCGAAGGGGGTCAGCGGGGCGACGGGTCCGAAGATCTCTTCCTGACGCATCCGGGCTCCGGAAGGGATGTCGGTGAGCACGGTGGGCGGGTAGAAGTAGCCGTCGCGGTCCACCGGGGTCCCGCCGATCAGGACCTTGGCGCCGCCCTCGACCGCGTCGGTGACCAGGGCGTCGACCTTGTCCAGCTGCTTGGCGTCGACCAGCGGCCCGACGCGCACGCCGTCCTCCACACCGCGGCCGAGGGGGAGCTTGTCCATCTCGGCGGCGAGCTTGGAGGCGAACTCATCGATCACGCTGCGGTGGACGAAGATTCGGTTGGCGGCGGTGCAGGCCTCGCCGGTGTTGCGCATCTTGGCCAGCAGCGCTCCGGCCACGGCGGCGTCGACGTCGGCGTCCTCGAAGACCACGAATCCGGCGTTGCCGCCGAGCTCCATGGAGGTCCGCAGCACGCGCTCGGAGGCCTGCTCCAGCAGCTTGCGGCCGACCCCGGTGGAGCCGGTGAAGGAGAGCTTGCGGGCGATGCCGGAGCGGATCAGCGGCTCCATCACCTTGCCTGCGGTGGAGGTGACCAGGATGTTCACCGCCCCGGCGGGGAGTCCGGCCTCGTGCAGGATGTCGGCGAGGGCGAGCATCGAGAGCGGGGTGAGCTCGGCGGGCTTGAGCACCGAGGTGCAGCCGGCGGCGATCGCCGGGCCCAGCTTGCGGGTGCCCATGGCCAGCGGGAAGTTCCAGGGGGTGATCAGGATGGTGGGTCCCACCGGCTGCTTGGCCACCAGGAAGCGCGCGCCGCCGGCGGGCGCGGTCTGGTAGCTGCCACTGATCCGGGTGGCCTCTTCGGCGAAGTGCCGGAAGAACTCGGCGGCGTAGGTGACCTCGCCGTAGGAGTCGCTCAGCGGCTTGCCCATCTCCAGGGTCATCAGCAGGGCGAGGTCGTCCTTGCGCTCGTGCATCAGCTCGAAGGCGCGCATCAGGATGTTCGCGCGCTCCCGCGGCGCCATCGCGGCGAGCCCGGGCTGTGCGGCTTCGGCGGCCTTCAGGGCATTCCAGCCGTCCTGCTCCGAGGCGTCGGCCACGGTGCAGAGCAGCCTGCCGGTGGAGGGGTCGAGGACCTCCAGGGTGGCGCCGCCTTCGGCGTCCACCCACTCGCCGTTGATGAAGAGCCGCTTGGGAACCGCCTCGATCAGGCTGGATTCGCGCTCTGCGGTGATGGTCTGCTCTGCCATGGGTCCTCCTTGAGAGGGTGCGACGGGCGTGACGTGGGCCTTCCCGGGCCAGCCTACGCCGATGGCGCGGTCCGCGTCGCTGGCCTCTCGCGCGTGGTGCGCGCGCCAGTCTGGCCATGTGCGGCGATGACGGCTAGCCTGGAGACCAAGAAGATTGTCAACAATCCGAAAGGTGTTCTTGATGGCGACGCTGTCTCCCCAGTTGAAGCAGGCGACTCCCGTGGTGGCGACCCGGGGTGAGGGCGTGTGGCTCTACGACGAGGCGGGCCAGGCGCATCTGGACTTCACCGCCGGCATCGGGGTCACCAGCACCGGGCACTGCCATCCGCATGTGGTCGCCGCCGCTCAGGCGCAGGTGGGAAGCCTGATCCACGGCCAATACACCACGATCATGCACCAGCCGCTGCTTACACTGACCGAGCGGCTCTCCGACGTGCTGCCCGCGGGCCTGGACTCGGTGTTCTTCTCCAACTCCGGCTCCGAAGCCGCCGAGGCCGCGCTGCGTCTGGCCCGCCAGGCCACCGGACGGCCGAACATCGTGGTCTTCCAGGGCGGCTTCCACGGCCGCACCGTGGCGGCGGCCTCGATGACCACCTCCGGCACCAAGTTCCGGGCAGGGTTCAGCCCGTTGATGTCAGGCGTCGTCGTCGCGCCGTTCCCGAACCCGAGCCACTACCGCGAGTACGGCTGGGATGCCGAGCAGGCGACCGACTTCGCGCTCAAGGAGCTGGACCTGCTGCTGCAGACCCAGTCCAACCCGGCGGACACCGCGGCGTTCCTGGTGGAGCCGGTGCTCGGCGAGGGCGGCTACGTGCCGGGCAACGAACGCTTCTTCGCGGGACTGCGCGAGCGCGCCGATCGGCACGGGATCCTGGTGATCATCGACGAGGTCCAGACCGGCTTCGGCCGGACCGGGAAGTTCTGGGGACACGACCACTTCGTCTCTGCGGACTCCCCGCGGCTGCCCGACATCATGATGTTCGCCAAGGGCATCGCCTCGGGCTTCCCGATCTCCGGGATCGCAGCCTCCGCCGAGCTGATGGGCAAGGCCTGGCCCGGCTCCCAGGGCGGAACCTACGGCGCCAATGCGGTGGCCTGCGCGGCCGCGGTGGCGACGCTGGAGGTGATCGCCCAGGAGCAGCTGGTTCACAACAGCGCCGAGCGGGGCGAGCAGCTGCGCGCGGGGCTGCGGCAGATCGCCGTCGAGACGAACACCCGGGCGAAGGCGGCGCGCATCGCCGAGGTCCGCGGCCTGGGCCTGATGGTGGGCAACGAGTTCCGCGACGCCGACGGCGCACCGGACCCCGCCACCGCCACCGCGGTCCAGCAGGAGGCGGCCCGTCGGGGCCTGCTGCTGCTGATCTGCGGATCCTGGGGCGAGGTGGTCCGCTTCATCCCGGCGCTGGTGGTCTCGGAGTCCGAGGTGGACCGGGCACTGACGCTGTGGTCGGAGTCCGTGGCCGCCGTCGTCGCGTAGACACGGGCAGGCCCGGCGCCTGAGCCGGTGGGGTGGAGCGGTCGCGCCGCCCCACCGGCTACCAGACGCGGGAGGTCAGCTGCGGGTACTTCGGGGAGATGTCATCGCCCGAGGAGGTGCGCGTGACCCGCCGCCGGACCCACGGGTAGAGGTAGTCCTTGGTCCAGGTCAGCTCGCTGATCAGGCGCTCAGGCAAAGAGGCCGCCGGCGCGCTGTCGATCTCGGGGTCCTCGATCTCGTCCTTCTCACCGAGGACCTTGAGCACCTCCTTGGCCATGAGCATGTGCCCGGCGATCCCCAGGTGCATCCGGTCCTCGTCCCAGTAGCGCCAGTCCTGGAACTCACGCATGTGCCAGAAGTCGACCAGGCCGAGGTCAAGGTCGGCGGCGATCTTGCGCACGTGCTCGTTGTAGATGGCGGTGCGTCCGCGGGTGGCCTTGAACAGCGGCGCCTGGCCGGAGTCGAAGCCGGTGAACAGCACCACGCGCGCCCCGCTGGCCAGAAGCTTCTCCACTCCCCAGCGGTAGCGCTCCATGAGCGCATCGATGTTGACGGTGGGACGCAGGATGTCGTTGCCGCCGGCGTAGACGGTCACCAAGGTGGGGCCCAGCCCGATCGCGGGGTCGAGCTGCTCGTCGAGGACCTGCTCGAGCTTCTTGCCGCGCACCGCGAGGTTTGCGTAGCCCCAGGAGGAGTCGTTGGAGATCAGCTGGCCGGCGACCCGGTCGGCCCAGCCGCGCACCCCGTTGGGGCTGGACGGATCGATGTCCGCCACACCCTCGGTGAACGAGTCCCCCAGGGCGACGAAGCGTTTCTGAAAAGGACCGTCGAGTTGATCTGATGCGGACATTGAGCCCTCCCGTTCGCATGCGGCTGGCGTACTCTCTGGAGCAACCCTACC
Organism: Nesterenkonia maliinae; assembly: GCF_051262655.1. Lineage (NCBI taxonomy): Bacteria > Bacillati > Actinomycetota > Actinomycetes > Micrococcales > Micrococcaceae > Nesterenkonia > Nesterenkonia maliinae. Next base: position 451,544 of record NZ_JBIMEY010000002.1, on the reverse strand, counting down.
GGTGGGCAGGCCAGGACTGAACCCGGGCGTCCTCGACCCCCATCTGGTGTGACGCGAGCTCTTCGGCCAAGACCGGGGCGCCACAGTGGACTCAGCCCAGCAGGTCCTGGATCTGCTCCTGGTTGAGCGGGCGGGTGGCCCGCCCCTCGAGCAGGAAGGCCAGCTGGGCCGAGACCTCGAGCTCCTCGGCGGCGTTGACCGCGTCCTCCAACGAGCTTCCGGCCACGATCGAGCCGTGGTTCGCAAGGATCACCGCCGGACCACGCTGCCCTGCCGCAACGATGTCGTCCAGGACCGCCGGGGACCCGGGCTTGTAATAGGGCACGGTGGGAACGTCTCGACCCAGCCGCATGATGAAGTACGGGGTCAGCGGCGGAATCGGCTGTTCCTCGTCGAGGCAGCTGATCGCCGTCACATAGGTGGAGTGCAGGTGCACGACGGCGGCGGCCTGGGGCCGGGCCTGATACATCGCCTGGTGCATCACCACCTCTTTGGAGGGCTTGGGGCCCGCGGTGTGCACCCACTGCGCGTCGAGCTCAGAGAGGGCCTGCGGGTCAAGCCGTCCCAGCGAGGAGTTCGTGGGCGTCATGAGGAACCCGTCCCCGCTGCGGACGCTGATGTTTCCTGCGCTGCCCACGGAGAAGCCGCGCGCGAACAGGCTCGCCCCCAGGGCCACGAGGCTCTCCCGCAGCGCGTTCTCGTTCACATCGGGTGCTGTCATCGTGGTGTCCTCTTCTCGGCGGATGCCGGGTCGGGCTGCGCGAGGTGCGCAGCGCATGCGTGCAGCCTCTCTGCGGGCCGGCGTCTCGGGGGTCGGCTTCTCGGGGAGACCCTAGAAGATCGCGCTGGCGATCAGCAGAGTGACCAGGGTGGTGGCCCAGGCGATGGTCGTCGGGATAGACCAGACCAGCATCTGGTGCTTGGCGTTCTTCACGCCCAGCATCCGGTTGACCACCCAGAAGAAGCTGTCGTTGAAGTAGCCGAAGAACAGCGAGCCCAGCGCTGCGGCCTGGGCCGCGAGCACCATGTTCACATCGGGCACCTGAGCCAGGATAGGCGCAGAGATCGAGGCGGCGGTGATGATCGCGACGGTGCCTGAGCCCTGGATGATGCGCACCACGGTGGCGATGAGGAACGGGATCATGATCGTGGGAAGCGGCAGCCCTGCGACCCAGGCGCCGATGGAGTCACCGGTGCCGCTGTCGCGCAGGACCGCGCCGAGCGCGCCGCCGGCGCCGGTGACCAGCAGGATGATGCCGGCGGCCTGGACTCCCTGCTCCATGTCGTCCAGGGTTCCCTGCCGACTCTGCTTGCGGGTCAGGCCGTAGATGGCGACCAGCACGCCGGCCAGCAGCGCGATCACCGGGTTCCCGATGAAGGCCGCGATGGAGACGAGCGTTGCGGGGATCTCTAGGATCCCGGCGTCGGCGATGAAGGCGGAGATGGTGTTCAGGAAGATCAGCACGATCGGCAGCAGGATGGGCAGGATCGCGAGGAACAGTGAGGGAAGCTCCTTCTCGCGCTCCTCGGCGCGGGTCTGGAACTCGTCGAAGGCCTCGGTGGGGGTCAGCGCCTCGCCGGTGTCGGCCTCGATCATCGCCTCGATGCGCGGTCCCATGATCTTCGCGTAGAGCACGATCAGGAACAGCGCCGGCAGGGTCAGGACGATGCCCCAGAGGATCATCTCCCCGATGCTGACACCGAAGATCCCGGCGGCGCCGAGCGGACCGGGGGTGGGCGGCACGGCGTGGTGGGTCAGGATCAGACCGCCGGCCAGGGAGATGCCCAGCGTCAGGACCGAGCGTCCGGTGGTGCGGCTGAGCGACTTCACCAGCGGCGAGAGGATCACGTAGGCGCTGTCCACGAAGATCGGGATGGAGATGATGAAGCCGGCACCCGCGAGCGCCCACTCCTCCTTCTTCTTCCCGAGCCAGCGGATCAGAGTGTAGGCGAGCTTCTCGGCGGCGCCGGAGACCTCGAGGATCCGACCCATCATCACGCCCAGGCCGATGACCAGACCGATCGTGGCCAGGGTGGAGCCGAAGCCGGTGGTGATGGATTCGATCACCTCGTCCGGGGCCATGCCCGCCGCGAGGCCGGCGATGGACGCGGCGATGATCAGCGCCAGCACCGCGTGGATCTTCGTCCTGAGCACGAAGAAGATCAGCAGCGCCACCGCCGCCGCCAGGCCGATGATGGCCGCAAGCTCCGAAGAGCCCATCGTTTCAGTCATGGTGTCCTCCTTGACACGTCATTGAGTTCTGCTGGCCCAGCGCCGCCGGACTGCGGGTCGGGCGAGAAGACCGGTCATTCCAGGAATCTGGTCAGGCGATGAATTCCGCGTGGAACTGCCGCACTGCTGATTCGAAGCTGTCATCTGGGGCGAATCCCAGCTCCAGGGTCCGCTCGACGTCGAAGGCGCCGGGCCAGGAGCAGACGATCTCCATGACCGCCTGGTCGGGGACCTCGCTGACCAGGGCGCGGGCCTCCGCGCCGCCGACGGTCTCCAGGGCCAGGAGCATCTCGCCCACGGTGACGCTGACCCCGGGGATGTCGAGCACCCGCCAGGAGGGGAGCCTCTCGGCGGGCACCAGATAGGCATGGACCAGGTTGGCCACGGCGGTGTTGGGAGAGGACAGCCACATCCGGGTGTCCAGCGGTACCGGGCACACTGCAGGGGTTCCCTGCAGCGGCTCGCGGATGATGCCGCTGGCGAAGGAGGAGGCGGCGGAGTTGGGTCTGCCCGGGCGCACCGAGATGGTGGGCAGCCGCGCGATCCGTGCGTCCACCCACCCCTTGCGGGAGTACTCGTTGACCATCAGTTCACCGATGGCCTTGAACGCGCCATAGGTGGACTCGGGCTGGGCGGCGAGGTTGCCCGGGACCACGTCGGGCATGTCGCCGCCGAAGACTGCCAGCGAGCTGGTGAAGATGAAGGTGGGCCGTGACTCGAGCCGGCGGGCGGCTTCCAGCAGCTGGTGCGTCGCGTCGACGTTGACCCGGTGGGCGAGGTCGAAATCCTCGGCCGAGCCCCCGGAGAGCACGGCTGCCAGGTGGTAGATCCCGGCGGTGTCTGCGTCGATGACACGGTCCAGCAAGGCCGGGTCGGCGAGGTCTCCGGTGTGCGAGACCACGCGGGGATCATCGACCGTCGCAGGGCTGAGATCCAGCGAGATGACCGTGGTGAGCGGATGTGGAAGCTTCCCGGCGTCGGCCGCGGCGAGCAGTTCGGTGATGACCCGGCTGCCGAGGAAGCCGGCACCTCCGGTGACGACGATGTTCATGAGTCAGTGGTGTCCTTTCGGGCGTCGGCGGTTGCCGTGATCAGGTCCACGCCGAGCTCTGCGGCGCGCTCGCGGGCAGGCTCGGGGAGGGAGGGGTCGGTGATGATGCCTTCGAAGGCTTCGAAGGAGATGGCCTTGAAGGCGGCCACGCGCCCGTACTTCGAGCTGTCGGTGGTCAGATAGGCACGTCGGGAGTTCTCGATGATGGCGCGCTTGACGATGACCTTGGCCTGGCTGGGCACCGAGAGGCCGCGCAGGTCGAAGCTGGAGGCCGAGACGAACGCCAGGTCGATGTTGAACTCGCCCAGCTCGGCGGCGGTCAGCGGACCGTCGGTGGACATGTTGCCGGAGTCCAGCCGGCCGCCCAGCACGTGGACCCGCGCCTGCGCGTGCTCGCCCACTGCCGCGGCGACCACGAGATCGTTGGTCACGACGTCCAGGCCCTCGGTGCCGGCGCGGGCGACGAGGGTGCGGGCCAGCGAGAGCATGGTGGTGCCTGCGTCGAGGTAGACCAGATCCCCCGGTGAGACCAGATCTGCCGCGCGGGCGGCGATGGCGTCCTTCTCCGTGGGCCGGATGCCGAGCTTCGCCTGGTGGGTCGCGTCGAGCTGGATCCGCGAGGGCATGGTGACTCCCCCGCTGACCGAGACCAGCCGACCGGCATCCTCGAGCATCTTGATGTCCCGGCGGATCGTCATGTGCGAGACGCCCAGGACCTCGGTGAGCGCGGCGATGCTCACCGCGCCCTGGTCCTCGACCATGTGGAGAAGTCGACGCCGGCGCTCGTCCGGGATCATGCCCCGGCCTGCTCGGGGGCGCTCTGCCCGGCGCGGGGCTGGGTGAACCCGGGCTGCGCGGTGCCGGTCTGAGCGGCGCGGTAGGGGGCGAACCAGCCGAGCCCCTCCGGCGTGGCGGCCGCGGGTCGGTACTCGCAGCCGATCCAGCCGGTGTAGCCGCTGGCGTCGAGCAGGTCGAAGAGATAGGGGTGGTTCAGCTCGCCGGAGTCTGGTTCGTTGCGATGCGGCACCGAGGCGATCTGGATGTGAGCGGTCAGCGGAGCGACGCGTCGGATCAGCCGGGTCAGGTCCCCGTCGGTGATCTGCGCGTGATACAGGTCCAGCTGGAGCCTGATGTTGGGGTGGTCGATCTCTTCGATCAGCTCCACGCCGGCGCGCACGCTGTCGACGAAGTAGCCGGGCATGTCCACCGGGTTGATCGGTTCGACCAGCACGCGAACGCCAGCCTCCCCGGCGACCTCTGCGGCCTCCCGCAGCCGGGTGATGTAGCGGCTTCGGGCGTGCGCGTCCGTGCCGGGGATGCCTGCCATGACATGCAGCTGCCGACATGCCAGCGCGCCGGCGTAGTCCATCGCGTTGGTCAGGCCTGCACTGAACTCCTCGTCGCGTCCCGGCAGCGAGGCGATGCCGCGCTCGCCGGCGGCCCAGTCCCCTGCCGGGGCGTTGAACAGCGCCTGGGTCAGGCCCGCAGCGTTGAGCGCCGCGGCGACGTCCTCGGCGGAGTGCTCGTAGGGGAAGAGGTACTCCACGGCACGGAAGCCGGCCTCGGCGGCGGCGGCGAAGCGGTCCAGGAAGGGGTGCTCGGTGAACATCAGGGTGAGGTTGGCGGCGAACTGTGGCATCAGGCGCTGGCTCCGTCCTGGGTCTGGGACTGCTCGGTCGCAGGTCGTCGGGAGGCGAGCTGCTGGGCCGCGCTGAAGAAGTCCTCGTCCCCGAAGTTCCCGGACTTCAGCGCGAGATCGAGAACCTCCTCGCTGGTGCCCTCCGGATCGGCGCCCTGCAGGTGCGCATCGGGCAGGGTCCGGGTCCATGGCACGCCCGGTGCGATCTGGGGTCCGACCTCGAAGCCGCGCACGCGAAGTCCCTGGGTGACCGCCCCCGAGGTCTCTCCGCCGGCGACGATGAAGCGTCGGGTGCCGTGATCGCGCAGGGCGCGTGCCAGCCGGGAGAAGAAGTCCTCGATCGCCGCAGAGAGCTCCTGGGCGCCGTGCTGCTGCTGGGCGGCACGCACCTCCTCGGGCGAGGCCGTGGCGTAGACCAGCGGCGCCATCGCGTCGGGACGCTGCTCACGTGCGACCCAGCCGAGGATCTCGGCACAGTAGGCGTCCGCTTCAGCCAGCACGGCGCCGATGTCCAGGGCGAGAGCGGCGGCATGGCTGCGGTAGGCGCGCACCTGGGCGTTGGTCATCTGGGAGCTGGAGCCGGAGAGCACCACGGCGGGCCCCGGGGTGAAGGTCCAGTCTGCGGCGACGGAGGGTGAATCTCCGCCCTCAGGCTCGGTCGCCGCATGTGCCCGGGTCACGGCGCGGGCCAGTCCGTAGCCGATGCCGGATCCACCGGTGATCAGCGGCAGCTCGGTGAGCGCCTCGCCCAGGGTCTCGAGGTGGCGCATCTCCACGGTGTCGGGCACGGCGTAGCGCGCGCCGGAAGCCCGGGCCTCCGTGAGCGCCTGCCGCACGGCCTGGGGTCCGGCCTCCACGGTGGCGTATGGAATGACGACGGCGCGGCCCTGCGCCTGCGCCTGCATGAGTCGGACCAGGCTGGAGTCGGTCATCGGGGTGACCGGGTGATCGCGCATCCCGGATTCGTCCAGCGGCTGGTCGTGCACGAAGAGGTGTCCCTGGTAGACGGTGCGGCCGTTGACCGGCAGTGCGGGGGCGAGCACGGTGAACTCCTCCCCCATCGCGTCCAGCAGGGCGTCGGTGACCGGGCCGATGTTGCCCTCGGAGGTGCTGTCGAAGGTGGAGCAGTACTTGAAGATGATCTGCTCGGCACCGTGGGAGGCGAGGGCGGTCAGCCCCTTCAGGGTCTGCGCCACGGCCTCATCCGACGGGATGGAGCGGGTCTTCAGACTGATCACCGCGGCGTCGACCCGTTCGTCGAGGTGTTCGGGGAGATCTTCGGGGCTGGTGAACTGAACCGTGGTCATGCCCGCGGCGACCAGGAAGCCAGCGATGTCGGTGGCCCCGGTGAAGTCGTCGGCCAGCACTCCTATGCGCAGCGCCATGAAGTCCCTCCCTCTCGTGTGCAGCCGGATGAAGTCGTGAACTCCACTGTGAATATTCACAGTGAAGTTCACATAAGCTAACATGGCATCAAGAGAATGTGAAGCCCATCACGAGACGAGGACCACAGATGACCGAGAACTCTTCCATGCCGAAGGTGACCTTCGTGGGCATCGGCGCCATCGGGCTGCCGATGGCCTCCCGGGTGGCCGCCGCAGGATTCGACCTGACCGCCGTCGACTTCTCGGCCGCACAGCGCGCGGCCGCTGAAGAGTTGGGACTGCGGGCCGAGGACTCCGCGGCGTCCGCGGGCGTCGCAGATGCGGTCATCGTCATGGTGGCCACCGGGGAACAGCTGCGCAGCGCCACCCTGGGGTCTCCGGAGGGAGAACCCCACGCTCAGGAGTCAGCGGGTCTGATCGGCGCGATGCGCCCGGGGGCGAGCCTGATCGTGATGAGCACCGTAGGCCCCGAGGCGGTGCAGTCGCTCGTGGAACCCGCTCGAGAGCGCGGGATCACGCTGGTGGACGCTCCCGTGACGGGCGGGATCGCGCGGGCCGCGCTGGGGGCGCTGCGGCTCTTCGTCTCCGCCGACTTCGCCGGATTGGAGGAGAACCGCGCGTTGCTGGAGTCGATGGGCACGATCGTGGAGTGCGGCACCGAGATCGGTGACGGCCAGGCCTTCAAGGCGGTCAACCAGCTGCTGTGCTCGGTGCACATCGTCGCGGCCGCGGAGGCGCTCGCGCTGGCGGAGAAGCTTGGACTCGATCCGACCCAGGTGCTCGAGGCCGTGGCGGAGGGGGCCGCAGGCTCCTTCATGCTCAGCGACCGCGGGCCGCGGATGCTCGAGGGTCCCGAGGCCCAGGTCGCGAGCGCAGTGGGAATTTTTGTGAAGGACTCATCACTGGTGAGCGAGATTGCGAGCTCACATGGCTTCGAGGCGCCGCTGCTCGAAGCTGCGCGTGCGAAGTACCTGGAAGCCGCCGACGCCGGCCTGGCGCGACACGACGACTCCCAGGTGATCGCCACCTATCAGCGGTAGAGCGGGTTGGCTCCGCCTGGCTGCTCTTCGGTCGCCACCGGGCCCGGCGCGGTGCCGGCGCCGAAGGGTGATCCGCCGAGCGACTCGCGGCCGTGCTCGCTGAGCCAGTTCGCCAGGTCCGGTCCGGCGGGGACGATCTGGGTCGGGTTGATGTCCTCGTGGACCTCGTAGTAGTGGCGCTTGATCTGGTCGAAGTCCACCGTGTCCCCGAAGCCGGGGGTCTGGAACAGGTCCCGGGTGTAGGCCCAGAGATTCGGCATCTCGGTGAGCTTGTTCCGGTTGCACTTGAAGTGACCGTGGTACACCGGGTCGAAGCGGACCAGGGTGGTGAACAGTCGCACGTCGGCCTCGGTGATGTGCTCCCCCATCAGGTAGCGGCTGCCGGCGAGGCGGTCCTCGAGCCAGTCCATGGCGGTGAAGAGCCGGTCGTAGGCGTCCTGGTAGGCGCTCTGGGAGCCGGCGAATCCTGCTCGGTAGACACCGTTGTTGACCTCGGTGAAGATCCGCTTGATCACCGGAAGCATCTCGTCGAGCTTGTCCTCCGGGAGCAGGTCGGGCGCTCCGTCGCGGTGGTGGTCCCGCCACTGGGTGGAGAGGTCGAGGGTCAGCTGCGGGTAGTTGTTGGTGACCACCCCGCCGGAAGGGACATCGACCAGCGCCGGGACGGTGATGCCGCGCGGATAGTCGGGGAAGCGGGCGAAGTAGTTCTGCTGCAGCCGTTCGGTGCCCAGCACCGGGTCCACGCCGCCCTCGTCCAGATCGAAGGTCCACGAGCGTGCGTCGTGCGTGGGTCCGGGGGTGCCCAGGGAGATGGTCTCCTCGAGCCCCAGCAGGCGGCGGATGATGATCGAGCGGTGCGCCCAGGGGCAGGCGCGGGCGGCCACGAGCCGGTAGCGGCCGGGCTCGACCGGCCAGGCCTGTCCATCCTCGGTGAGTCCCGCCATGCGCGGGTCTCCGATCGAGGATGACTCCTCCTGCGGCGCTGACCTGGCCGCCTGCGGGTCGGCGACCACGCGATCCTCGATGTAGTTGGTGTCGCGGGTGAACTCTCCACCGGTCACATAGGCGCCCTTGGTGGAATGCTCGGTGCCTGCGGTCTTCTGCGGTTCGCTGTTCTGGGATTCGCTGTTCTGGGCCATGGGCTCAGCCTACGCGGCCGGCTCGATAGGCTGAGCTCATGTCTGAGCCCAGTCCGGTGCAGCGGGTCACCTGCGAGAACCCTTCCCCGATGACGCTGCAGGGGACGAACACCTACATCGTCGGCGGGACTCAGGCCCCCTCGGTGGTGATCATCGACCCCGGCCCCGCGGATCACCCCGAGCACCTGGCGCAGGTGCGCGCCGTCGTCGGCCCGCGCAGGGTGTCCCAGATCCTGGTCACACATCGTCATGCTGACCACACGGGGGCGGCGGCGAGCTTCAGCGAGGCCTTCGCGGCGCCGGTGCGCGGCCACAGTCCCGAACAGTGCATCGGGGCCTCGGGCCGGCCGGCGGATCCGCTGCGGGATGAGGAGAGCATCGAGCTCGGCGGCCTGCGGCTGCGTGTGCTGCACACCCCGGGGCACACCTCCGACTCCGTCTGCTTCTGGCTGCACGGCGCTGGAGACGACGGGGCCCCAGAGCACGGCGCGACCCCACCCAGCCAGCAGGCCATGTTCACCGGGGACACCATCCTGGGCGAGGGCACCACGATGCTCGATCACCCCGACGGGACGCTCACCGACTATCTGGGCAGCCTCAGGAAGCTCAGCGAGCACGCCCAGGCCGAGCTCCTTCCCGCCCACGGACCGGCTCAGCCCAGCGTGGCCATCGCTGCCGAGCGCTACCTCAGCCACCGGCATGAGCGTCTGGACCAGGTCCGCTCGCTTCTCCGCGCTGCCGAGAGCAACGGGGACACGCTGGACGCGGAGGCGCTGGGCGCGCTGATCTACGGCGAGCGCAGCGGACTGCCGGCCGGGATCACCACCAAGATCGCCGCCGCCCAGCTGGAGCACCTTCAGCATCTCGGCGAGCGCTGAGCCTAGAAGGGCCGGGGGATGTGATCCGCCTCGGTCCAGCGGATCGACTCCAGCGTGATGCCTTCAGCGTTGAGATGGTCCAGCAGCGCCGAGGCCGCGGAGTTCAGCCGCTCGAAGGCATCTGCTCCGGCGCCCCCGGCAACCCCTGCGGCGTAGAAGCTCAGCTTCAGCCCGCGTCGGCCGCGCGGATCGTGGAACTCGCCCTTGGCCACGGAGAGCTGACCGTCGGTGACTCCCACCAGCGGACCCTCTTCGATGTCGGCACGGAAGGGGTCCATGAACCCGGTGAGCTCCTCGACCGCGTCGTCCACCGCGATCAGATCATCGGCGAAGACCTCGGCATGCAGCACCGCCCATTCTTCGGCCGCCAGGGGGCGCTGCCCCCACGCAGCGCGTCTCTTCCAGCGCAATGATCCTCCTGTGGTGTGGTGTGGAGACCAGTCTGGGCGCCTCGTGCGCGAAGCTGACCGCGCCGCCCATGTCTGACCTCTAGGATAGCCAGCATGAGCAACCACACGGCCGTCATCACTGGTTCCACCGCCGGCCTCGGCGCAGCGTTCGCCCGCCAGCTGGCCGCACAGGGCTCCGACCTCGTCCTGGTCGCCCGCGATGGACAGCGCCTGCGCATGCAGGCAGAGTCCATGGCCTCGCAGTACGGGGTGAAGACCTCGGTGATCGTGGCAGATCTGGTGACCGACGACGGCGTGGCGGCGGTCCAGGAGCGACTGGCCGATCGCACCAATCCGGTGCACCTGCTGGTGAACAACGCCGGACATGGTCTGGCCACAGACTTCATCGACTCGGACCTCGACGATGAGCGCAAGCTGCTTCGTCTGCACGTGCAGACCACCATGGAGCTCTCCCACACCGCGGCCCGAGCCATGACGCGTCGCCGAAGTGGGCGGATCATCAACGTGGCCTCGGTGGCCGGCTACACCCCCACCGGGACCTACTCCGCGGCGAAGTCCTGGGTGCTCAACTTCTCCAAGGGGCTGCATTCGCAGCTGCGCTCTTCCGGGGTGACGGTCACCGCGCTCGTGCCCGGCCTGATCCGCACCGAGTTCCACCAGCGCTCCGGCATCAGGATCACGTCTGCGAAGCGCTGGATGTGGTTGGACGCCGACGACGTCGTCCGCCAGGCGCTGACCGCCAACGCCCAGGGCGCCTCCACCTGCGTGCCGGCGCGCAGCTATCAGATCCTCACCGCCGGGCTGCGCTTCATGCCCGATTCGATGGTCCAGTGGGCCGTGGACAAGCGGACTGAATCCCCCGACCGCGGCGACGACACCGGGGCTCAGCTCAAGGGCAGCCCCCCAGCCGGTGCGGAGTATGGCACCGGCGACGGCACCGCGGAGCCCACCACCGATGCGATCAACACCGTTGACGCCTATATGTCCGCCAGGGCCAAGATCCCGGCCAGGAGCAGCGCGAAGCGGAAGTCCCAGCCTCCGACGGAGTGAGCGGCCAGACCGGCTCACCGGGCATCCGCATCTGCATCTGCATCTGCATCTGCATCTGCACGACCTCAGCGCGGGCGGCGCGGTGAGGTCGGACGTGGCGACCCTTCCCCGGGACGACGCGTGGCCGCGGCGCCGAAGGTCTCCTCGGCATCCTGATCGGCTGAGACCTGCCGCTGATCATGGGAGTCGCGGTTCGGATCCCGCTGCGGCCGAGTCACGGCCTGCGTGGCCGCAACATCCTCGGGGTAGGCCGTGCCGTCGGTGTCGACCTCATGTCCGTCCTGGCGCTCCTCCTGGCGTTCCAGGCGTTCGCGATACGCCTCTGCGCCGGGGCCGGAGAACTCACGATTGCGCTGCACCGCGGCGATGGAGCCGGTGAAGATGGAGGCTCCCTCCCCCGCCTGCGTCACCGGCTGCGAATCGACTTCGGAGTCGACGACGCCGACCTGCCCGGTGCGGACCGGCGCCGGGGACTTCGCCAGGGCCTCCTCGTTGGTCAGCAGCATCCGCTGGGTGAACACTGCATATGGATGCTCCGCGCGCAGGTAGTTCACCAGATCCTCGCGGACCAGGCAGCGCAGATCCCAGAGCTCCCCGGAGTTCCGCGCGGAGACCACGACGCGGACCTTGATCATGCCGCCCACGGCGTCAGTGACCTGCAGCGAGTAGTCCCGTCCGTCCCAGAGGGACGCGGAGTCCAGCAGCCGCTTCAGCCGGGCACGCAGCGGGTCCATCGGGACGCGCCAGTCGACGTCGAGCTCCACGGTGCCCAGGATCTCCGTGCCCACCCGGGTCCAGTTCTCGAAGGGGGTGGCCACGAAGTAGCTGGAGGGGTAGATGAAGCGGCGCTCGTCCCAGGACTTGATGACGACCGCGGTGAGCGTGATGTCCTCCACCGAGCCGAAGTCGCCCTCGACCACGACGACGTCTCCGGCGCGGATCGAGTCCGTGAAGGCCAGCTGGATCCCGGCGAACACGTTGGTCAGCACCGACTGCATCGCCAGGCCGACGACCACCGAGGCCACGCCCGCAGAGGCCAGCAGGCCTGCGCCGAGCGCGCGGACCTGCGGGATCATCAGCATGATCGCGGCCACCGCGAGGGTGATGATGACTGCGGTGAGGATCCGGCGGATCAGCGAGACCTGTGTGGCCAGCCTGCGCCCGCGCCGATCATCGACATCGAGCTCGCCGTCGGCGTATCCGATGTATTTGGAGTAGATCATGGCCTCGGCGATCCGGACGATCCGCAGCGCCCACCAGGCGATGCCGATCACCACCGCCACCAGCAGCACGAAGGAGACCGGCTGGAACCATTCGGCCGCGCTGAGCAGGATGTTCAGCGTGAACCAGGAGCCGATCAGCACCAGGGTGATGAACAGCGGGGTCCGCGTGCGGTTCACCGCAAGCTTCACGCGATCGTTGTTCCGGAAGATCTGCTTGAGCAGCATCGATGAGACCACCGTGACCACCAGCCCGACCACCACTGCGATGACCAGTCCGGTGATGATGCCGAAGAACGGACCCTGCTCGGCGATCAGGGTTTCGAGCCCCTCAGGCACGCTCTCCTCGACGATGTCGCCGACATCCTCCGTGGGCTGTGCCTCATCGGGAGCGACATCAGCGGCACCCGGTGCGGCGGAGGCCAGTGAGCTCGGGGAGAAATCCATCCAGGAGAAGACCATGGCCAGCATCATGCCACGCCGCTCTGGACAGGCACTAGAAGCACCCCGTGGCGTCCGGTGTGTGGGCTCTCACGTCACGAAGTGGGCGCGAGGCGTCCGCAATGGGGACAATAGAGGGGTGTGCGCCCTCGATCCAGCGGGTGAACACTGATCGCACCCATTAGGAGACCCATGCTCACCCTCAAGGATCTGCGCGGCAGCTCGATCGATGCCGCCTCCGTGCTTCCCCGCGCCTCCCAGGACATCTCGACCACCATCGAGACCGTGGCCCCGATCCTGGAGAATGTGCGGCTGCATGGTGTCTCCGCGCTGCTGGACTATTCCGAGAAGTTCGACGGCGTCCGCCCGCCCGCGCTGCGGGTCCCCGCGGAGAAGCTCCGTGAGGCTGCCGAGCAGCTCGAGCCAGAGGTCCGCGCGGCGCTCGAGGAGCTGATCCTGCGCGCCCGGCAGGTGCACAACGCCCAGCTGCCCGAATCCTCCGAAGTCTCCCCCGGACCCGACGCCCGGGTGCTCAACCGGTGGGTGCCGATCCGGAGGGTGGGCTTGTATGTGCCCGGCGGCCAGGCGGTCTACCCCTCTTCCGTGGTGATGAACGTGGTCCCCGCACAGGTGGCAGGGGTCTCCTCGCTCGCGATCGCCTCCCCGCCCCAGGCGGACTTCGGCGGCCTGCCGCACCCGACGATCCTCGGTGCCGCGCACCTGCTCGGGATCGAGGAGGTCTACGCCGTCGGCGGCGCGCAGGCGGTGGCGATGTTCGCCTACGGGGCCAGGGACGAGAACGGCCAGCAGGTGTGCCCGCCGGTCTCGCTGATCACCGGCCCGGGAAACATCTTCGTGGCCACGGCCAAGCGTGCGGTCCAGGGGGTGGTGGGCATCGATTCAGAGGCCGGCCCCACCGAGATCATGGTGCTCGCGGATGAGAACGCTCCGGCGGAGCTGATCGCCGCGGATCTGATCTCCCAGGCGGAGCATGACGCGCTGGCCGCTGCGGTGCTGGTCACGCCCTCGCTGTCGCTGGCCGAGGCCGTCGGCACCCAGGTCGAGCTGCAGGCACGGAACACTCGGCATGCAGACCGGGTCAAGCAGGCGCTGAGCGGCACTCAGTCTGCGGTGCTCGTGGTCGACACCATGGAGCAGGGCGTGGAGATCGCCAACGCCTACGGGGCGGAGCACCTCGAGGTGATGACCGAGGACGACGACGCGATCGTGGAGCAGATCCACAACGCCGGCGCGATCTTCGTCGGCGCCCACACCCCGGTGTCCCTGGGCGACTACTGCGCCGGATCCAACCACGTGCTGCCCACCGGAGGGGCCTCGGCGTACTCCTCCGGGTTGAACGTCTCCAGCTTCCTGCGCTCCCAGCAGGTCATCCGCTACGGGCGCGAGGGACTCCGCGTGGTGGCCGGTCACGTCTCAGCGCTGGCGCAGGCCGAAGGCCTCCCGGCCCACGGCGACGCCGTGCAGGCCCGCTTCCGCTGAGCTGATTCAGCGGCCGCGACTCCGCTGACCCCCTGGGACGCCGAGCTTCGTGCTCTGACCCCACCGACGACGACGGGCCCGACCCTCCCGCGAATGAGAGAGTCGAGCCCGCCGTCGTCGTGCTGACTTGTCGGTGCTGAAGCTGCCGTCTCTGAGCGGAATGCTCAGATCTGGAGGCTCAGACCTGTGAGATGTAGCTGGGGTTGACCCAGCCGGTGTGGGTGTCCCCGCCGCTGGTGTACTCGACCTTCAGCCAGGAGCCCTCCCGCTGAAGCGGCTTGAGCTCCGCGCCGCGGGGGATCTGCACCAGCTTGTCGCTGGAGGTCGTGGCCTTCTCGCGCAGGGGCACGCTGTAGGTCGAGGTCCAGGTCCCTGCGGCCGAGGCCGATGATGCGGTCTTCGCGCTGGGATGGACCTTGTAGTAGTCGTCCCCGTAGCCGCCCGGGTCACCCTTGAGGCCCAGCTGGGAGGTGCAGTGCGGCCAGGCGTTCCAGCCCTGCCTCTTCCAGAGGATGTGAGCCCGCTTGATCTGCTCTGCCCTGGTGGCCTCGTGCGGGAAGCCTGAACCGCCGACCTCCTTCCAGGACTCGGGGCTGAACTGGATGCCGCCGTAGAATCCGTTGCCGGTGTTGATCTTCCAGTTTCCACCGGATTCACACCGGGCCAGCTTGTCCCAGGCCGAGCTGTACGGTCCGTTCGCACTCTTCTTGTGCATGTTCGCCGTCGAGGGAGCCGTGGATGAACCGCTTCCGGAGGAACCGGTGTTAGAACCGGTGCTGCTCGAGCCGGAGCCGGAGGTTCCGGGGTTGGTGGAGCTCAGGAACTGCGCCGACATCCATCCGGTGGCGCCGTTGACCTTGATCTCCTGCCACCCGCTCGACTTCTTCTCGAGCAGCTCGACCTTCGTCCCGGTACGCACGGAGAACATTGCGCTGTTCTCGGTGCTCGGGCCCATCCGGACGTTCACCTGACCCGTGGTGAAGGCGGTTCCGACGACCTTGCTGCTGCTGTTCGTCGAGTTGGCCAGGGTAGGGGTGGAGCTGCTGGAGCCGGAGCTGCTCGAGCTGCTCGCCGAACCGGAATTGATGAAGTTGGAATCCACCCAGACGGTCTTCCCGCTGTAGACGAAGCTGACCCAGCTGCCGTTGCGTCCGGTGATCTCGAACTGGCGCAGCGGGTTCAAGTTCAGCACGATCGGGTGCGACGTGCCTGGGCCGCCGCGAGCGTTGAGGTAGACGCTTGGCTTGACGTGGTAAGTCCCGCTGGCGGGCTTGGTCGAGCTCGACGCCGACCCGGTGTTCGAGCCGGATTCGGTGTTCGAGGAGGACCCGGTGTTCGAAGAGGAGCCGGAGTTGGAGCTGGAGCCGGTGTTCGAAGAGGACCCGGTGTTGGAGCTGGATCCGGTGTTGGAGCTGGATCCCGTGCTCGAACCGCTGGAGGAGTTCGAGCCCGAGGGGGTCTCGGCCACCTGAGTCAGGTAGTCCGCGTGGACCCAGAGCGTGCGGGAGCCGTCCCGATAGCTGACCCAGTCACCGCTCTTGCCGGTGACCGAGATCTTCGTCCCCGCAGAGAGCACCTTCGCGCTGGAGCTCGTCGAGGAGGCGGCGGTCCGAGCGTTGAGGCTCACCCCGGCCTTGACCTGGAAGGTCCCGCTGGCGGCGGTGCTCGGGGAGGTGCTGTTGTTCGTGGTGCTGTTCGAGTCGGAGGTGTTCGAATCGCTCGGCGAAGCGGTGACCTTGTCCAGATACGCCGCGCTCACCCAGAGGTTCCTGGTGCCGTCGTTGAACCGGACTGCGGAGCCCTTCTGTCCGTTGACCGCGATCGTGGTGCCAGGCTTGAGCACCTTGGCGATGGAACTCGTGGTGCTGGCAGTCGTGCGGGCGTTGAGGTTCACCCCGGCCTTGACCTGATAGCTGCCGCTGGCGGGACTGACCCCATAGGCCAAGGTGCCGGTGCTCGAGGAGCCGGACGAGGTGGACCCGTTGGATCCGGTCGAGGTGGAGCTCTCGGAGCCGGTCGAGGTGGACCCGTTGGATCCGGCCGAGGCGGTGACCTTGTCCAGGTACGCCGCGCTCACCCAGAGATTCCTGGTGCCGTCGTTGAACCGGACCTTGTCGCCCTTCTGACCGGTCAGCGTCATGGTCGTGCCGGGCTTGAGCACCTTGACTGTGGCGCTGGAGCCGCTGGCCGTTGCACGGGCGATCAGGTTCACCCCGGCCTTGACCTGATAGCTGCCGCTTGCGGGACGGACCCCATAGGCGAGGGTGCCGGTGCTCGAGGAGCCGGTCGAGGCGGAGCTGCCGGAGCCGGCCGAGGCAGTGACCTCGTCCAGATACGCCGCGCTCACCCAGAGATTCCTGGTGCCGTCGTTGAACCGGACCTTGTCGCCCTTCTGACCGGTCAATGTCATGGTCGTGCCGGGCTTGAGCACCTTGACCGTGGCGCTGGAGCCGCTGGCCGTTGCACGGGCGATCAGGTTCACCCCGGCCTTGACCTGATAGCTGCCGCTTGCGGGACTGACCCCATAGGCCAGGGTGCCGGTGCTCGAGGACTCTGAACCGCCGGGGATGGTCTCGGAGCCGGAACCCATGCCCTCATTGACCTCGTCCAGGTACGCCGCGCTCACCCACAGGTTCCTGGTGCCATCGGTGAACCGGACCCAGGAGCCCTTCTCGCCGTTCACCGCGATCGTGGTGCCGGGCTTGAGCACCTTGGCGATGGAACTCGTGGTGCTGGCAGTCGTGCGGGCGTTGAGGTTCACCCCGGCCTTGACCTGATAGCTGCCGCTCGCGGGGCTTACCCCGTAGGCCGACGTGCTGGTGTTCGAGGAGCTGGTCGAAGCGCTGGCCTTCTGCAGATAGGACTCGGTCACCCAGAGGTTCCTGCCGCCGTCGGTGAACCGGACCCTGTCGCCCTTCCGTCCGGTCAGCGTCATCGTGGTGCCTGGCTTGAGCACCTTGACGGTGGCGCTGGAGCCGCTGGCCGTTGCACGGGCGATCAGGTTCACTCCGGCCTTGACCTGGTAGCGGCCGCTCGCGGGGCTCACCCCGTAGGCCGACGTGCTGGTGTTCGAGGAGCTGGTGGAGGAGCTGGCCTTCTGCAGATACGACTCGGTCACCCAGAGGTTCCTGCCGCCGTCGCGGAAGCGGACCTTGTCGCCCTTCCGACCGGTCAGCGTGACCTTGGTGCCTGGCTTGAGCACCTTGACCGTGGCGCTGGAGCCGGAGGCAGTCCCACGCGCGACCAGGTTCACCCCGGCCTTGACCTGATAGCTGCCGCTGGCAGGACTCACCCCGAAGGGCAGCGAACCGCTGGAGGACTCCGTACCCCCTGGGACTGTCTCGGATCCGGATCCTGCCCCGACGTTGGCCTTCTCCAGGTACGACTCGGTCACCCAGAGGTTCCTGCCGCCGTCGGTGAACCGGACCTTGTCGCCCTTCCGACCGGTCAGCGTCATCGTGGTGCCTGGCTTGAGCACCTTGACGGTGGCGCTGGAGCCGGAGGCGTTCGCACGTGCGACCAGGTTCACCCCGGCTTTGACCTGATAGCTGCCGCTGGCGGGACTCACCCCGTAGGACAATGGACCGCTGGACGAGGACCCGGTCGAGGGGCTTGAGACCTTCGTCAGGAAGTCGCTGTGGGACCACACCGTCTGGCCATTCTGGCTGAACTTCAACCAGCTGCCGTAGGTGGCGGTGACCGTGACTTCGGTGCCCGAAGTCAGTCCCTGGCGAACTGCATAGTTGGTTCCGGGTCCGCTGCGGGCGTTGAGCGAGGCGGTGGTCCGGTACTTGGTAGGCGTGATCGACGTGCCCGCCGGGACGCTGGACGCGGGCACGGTCCCGGCGGGACGGAACGGAGTGACTGAAGAGTGCGCCACCCAGCCGGTGCGACCATTCGCTGTCACCCGCAGCATCGAGTTGCTGATCGCGCCGGGAGCGGCCCTCAGCGCGGTGCCCGCGCTGAGCTGCGTGATGACGGATCCGGAGCTGCTCGCCGTTGAACGCAGGGCTGTAGATGCCGCGGTGTAATAGTCACAGGAAGAGGGGGCACTGATGTTGAGCACCGTGGTGGCGCCTGAGCGCAGGTTGACCCCGCGCTGGGAGAGCCAGGTGGTCGGGTCGTGCGAGGTGCCGTTGATCCAGGCTCCCTCCCAGATCTCCAGGTGCAGATGCGGGCCGGTCGAGGGTCCCGAGCTGCCGACCAGTCCGATGGTCTGGCCGGCCTGCACGGTCTGGCCGATCCGGACATGGGTGTTCGCGTTCCACATGTGGTAGTAGGCACTGTGGAAGGTCTTTCCGCCCACCTGGTGCTGCACGACGACGTAGCCGGCGTTGTACCGGTTGCCGTTGAAGGTGCGCACCACGGTGCCATCGGCCACCGAGTAGATCGGGGTGCCGTCGGCCGCTCCGAGATCCTGGCCCAGGTGCCAGGTCGAGGCACCGACGGCCGGCATGCACCGGGGGCCGTACGGCGAGGTATAGCTATAGGAACGCTGGGCGATCGGGAACCTGAACTGAGTGGCGTTCTGACTTGCGGAGATGTCCACGCTGCTCAGTCCGGCGAGGCTCGTCGCTGGGGCATCCACCCCCGCGGTGGGCAGCGACGCCACGTTCATCGGTGCGGTGTCCGCAGCAGCGGCATTCGCAGTCATCGGCAAAGTCAGGCCCACGGCGAGAGCGCCGACGACGGCAGACGAGAGTTTCTTCGGCACAGTTGCTTCCTCACTAGTCGTTCGCATTAGAACGGCTCCATGAACACACCGGACACACCTGTGGCAGGCGATCGGCGCCTCACATTCACCGGCTGGGAGACCGGAGAGCCCCGAAAGGGGCGAGTGAGGAACAGCGCGTAAAGACACGTGCATACGGGGTATTCATAAGCAGATATGGTGACTGGGGAAGCGGCGAACTGTACTAAAAGATGGGAAACCTACGCGTACAGCAAGCCGAGTCGTGACTACTGTAACCCACGATTAGTTATCCACGACAAGAGTTTTTATAAAACCTTCGAGTTCGACTTTAACCATGCCGTTATCACGGAAACGAACAGAACACGGTTGGTTGATGGACCCTAGAGAAGGGTGAAGACCGGCGGAAGAGTCCAGACGGCGGACGGGCGTGGATCCCCTCAATGACTGAGGGCAGCGCAGTCGGCGGAACATCGTGACCGCAGCACGTTCGCCTGGCGCTGCACTGATCCCGCGCAGAAGTATCCTGTTTCCGACGATCAGGAACGTCTGGCCACTTTGACGCTGAGACCTTTGTGATGAGAACGTGACCCGAGTTGCGGAGCACGTGCCACACTGGACCCATGACATCGACTTTCTGCTCGACGCGCCCGCGATCCCTGGGCGCCGCCGCCACCAGTACGCGCATCGGAAGCACGCTCGCTCTTATCGCGATGACCCCCCTGGTCCTCATGGGATGCGCGGCCGAGGACGAGTCCGGCGAGAGCCCCGAGACCAGCACGTCCGAGGCGCCCGCATCCGCGGAGCCAAGTGCGTCCCCGGAACCCACCGAGGACGACGCCGAGATCGAGGCAGAGGCCGGCGACGACGCAGGGGAGATTCCCTCCGGCGAGGGCCCGGGTGGCGAGCTTCCCGATCCCGACGAACTCGACCTCGAAAGGACCGAGGAGCTCGGCGCCTTTTTCTCCGAAGAAGAAGCTTGCATGTCTGTGGGAACAATGCTCGACGGATTGCAGTCTGATATGAATTCCGGAGTGGAAGAACAGGACGTTATCGACGAGATCTATTCGGCCGTCGAACAGAACTACATTTTTGTTCCTGACGAACTCCGTGAACCCCTGGAAAACATTCTTGTTCTGCTCGACACAGATGTGGACTCCCTCGACGAGGAATCGGTCCTGGTGGCTGCGGAGCCGGTGGCCGGGTGGTTGACGGTGGGATTCTGCGACGGCGAGTATCACAACCAAGTCTCCGGAGACGACGCTTAGGCGCAGAAAGTCCCAGGCAGTTCACAGCCCTTGACCACCGCGCACCCAAGAACCCCTCCTAGTGTTGGCGGTGCCTCTTGAAGGTGCGAGTGATTCAGCAGACCCCGCGTCTCGGAACAGTGTCCCCTCACACTCCGGACGCGGGGTCTGCGCATTCATCGGTCATGACCGGACACGTCCACGGCCCAGGTTCTCTAGACTGAACCCATGACAGAGACCGCCCCCTCGGGGCCGACCGGACCGGTCCGCATCGACGCGTGGCTCTGGTCGGTCCGACTCTTCAAGACCCGCTCCGCAGCGACGACCGCCTGCAGGGCCGGGCATATCACCATCGACGGCAATCCCGCCAAGGCCTCCCTGCGCATCTCTCCCGGTACCCGGATCCACGTCCGCCGCCCGGGACATGAGTTGATCCTCGACGTGGTCCACACCTTGTCCAAGCGGGTGGGGCCACCCGTGGCCCAGAAGGCCTACCGGGATCACTCTCCTGAACGGATCAGACCCCGCGACGTCGGACTGCCGGTGCGGGAACGCGGGTCCGGCCGTCCGACAAAGCGTGAACGCCGCAAGCTCGAAGAGCTCCGCGGCCAGCTGCCGGGGTGAGCAGATCTGAAAGACTGCAGGTCACACCCATTCACCACCAGAGAGGCACCACACATGTCCACCAGCGACGCACTCCCTCCGATCGACCTCGGCCCCGCGGGCCAGTATCCGGAAGGGGAGGTGTTTCGAGTCTCGGCAGAGGACTCAGGCTGGAATGACGACATCGCTGTGGTCCACGCCGAGGACGGCGGGTTCTACGCGTTGGACGACACCTGCTCCCATGAGGCGGTCTCCCTCTCCGACGGCTACGTCGAGGAAGACACCCTCGAATGCCCCATGCATGCCTCGGCCTTCTGCCTGCGCACCGGGGTCCCGGAGACCCTGCCTGCGATGCGCCCGGTGAAGACACATCAGATCACGATGGACGGAGACCGACTCGTGCTTCACCCGGGGACCCCCCGGCCGCACGGGGACTCAACGGCCTGACCTCGACCGCGAAGATGCCTGGCGGACAAAGAATCAGGAAGCTCCCAGGAACTGCACGGGAAAACGTCAAGAATGGCATCTAGAGTCTTTATTACCTCATCAAGGTGCGAGTGATTCAGAGCCCCGAGTCAGCCATTTAATGCGTCCCCTCACGCTGGCCGACTCGGGGCTCTTCTCATGTCCGAAACGCTCTCCGGGATTCACAGTGACTTACCAGCCAACTACAAGTGCCCGTCCAAGGAGCCGTCCTAGAGTAGGGACTACCTCATCAAGGTGCGAGTGATTCGGGAGCCCCGGATCGGCCGATACAGCGTCCCCCTCACGCTGGCCGATCTGGGGCTCCTTCTTTCTGCGGCATCTTTCTGCGGTCTCTCTCCGCCGTGCAGCCGCTCGATGCTCAGGCCGTCGGTACGGCTCGTCGGATCACCAGGTAGTTCACCGCCGTCAGGCTCAGCGTGAAGAGCAGCACCCATCCGGCGAAGGAGTACGAGCTCTGCACCGCCAGCCAGTCCCCGACATGAGGCCACCAGTCGTTCTGCGTGACGACCATGACGGCCACAGCCCCCAGCGCCACCAGCGCCAGTGCGATGACCCACAGCATGGCCAGGCTGACCCGGCGGTAGAGGATCGACCAGAAGAAGCCGAACATCATCGCTGCGAGGCACACAGCCCCGGCCAGGATCCCCGCTCCGAGAACACCCCCATTCTGCGTCATGAAGGGGAGGTCGAAGGTGTAGCTCTCGACCCAGAACCCTTCGGTGGCACGTTCGAGCAGGATGGCGACGGAGAACAGCGCGCCGAACCCGGCCGAGACGGCAGCAAAGGCGAGGAACGCCCCGAGCACGAAGACCCTCCTGCTGTAGCTCAATGCCATGGAGAAGGGGAACGTGTGGGAGGCCGAGTAGGCCGCGATGAACGCCAAGCACCAGACCGTGGCCTGCGAGGCACCCGTGTTGATGGTGGCCCCGTCGCCGGCGATGTGCCGGATCCACGCTCCGATGCCGATGGCCACGGCCCAGGAACCGAAGAACACCAGCAGCGGCACCCAGATCATCTGTGAGGGAACCGTGAACTGAAGCTTGAAGGCCGACGGGACGCGGGCAAAGCTCGAACGTGTGGCCGCCCGTCTCTGCGCCGCCGGAGCCGCCGTGGATTCAACTGCGATGTTGCTCATCGGGCCACCTCCTGAGGTGGGTTCATCGTGGTCTGGTTGGACGGGTCTTCGCGTGCGGTGAGCCGCACGATGAGCTGCTGGAGCGAGACCGGG
The DNA here is from genome assembly GCF_051262655.1 of Nesterenkonia maliinae. NCBI lineage: Bacteria > Bacillati > Actinomycetota > Actinomycetes > Micrococcales > Micrococcaceae > Nesterenkonia > Nesterenkonia maliinae. Next base: position 429,304 of record NZ_JBIMEY010000002.1, on the reverse strand, counting down.
ACGATCTCCACGTCTCGCTCGATGAGCGTGTGACGTTCGGCGTCATCGAGGGCCCCCAGCACCGTGGTCCGCACGATCCGCCCCATCGCCTCGTGGTGCAGAACCTCGCGGGTGCCGGTGATCTGAGCCACGGCATCCGCGCGTCCCACCAGGGTGACGGCACGGTCGCGGAGCTGCTCCACCGGTTCCTGGAGCAGGATCTGACCCTGGTCGATGACCACCACGTTCTCGATCAGGTGCGCGATCTCGTCGATCAGGTGGGAGGAGATCACCACGGTGCGCGGCTGTGCGGCGTAGTCCTCCAGCAGCCGATCGTAGAAGAGCTGCCGAGCCACCGCGTCGAGACCCATATAGGGCTCGTCGAAGAAGGTCACCTCCGCTCGGGAGGCGATCCCGATGATGACTCCGACGGCGGAGCGCTGCCCACGGGACATCTTTTTGATCCGGGTCTTCTCCGGGACCCTGAACTCGCGGGCGAGCTGGGCCGCGAGCTCGGCGTCCCAGTTCGGGAACGCCTGGGCCGCGGCGCTGAACGCGTGTCTGGCGAGCGCGTCGTCGACATAGCGCTGTTCTTCGCGGACGAAGCAGATCTTCGGGAGCACCTGCTCGTTCTCATGCGGACGCTGCCCGAGGATCTTCACCTCACCGGAGGATGGCCAGTCCTGGGCTGTGGCGATGGACATCAGCGTGGTCTTGCCGGCGCCGTTGCGGCCCAGCAGTCCGTGGATGGCATCCTTCTCCAGCCTCAGCGACACATCCTGCAGCGCGGTGGTCCTGCGGTACCTGCGCGAGACCTGGTTCAGTTCAATGGCGGCACTCACGACCGCCTCCTTCCTTCAGCGCTTGGGGCGCCGTTCACGCCCGGGAGCGGAGCATCTCGATGATGGTGTCCACCGAGAGCCCGACGGCGCGAGCCTCAGTGATGATGGGATCGAGGTAGTGCGCGGCGAACTGCTGCCTGCGCTGCGCGGTGAGGATCTCCCGGGCGCCGGGCGCCACGAACATGCCCAGACCCCTGCGCTTGAGAAGGATCCCGCGGTCCACCAGCAGGTTGATCCCCTTGGCGGCTGTGGCGGGATTGATCCGATGGAAGCTGGCGAGCTCATTGGTCGATGGGGCGCGCTCGCCTTCAGCCAGGGAGCCGTCCAGGACGGAGGCCTCCAGCTGTTCGGCGATCTGCACAAAGAGTGCGCGGCCCTCTTCCACGAACCGTCCACCTTTCTTCGAAGACTCATCAGCATACCGAGTCCACTACCTTGATGGTTAATTACTCTACTAATGAACCATAGGGGTTTGGACGCGTCAAGAGCTGCCGAGCTCGAGGCGATCGGTCCCAGGCCTGTGGGCAGAGGGTCGCTGCGCCGCCATGTGCCCGAGGTCCCAGGGCCGAGTTCTGGTAGGCCCACAGCCGAAGGGCATAGGATCAGACCATGAACGGTGAGAACATCGAATGCTGGCTGACCGATATGGACGGCGTGCTCGTCCGCGAGCAGGAGGCGCTTCCCGGCGCCGCGGAGCTGCTGGAGCAATGGCGGCGCAAAGATCTCCCCTACCTGGTGCTGACCAACAACTCGATCTTCACCGCTCGCGATCTCAGTGCCCGGCTGCGCAACTCCGGACTGGTGGTGCCCGAGGAGCGGATCTGGACCTCGGCCCTTGCCACCGCCACCTTCCTGGCGAACCAGGTCGACCCGGAGGCCAATGCGCAGGGCAGCTGCTATGTCATCGGCGAAGCCGGGCTGACCACCGCGATCCACGCCGCGGGCTTCATCATGACCGAGACCAACCCTGACTATGTGGTCGTGGGCGAGACGCGGAACTACAGCTTCGAGGCGATCACCAAGGCGCTTCGGCTGATCAACAACGGTGCACGGTTCATCCTCACCAACCCCGACGCGACCGGCCCCAGCCCCGAAGGCGTGATGCCCGCCACCGGCGCCATCGCCTCCCTGATCACCAAGGCCACCGGCCGGGTGCCCTATGTGGTGGGCAAGCCCAACCCGATGATGTTCCGCTCGGCCCTGAACCACCTCGGCGCCCACTCCATGGAGACCGCCATGATCGGGGACCGGATGGACACCGACATCGTGGCCGGCATGGAGGCCGGGATGCACACCATCCTGGTGATGACCGGGCTCTCCAGCCGGGCCAGCGTCGCGGACTTCCCGTTCCGCCCCAACCAGATCATCGACGGCGTCTATGAGCTGCTCGACGACCCGGTCGATCAGGACGACGACACTCAGTAGCACCAAGACCTCGCAGGACCGGCACTCAGCGCGGTGATGACACAGAGACGCCCGGCACCTTCAAGCGGTGTCGGGCGTCTCTGTGCTTACCGGGGGGATCAGCGCGTGCGCACCGGCTCCGCCCGGGGAGCCAGCGACTCGGTCCCGTCGGCGGAGCGTGAAGAGTCGCTCACGACCTCCCGCTCCAACTGAGCACCCTCGACGTCCACGTCAGGGATGAGGCGATCCATCCACTTCGGCAGCCACCAGGCGGCAGGACCGGCCAGGTGAAGCAGCGCGGGCACCAGCAGCAGCCGGACCACGAAGGCGTCCAGCAGCACACCCACGGAGAGACCCAGCCCCATCGAGGCGATCATCGGGTCATCGGTGAAGACGAACCCGGCGAAGACCGAGGCCATGATCAGCGCCGCGGCGGTGACCACCGAGCGCCCAGCGTGGAGACCCTGGCGCACGGCAAGCCGCGGCGCGGAGCCGTGGGCGTAGGCCTCGCGCATCCCGGAGGCGGTGAAGAGCTGATAGTCCATGGCCAGTCCGAAGAGGATGCCGACCATCAGCACCGGCAGGAAGGTCAGCACCGGACCGGGTGTCGTGACGCCGAAGATGTCGCTGAACCAGCCCCACTGGAACACCGCGACGACGATGCCCACGGCCGCGGCGAAGGACCCGACGAAGCCGAGGGTCGCGATCACCGGGAGCAGGATCGAGCGGAACACCATGATCATCAGCAGCAGCGAGAGCCCGATGACCAGGGCCAGGTAGAGCGGCAGCGCATCGGAGATCACGTCTGACATGTCGATCTGAGCGGCCGTCATGCCCGCCACGGAGAGCTCGACATCGGCCGCATCCGTACCCGCAAGCGGGTTGCCCTCGCGGAACTCATGCACCAGGTTCTCGGTGGACTCGGCGGCCGGACCCTCTTCGGGGATGATCTGGAAGACGCCGAGGGTGTTGTCCTCGTTGAGCGCGGCCGGCACTGCTGCGGCGATGTTCTCGTTCTCCAGCAGCGAGGTGCCGATCTCGATCTGGTAATCCTGCGCCTGGGTGTCGTCCAGCCCGGAGGGCAGGTCGGCGAGGACCAGGAGCGGTCCGTTGACGCCCTGGCCGAAGGCGTCCTCGGTGGCGGCATAGGCCTGGTAGGAGGCCGAATCTTCGGCGTTGGAGCTGGCATCCGGGAGCCCCAGGCGCAGGTCGAAGGTCGGGATGGAGAGCACACCCAGACCGATGAGCGCGACCGCGGCGATGCCGATCGCCTTGCCGTGACCCATCGGAGTCGTGATCTCCTTGGCGCGCCGATCGCCGATGTGGCGACGTTCCTTGCGGCCCAGGATCTTGGGGCCCACCAGTGAGAGCAGCGCCGGAGTCATGGTGACCGCAAGGAGCACCGAGATGGCCACGCAGGCTGCGGCGACGGTCCCCATGAGTGCCAGGAACGGCAGACCCGTGACGTTGAGCGCCAGCAGAGCGATCACCACGGTGGCGCCGGCGAAGACCACGGCGTTGCCTGCCGTGCCGGTGGCCAGGGCGATCGACTTGTGGACCGCCATGCCATCCTTCAGCTGCCGGCGATGCCGGTGGATGATGAACAGCGCGTAGTCGATGCCCACGGCGAGCCCCAGCATCAGACCAAGGATCGGAGTCATGGACATCATGTCGACGACGCCCGAGAACGCCATCGCGCCGGCGACGCCGACTCCGACGCCGATCAGGGCATTGAGCAGCGGGAGTCCTGCGCCGATGAGCGTGCCGAGCATGATCAGCAGCACGGCGGCGGCGATCATCAGACCGATCAGCTCGGCCACGGAGAAGAGATGGGGAAGCTCGAAGTCGAGGTCACCGCCGGGGAGCGCCTCGACGCCGTCGATCTCTGCGCCGGTGATGGCTTCAGAGACGGTGGAGAGGTCCTCGGTGCCGATGCTCTCCATCGGTTCGGTGAAGTTGAGCATCAGGACAGCGACGTCGCCGTCGTCGGAGACGACCTGGGCGCCGGAGGAGAGTTCCAGGAGAGCAGCGCCGCGCTCCAGCTCCTCGGCGGCCTCGGTGAGCTCGTCCGCGCCGGCGTTCAGCTCCTCCTCACCGGACTCCAGCTCCTGCTGCGCAGCCTCGAGCTCGGCGCGGCCGGCGTCGAGCTCCGCCTGCTGGGCGTCGAACTGGGCCACGGCGGCGTCGTAGATGCCCTGTTCCTGAGCCTCGGCGATGGCCGCATCGAGCTGCTCCTGGCCCTCGTCGATCTGCTCCAACCCGGACTCGATCTCCTCGCGACCGGCCTCCAGCTCCTCGCGGTTGGTGTCGATCTCCTCGCGACCGGATTCCAGCTCCTCCTCACCGGAGGAGATATCGCTGCGCGCGTCGGCGATCTGATCTTCGGTGGCGAAGGGGTCGGTGACGCTGCTGACGATGTCGTCGGACTCGAGCTCCTCGATGAACTCGGCGACCTGATCCTCCTGCGCCTGGGTGAACGGCTCGCCGTCGTCGGTGCGGATGATCGCCGAGGCGTTGCCGCCGCCGGAATCCGGCATCTCCTCGGCCAGACGATCTGCGACCGCTGTGGTCTCCAGGTCAGGCAGGGTGATCTGATCCGTCAGCTGTCCGCCGAAGGCGAGGAAGGAGCTGACGGCGAGGGCGAGCATGGCGAACCAGGCTGCGACGACGGTCTTGGCTCGGCGCGCAGAGAGGAGGCCGAGGCGATAAAGGAGCTTTGCCATGACACGATCATAAACGGAACGCCGCGTCTCGAAATTCATCGAGGACTCTATGACGCCTCGATGTGACCAAGCTCATGGCACTCAGCTGCGGGACGCGCCAGCCTCGGGGCGCAGAAGTCCCGTCACAACGACGTCGACGAGGCTCTCCGACCAGCTCAGGCTCGGCGCGGAGCCGATGAGCATCCGGAAGATCAGCGGGTCCCCGATCGCCGAGGCGGCCGCGGAGATGTCGACTCCGTCCCGCAGCTCGCCGGCTCGCTCGGCTTCGCGAAGCCGCTCGGCCAGCAGACCGTGGTCCCACATGCTGGCCTGCTGCAGCAGCCGCTCGGTCCCGGGATCGCACTGGAGTCCCGCCACCACGAGGCTGCGCGCCATCCCGACGTGGGTGTCGCGGAAGGCCTCGACGAGCATGCCGCGGATCCAGGTCAGGCAGTCTGCGCGCAGGTCGCCGGTGGAGGGCATGGGCACCAGCTCGATCTCGGCGTCGCCGGTGAGCATCACCTCCAGCACCACGGCGGCCTTGGACTTCCACCAGCGATAGATGGTCTGCTTGCTCACCCCCGCCTCGGAGGCGATGGCCTCCACCGTGAGCTCCTCGTAGGAGCTCACCCGGAGCAGCCGGGTCGTGGCGTCCAGGACCGCCTGGTGGGACACTTCGCTGCGCGGACGCCCCCGTCGCGGTTCTGCGGTGTCGGACCGCTGTGCCTCAGATGCCATGGGCGACATCGTAGCGCGCCGAGTCGGTCCCGGGCCTGTGTCATCCTTGATCCATGACCGCTGCATCAGGGACTCCATGAGGACTGCGTCCACCGGCCGGCAGAGCCTCGGAGAGCATCAGGTCCGCGACACCGAGGACCTTGCCGCGCGGCTCTTCACGGTCCTGAGCGATCAGCTACCAGGAGTCCCGGCCGCGCTGCTGGACAGCAGCGACCACGCCCGGACCGATCAGCCCTCGCGCAGCGCGCAGAGCATCTTGGCGTTCTCCTTCGGCGACCTGGCGGCCACGGTGGCCCACCGCAGAGGCTGGACGAGCACGACCACGCCCGCAGGGACCACCGAGCGCCGACAGCCGTTCTTCAGCTGGCTGGCCGAGAACTGGACCACGCCCGCCGACCAGAACTCCGCAGACCGGAACTCCGGCCTCCCGAATCCCGGCGTCCAGCATCCCGACGTCGCGAACCCCGGCGTCCAGAGCGACAGGGAGCAGGAGCCGGACCGGACCCTGCACGACACCCCGCGGTTCGCACTCGGCTGGGTCGGATGGCTGGGCTATGAGCTCAAGCGGGAGGCCGGCGCGGCGGAGGCAGACGACACGGCGGAGGCGGACGACGCGGTGCCTGGGCCGAGCGGCCTGCCCGCCCAGGAGGCCAGTCTCTTCCGTGCCACACATGCCGTGGTCATCCACCATCGTTCAGGAGAGCTGGAGCTCCAGTGCCTGGACCCGGCAGCGGAGTCGAACTGGGAGGACCAGGTGATCGGCGCGCTGGAGCAGGCGACGCCGGAAGGGTCCACCGAGGGCCGGGCAGGGGCACGTGAGGCAGGGAGAGGGGGCGCTGCAGGGAGCGCTCCAGCTGGGGCTGGGGCTGCTGGCGCTGGAGTCCTTCGCCACGAGTCGATCCTGCAAGAGGTGCTGGTCCGGGATTCGCGCAGCGCGTATCTCGCGGCGATCGAGGAGGCCAAGCGGGAGATCACCGCGGGCAACAGCTACGAGATCTGCCTGACCACTGCGGTCACCGGCACGCTGGCACCGGGCCGGGCACGCGGCGTCGACCTCTTCGCTGTGCTTCGTGCCCGCAATCGCGCTCCCTTCACCGCATTTCTGAGCATCGGCGGGACCGAGATCCTCTCCACCTCGCCCGAACGGTTCCTCAGCGTCAGCGCGGGCGGCACGGTGCGGTCGGAGCCGATCAAGGGAACCAGGCCTCGGGGTGCCAGCGCCGCGGCCGACCGCGCCCTGTTCGAGGATCTGCGCACTCACCCCAAGGATCGGGCGGAGAACGTGATGATCGCGGACCTGGTCCGCAACGACCTCTCGATCCACGCCGTCCCGGGCAGCCTGCGCACCGAGCGACTCTGCGCAGTGGAGACCTACCCCAGCGTGTACCAGCTGGTCTCCACGGTCAGCGCCCGGATCCCCGCCGAGATCTCGCGGGCCCGGGTCGTCGCCGACGCCTTTCCGCCCGGGTCGATGACCGGAGCACCGAAGATCTCCACGATGGACATCCTGCAGCGGCTGGAGACCGGAGCGCGCGGGCCCTATTCGGGGGTGGCGGGGTACTTCAGCGCGAACGGCGCCGCGGACCTGGCGGTGCTGATCCGCACCGCGGTGCTGACCGGAGACGGCGATGCCCGACAGTTCCACCTGGGCCTGGGCGGCGCGATCACCGCGGATTCCGACCCTGCTGAGGAGTGGCAGGAGATCCACACGAAGTCGCGCGGCGTGCTCGAGGCGCTCGGGGCGAGGTTCCCGGACGCGGCGGCCGGTGCTAGTCGGTGACCTGGTGATCGAAGGTGGCGAGCTTGTCCGCCTGGCGCTCCACGATCGCGTCGAACGTCTCGGCGTCCATGTTCGCGGCGCTGACCATCAACAGGTGCCTGCCGTAGTCCACGCTCGCTGAGAAGCCGAGGACCTCCACCATGGACTCGCCGTCGTGGACCTCCATGTTCAGCTCCAGGCCGCGGAAATCATGGTTCTCGAAGGCCTCGAAGTTCACCGAGTCGGTCTCCCCCTGAAGCGGCTCTGCGGTGCAGGCCTCGGTGACCCGGTCCCAGACAGCGCCTGAGTTCGGTGGTTCCTGAAGGCCGAGCATCCAGACGTAGAGGCTTTCGGTCCGATCGGCGAGCTCGTGCTGGTACTCCTGGACCACGCCGAGCTCAGGGCTCTCCCCGACGAGGTCCGCATTGATCCGGTCCATCGCGGATGCGCATTCACCCTCGCCGAAGCTCTCGGTGTACACGTCCGCAGCCGCGCCCAGCTGGTCCTCGAAGAAGTCCAGTCCGGTGAGTGTGGAGTGGCTGTCCGGGGTGAAGGGGAGCTCTGACGCGGTGAGCAGGATCTCCGCGATCTCGGGCTCGGTCAGCAGCTCCTCGGACTCAGGCGCGGGTGACTCTTCGGCGGCGTCGTCATCCTGGCTGCTGCCGTGAGGGCCGGAGGCGTCCTGGCCGGCGTCGTCCTGGGGCTCGCCTGCCTCCGCGCTCTGCGACTGGAGCTCGCTCACCGACGCCGCGTCCTGCGGCGGACCCGCGTCCTCGGCGTCTGCGGAACAGGCCGTGGCCGCCAGCGTCACCGCGGCCACGACGCCGAGCAGAGCCGATGCCCGGGCCCCGGAGGGCGCGCTTCGGCGAGCCGTCGAACGCAGTCCGCTCATGTTTCCTCAGGTCTCATCGGCGCAGGGTGGAGAGGTGCCGTCAGGGGCTCCGGCATCCTGGGCAGAGAGTATATAGGCTCCTCAGATGTGGCTCTACTGCAGCCCGGAGGTGAGCCGGAAGGTGTTGTCCAGGTAGCGCACGTGCCAGGGCCGGCGTGCCCACTCCTGGAGGTCCAACTCGGTGGAGAGCCGCAGGTAGTCGACGAAGACCGCTTCGATCTCGGCAACCTTGCTGACATCGACGATCATCAGCGTGACCTCCAGGTTCAGCGAGAACGACCGCATGTCCATGTTCGATGAGCCCAGGACCGCGACGTGGTCATCGATGATCATGAACTTCGCGTGCAGCACATCGGGATCCGGGTAGCGGAAGATCCGCACCCCGGCCTCGAGCAGGATCTGGTAGTACGACTGCTGGGCATGCTGGACGGTGAACTGATCAGCCTTCTTCGAGACCAGGACCTGCACCTCGACGTCGCGGTGCGCGGCATTGGTCAAGGCATAGAGCAGCGAATCGTCGGGGACCAGGTACGGGGTGGAGATGATGATCCGGTCGGTGGCCTGGTAGATCAGGTCGTTGAAGAGCCTCAGGTTGTTCTCGTCCGGGAAGCCCGGACCGGAGGGGACGACCTGGACCAGCGACCCTCCCGAGGAGGCTTCATCGGCCTCGAGGTCCACAAGCAGCTTCTCGCCGAGGTTCTCATTCGTCTCGGCGTACCAGTCCGAGGCGAAGACGATGTCGAGCCCGGTCACGGCCGGGCCGGTGAGCACCACGTTGAGCTCCACCCAGCGTCGGCCCATCCGCACCGCCGCGGGTCGCTGGTAGTGCGGCTCGATCAGGTTCGTGGATCCGGTCAGGGCGGTGATCCCGTCGATCACCACGATCTTGCGGTGGTTGCGCAGGTCGAGCCGGGAGAAGCGACGGCGCAGCGGGCGGATCGGCAGCACTCGGTGCCACTCGATCTTGGAATGGCGCAGCCGCCGCTTGAGCCGGCGGTAGCCCCTGACCCGGGCGGTGCCGAGGTGGTCATAGAGGAAGCGCACCTTGACGCCGCGATCGGCCGCGCGCTCCATGGCATCGAGGACCGGACCGGTGTATTCGGGGTCGTCGCCGACGATGTAGAAGAGCACGTGGACGTACTCCCGCGCCTCATCGATCTGATCCACCAGCCAGGTGAAGGAGGCCTTGTAGTCAGTGATCAGCGTGAGCTGGTTCCCCTCCTGGATGGGGAACGCGCCGAGGTTGCGGTTGAGCACCGCGGTGGCGCTGAGCTGCTCATGCTCGCGCAGCTGGTCCGAGAGCTCCATCTGACTGGTGGCCTCCAACAGCGCCGCGTTCATCCGGCGCTGCCGCTCCTGCCGCCGGGCCGAGAGCTTGCTCCTGCCCAAGAGCAGAAACAGCGGAAGCCCGATCGCAGGGATGAAGAAGATCGCCAGCAGCCAGGCCATCGCCGTGTTGGGACGGCGGTTCGAGGGGATGATGCCGATCACGGCGACCCGTACGCCGATCTCGAACACGAGGATGCTCAGGAAGATCCCCTGCGGCAGGTCGTCGAGCCCCAACCCGCTGAATGGCCACAGCAATGCGTCCCCTCCCGATCCTTCCGAGACAGCCTACTGGGTCGGCCGCGGTCGATCGCCCCTGGCGGGCCATGCAGGGGCTAGGCTGTAGCCATGGCTGAGCACTTTCGTGATGACTCTGTGGCCGCCGTCGCCGTACGGATCGACGCCGAACACCCCAATGGAGCGGTCTTCGACCCGCACCAGCCCCAGCTGCGGATCACCGATCTCGGTGCCATCCGCGGGGACGGGATCTTTGAGACGATGTACGCCGTCAATGGGACGCCGCGGAAGCTCGACGCGCACCTTGCCCGGCTGCGTCGCTCCGCCGGCATCCTCGACATCGGCATCCCTCCGGCAGACTCCTGGGAGGCCGCCGTCGGGCTGGGTCTCGAGGAATACCGCGCCCGGGGCGGAGTGCCCGAGGAGCTGGCGGTGAAGCTCGTGGCGACCCGCGGGGTGGAGAACGAGCCCGCCTCCGAGGACCCGGCCTTCGCCGGCACGTACTGGCTGATGCTGACCCCGGTCGCGGAGAGCATGCGGGCCAACCGCGGCAAGCCGCTGGCCGTGACGCTGCTGGACCGCGGCTATGACTCCACCGCCGCCGAGCGCGCTCCCTGGCTGGTGCTCGGTGCGAAGACGCTGAGCTACGCGGTGAACATGGCGGCGCTGCGCCACGCCGACGCGGGCGGGTTCGACGACGTCATCTTCACCACCTCCGACGGCCAGGTGCTCGAGGGCCCCACCTCCACGGTGCTGATCGCCAAGGCGGGGGCCGAGGGCGAGCCGCCGATGCTGATCACCCCGGTGCTGGAGACCGGCATCCTTCCGGGCACCACGCAGGGCGCGATCTTCACCGCCGCGGAGCGGGCGGGGTGGAAGCTCGGCTACGGTCCGCTCACCCCGGAGGACCTCTACGCCGCAGACCACGTGTGGCTGCTGTCCTCGGTGCGGCTGGCCGCCCCGGTGAACCGGATCGACGAGCACGAGCTCGCCGTGAACCCAGAGCTCACCGGGCAGCTGAACAGCTTCCTGGATCAGGACCTTCCGGTCAACCACCCGGTGGACTGAGCGCCCGACGCCGGTCCAGGCGACCGCATGCGCCCGCCGGCTCTAGAGCTGGCGGGCGTTCTGCAAGACCGGGACCAGCTGCCGGGTCTGGCTGACCACGTCGGGGTCCACGTCGGCGAGCAGCAGCTCGGGTGCGCCGCCGGCCTCCTGCAGGGGCACTCCCAGCGGGGAGACGATCATCGAGTGACCCACCCCGGTGGGCGCTCCCTGCACCGAGTCCACGCCGGCCGCGACCGGATCTGCCTGCCCGCAGGCAAGGATGTACTGGGTGGAGTCGAGCGCCCTGGCCTGGGCGAGCAGCCGCCACTGTTCCAGCTTGCCCTCTCCCGCGCCCCATGAGGCGGGAACCAGGGTCACGTGGGCGCCGGAGCGCGCGTGAGCGGTGAACAGGTTCGGGAAGCGGATGTCGTAACAGGTGGCCAGACCGAAGGTGACGCCGTCGAGGACGAACTGCGCCGGGCTGCGGCCGGGCTGGACGCCGTCGGACTCCTTGAAGCCGAAGGCGTCGTAGAGGTGGATCTTGTCGTAGGCGACGTCGATCTCCTCGTCGGGGCCGGCCGGGCCCACCGCGAGCAGGGTGTTGACCACGCGCGGGCGGCCGTCGCTGCTGGGCACCCCGGGGGTGAACATCCCGGCGACGATCACGATCTGAAGTTCCCGCGCCAGGGCGCGGACGGCCTCGGCCCAGGGTCCGGTGACCGGTTCCGCCACCGGGGGCAGCGGGTGGCCGAAGGCTCGCTGGGTCGCCTCGGGGAAGACGACGACGCGCGCACCGGCCTGTGCGGCGCGGGCGGCGTAGTCGCGGATCAGCTCGAGGTTGGCCTCAGGGTCCGGGCCGGTGGTGATCTGAGCGGCAGCGATGCGCATCGATCAGACCTCCGTGCGATCTCCGAGCTTGTTGCGGAACTTCTTCACCGTGGAGCTCGCGCCCCGCTGGGAAAGCACCTGCACGGCCGCAGAGACGGCCGCGGAGCCGATGGAGAAGGCGAGCGCGCGCTTGAGCGTCATCTCGTCGTTGGCCACGCGCGGTGCATCATCACCGGTGGTCTTCTTCCACACGAAGTCGAAGACGCGGGTGGCGACGAAGCCGCCGGCCAGTGAGATGCCAAGGGCCATGCCCTTGTCCAGAAGCTTGTCCACAGTGTTCTCCTCAGGGGTGGGTCGGTGTCCTGGTGTTACTCTAGTGCACGTCATTTGAGACACGACAGGGGAGCGCCCCTCGACGGAGGAACCCGGCTGAGAAGCCACGATTCCGTCGGCAGGGCGCTGAGAGTGGGCTGAAGGCCCAGACCCTCGCACCTGATCAGGTTAGGACCTGCGAAGGAAGTCGAGAATCTTCACTCGGATGCTCCAGCCTCGGCTCGAGCCTCCCTCCTGCGTGCTTTTGGTCCACCCTCACACCGGGAGAAGCATCATGAGCAGCAGAGAACACGCGGTCCGCGCAGGCCGCAGCACGACCGAACACTCCCCCGCCCGATCCTGGCGCTGGTCGGTCTCCGACATCGTGGTCGCCTCGGTGCTCGCGGTCGCCTCCGGGGTCATCTTCTGGGGCTGGAACCTCAGCTACCACCTGATCGGCAACCTCTTCGTCTTCTACCCGCCGGTGGAGACCCTGGTGCACGGGATGTGGCTGTTCCCGGCCGTCCTGGGCGCCCTGGTCATCCGCAAGCCCGGCGCCGCGATCTACTGCGAGATGGTCGCCGCGGCGGTCTCGGCGCTGCTCGGCTCGCAGTGGGGGCTGACCGTGCTCTCCTCCGGCTTCATGCAGGGCCTCGGCGCCGAGCTGATCTTCCTGGCGGTCGCCTACCGCCGGTTCTCGCTGGAGTTCGCGATGCTCGCCGGTGCCGCCTCCGGGCTCACCGGAGGCATCACCTATCACTGGATCGTGCCGATGTATGCCTATGCCCCGACGGAGACGATCATCCATATCGCCTGCTTCGCGCTCTCCGGAGCGATCATCGCCGGGGTGCTCCCCTGGCTCGCCACCCGCGGGCTGGCGGCGGCCTCGGTGCTGGGACCGCTGGCGTCCCGGCGCGCGCACCGGGAGCCGCGGCTGAGCCTCGGCCGTTCACGTGGGTGACCGCCCGGGCCGACGTGTGCACGACCCCGATCTCGATGAGCGGCAGCTGACTCCCCGCGCGCGCGGAGTCGCCGTCGCCGCGCAGGGCTGGTCCTGGACCCATGCTGAGCGCGAACGTCCCGCGGTGCAGGGATTGGACCTGCAGATCGCTCCCGGGGAGAAGGTGCTCCTCGCGGGCCCTTCGGGGGCGGGGAAGTCCACCCTGCTCCACGCCCTGGCGGCGGTGCTCCACGACGACGAGGCAGAGGTCCACGGCCAGCTCCTGCTCGACGGGGTCGCACCCGATCAGGCCCGCGGCCGGGCAGGACTGATGCAGCAGGACCCGGAGTCCCAGGTGGTGCTCTCGCGGATCGGCGACGACGTGGCCTTCGCCGCGGAGAACCTGGCGGTCCCGCGGGAACAGATCTGGGGGCGGGTCCAGATCGCACTCGATGACGTCGGCCTGGAGGGATTCGCGCTGGACCATCCCAGCTCGAAGCTCTCGGGAGGACAGAAGCAGCGTCTGGCCCTGGCTGGGATCCTGGCGATGCGCCCAGGCCTGCTGCTGCTCGACGAACCCACCGCGAACCTGGACCCCGAGGGTCTGTGGCAGGTCCGTGACGCGGTGCTCGCCGCCGCCGAGGCCACCGGTGCCACGGTCATCGTGGTGGAGCATCGACTCGAGGTCTGGGCCGAGCACATGGACACCCTGCTCGTGCTCGAGACCGGGGGCGGAATCCGGCGGCGCGGCCGCGCTGCCGAGATCTTCACCGATGCCGGGCTGCGCGAGGAGCTCAGCCAGATGGGACTCTGGGTGCCCGGTCGCGACCCGCTTGAGGGGCTGCCGGAGTGGCGGCGCGGATCGCCGAGGGGCGCTAGCTCAGACGGTGATGGCCCCGGTGGTGATGGCGCCGGGGGAAGCGCGGCCGCGCCTTCGACGGCGCCGCTGCTGCTCGCCGAGGGTCTCGCGGTCGGGCGCCACTCCCCCCAGGCCGGTTGGCGACGCGCCGCGCCCGCCCCGCCGACCCTCACCGACCTCGATCTGGTGATCCGCCGTGGTCAGACCCTGGGCATCACCGGTGCGAACGGCGCAGGAAAGTCCACGCTGCTGCTCACCCTCGCGGGGCTGCTGCCCGCGCACGCCGGCGGGGTCTCCGCGACACCTGAGCTCACCGGCACGCTGCTGGGCGGCGAGCTGCTGGCCCAGGACCCCCACCAGTGGCGCTCGGCAGACCTGGTGGCCCGGATCGGGATGGTCTTCCAGGAGCCGGAGCACCAGTTCGTGTGCAGCACCGTGCGCGAGGAGCTCGCCCTGGGCGCCGAACAGGCCAGGACCCCCGGCACCACAGACCGGATGTTCTCCGAGGAGCAGGTCGAGGAGCGCGTCTGCCGACTGCTGGATCGGCTCGGACTCAGCGAGCTCGCCGACGCCAACCCGTTCACCCTCTCGGGCGGGGAGAAGCGCCGGCTCTCGGTGGGCACCGTGCTCTCGGCGGGGCCCGAGGTGCTGATGCTGGATGAGCCCACCTTCGGTCAGGACGCCCGCACCTTCGGCGAGCTCATCTCGCTGCTGCGCGAGCATCTGGACTCCGGGGGCACGGTGCTGGCGGTCACGCACGACGCGGCCTTCCTGCGCGGGCTCGATGCCGAGGAGCTCAAGATCCAGGCCGCGCAACGGCCTGCCCCGGACACTGCAGGGGAGTCGCCGACTCCGGGCGGGGAGCTCTTCGGAACTGCGCGCTCGTTGTCCTGGCTGGGTCAGCGCAACGCGCTGGCCAAGCTCATCGCGGTCTTCCTGATCACCGCGGCGCTGGTGATGACCATCGACGCGGTGAGCTCCGGCGTCGTCATCCTCGCCAGCTTCGCGCTGCTGCCGCTGGCCGGGATCCGGCCGGCGGTGTTCCTGCGGCGGATCTGGCCCTTCGCGGCGGGCGCGGTGGTGGCGGCCTGGGGCACAGCGATCGCGGCGGAGGAGTCTGGCCGGGTGGTCGCTGACCTGGGGTTCACCACGATCAGCGAGGGGTCGATCGCGCTGGGCCTCGCGCTGGGCGCGCGCGCCTTCGCGATCGTGCTGCCCTCGGTGATCGTCTTCTCCACCACGGATCCGACCGACCTGGCCGACTCCCTGGCGCAGCAGCTGCGGCTGCCTGCGCGGTTCGTGCTCGGGGCGCTGGCGGCGATGCGTCTGCTCGGCCTGCTGGCCGAGCACTGGACGACGATCGGTCATGCCCGCCGGGCCCGCGGGGTGGGCGCCCACGGCGGGTTCGCGGCCCGCATGCGCAGCACCGCCTCACAGGCCTTCGGGCTGCTGGTCCAGGCCATCCGGATGGCGACCAGGCTCGCGGTGACCATGGAGTCTCGCGGCTTCGGCGCTGGTCCGCGCAGCTGGGCCCGTCCGTCCCGGTTCAGCGCGGCCGATCTGCCGGTGATCCTGGGCGGCGCGGCGATCGGAGCGCTGGCGGTGGGCGCGGCGATCCTGAGCGGAGCCTGGAACTTCGTCTGGACCTGAGCCGGGCTGTTCGCCGCGCGGAGTGCGCCGGCGGGGCAGAAGGCTGGTCAGCTGCGGGAGAGGGCTGGTCAGCCGCGGGAGGGCGGGATGTCGCGGCTGATCCGCTCCACCGCGCTGGCGAGCTCGTCATGGGTGAGCAGATCCCTGCGCATGTGTTTGGTGCGGTAGCCGGAGCGGCCCACCACATGCGCGCTGACCGGGGCCGTGAGCAGCTGCAGACCCCAGGCGAGCAGCACGATGGCCACCCATTCCCAGGACCGCCAGGTGATCGCCGCGGCGAGCAGCAGCGAGAGCAGGCCGAGCACCTGCGGCTTGGTCGCGGCGTGCATCCGGGAGTGCAGGTCAGGCAGCCGGACCAGGCCGACGCCGGCGGCCAGGGACATCAGCCCGCCGATCACCAGCAGCACCGAGGCCACGGCGTCGAGGATCAGGTCCGCATCGAGCGAGTCAAGCATCGCGATCCTCCTGGTTCTGCTTCTGGGCAGCCGGGGGTGCGGCTGTGTCGGCGTCCGCCTCGGGGGCTGCCGGCGGTGCGTCGTCGTGGCGGCGCGGGGTGAACCCTGATCGGGCCAGGGCGGAGAACCAGGAGGTGGACTCGTCCTCCTGAACCTCCAGTCCGGGCATCCTCGGGGTGTCCACCGGATCGTGGGGCGCCTCGGGCTCGTTCTCCGCCGCGGCGCCGGGGATGGCCGGGGCCACCGGCGGGGTCGGGTAGGGGTCCTGCTCCGAAGTCTCGACGGCGACCTCCTCGGGAGAGCGCACGACCACATAGCGTGCGATGGCCACGGCGCCGAGGAAGCCGATCACGGCGGTGATCACGACGAACAGGATGAAGTCCTGATGGTCGTTGACCACCATGTCCACGATCATCATCGAGGCCACGATGATGAGCATGACGTCGAGGCTGATCACCCGGTCCAGCACGGAGGGCCCCCGGTAGATGCGGTAGACGCTGCCGACCGCGCCGAGCGCGAGCAGAACCTGGGTGATGTGCACGGCGATCTCCAGCATCAGTCCTCCACCTCCTCGATCGTGACCCGCTCGGGCGAGCCGGCGCTGGCGGCGTCATCGGCACGCTCCGGCGTCTGCCCGGCGGCGCGCTCGGCGGCCCGATCGGCTCGGCTGGGACCGCCGTCGTGGTGGATGAACGGGGTCTCCCGCTCGGTCTTGGAGAATCCAGACATCCGGCCCAGTCGCTTCTCCGCCTTGACCACTGCCACATCCGAGCGGTTGCCGGAGGTGAGGATCAGCAGCGCCTCGGTCTTCAACGCGTCCTGGCGGATCTTCTCCGCATCCTCATCGGACTTCACGTCGAGGGTGTGCAGGTAGAGCGTCGCAGTCGTGCGGTCGACGTCGAGGACCAGGGATCCCGGCACGAGCGCGAGCGCGTGCCCGGTGAGGGTCACGATCAGGTCGTCGTGGCTGCGCAGCTGGACCGAGATGATCGAGTTCCGCACCCGCGGACCCACGACGATGGAGATCCAGGAGACCTGGAAGGAGGCGGCGATCATCTTGCCCAGGAAGCGCACGGTGAACACGAGTCCCCACCACGGGTTCAGCCGGCCGCTGCCACGCAGCGGCGGCAGGTAGAACACCCGGACGATGATCGTGGCGTAGACGACCCCGATGATGAACGTGCCGAGGGTGAAGTCCTGCCAGATGGCCATCCAGAAGAAGCCCAGGAAGGCGATCAGCGGCAGCTCCAGCTTCAGCGGAGTCTTGGGTCTCTTCATCACTGATCATCCCCGTCCGTGATCTCCGGGACGACGTCGGCCTCTTCATCGTCAGGCTGCAGAGAGGTCTCCACCGGGGCGTGCTCGGCCGCCCCGCCGTCGCCGGTCTCATAGTCGATCAGGAAGGTGGCGGCGAACTCCTCGAGCTCATCGCGCACGCCTTCGGTCCGCTCGGGACCGAAGACGGCTTCCAGGTAGGGGGTGCGCTCATACATGTCCTGCGCGGCGGCGCGGGAGAAGTCCATCAGCGGCCCGGCGAAGACGCTGAAGGCCAGCGACATCGCCACCAGGGCTGCGGTGGGCGCCACCATGGACATCGGCAGGTAGCGCTTGTTCGCCGCCCGGGAGTGGGCCAGCGTCTTGGACATCAGCTGGCGCTCGGGGGTCTCGTCGGCGTCCTCGGGCTTGCGCCAGAAGCCGCGGGTCCAGATCCTCGCCACCGCCATCAGGGTCAGCAGGGAGGTCAGCACCGAGGCGATCACCAGGGTCCAGGTGATCCAGGTGTTCTCGGCGATCCCGCCCTGGAGCATGCCCAGCTTGCCGACGAATCCGGAGAACGGCGGGATGCCGGCCAGGTTCATCGCTGGGATGAAGAACAGCAGGCCCAGCACCGGGGAGATCTTCGCCAGCCCGCCCAGGCGCAGCACGTTCGAGGTGCCGGAGCGACGTTCGATCAGCCCGGTCACCAGGAACAGGGTGGTCTGAATGGTGATGTGGTGGGCCACGTAGTAGATCGTGGCGGCCATGCCGATGATGGAGCTCAGCGCGAGGCCGAAGACCAGATAGCCGATATGGCTGATCAGGGTGAAGGAGAGCATCCGCTTGATGTCCGCCTGGGCCAGCGCGCCCAGGATGCCCACCAGCATGGTCAGTGCCGCCACGATCATCAGCGCGGTGTTGATCCGCTCTCCCGGGAACAGCAGCGTCTCGGTCCGGATGATGGCGTAGATGCCGACCTTGGTGAGCAGGCCGGCGAAGACCGCGGTGACCGGGGCCGGTGCCGTGGGATAGGAGTCTGGGAGCCAGAAGGCCAGCGGGAAGACCGCCGCCTTGATGCCGAAGGCCACCAGCAGCATCACATGGAGCGTCAGCTGCATGCTGGGGTCGAGGTCGCCGAGCTTCAGCGCGAGATCAGCCATGTTCACCGTGCCGGTGGCGGCGTAGATCATGCCGATCGTGATCAGGAAGAGCATCGAGGAGATGATCGAGACCACCACGTAGGTGACGCCCGCACGGATCCGGGATTCGCCCCCGCCCAGGGTCAGCAGCACGTAGGAGGCGGTCAGGAAGATCTCGAAGCCCACGTAGAGGTTGAACAGGTCCCCGGCGAGGAAGGCGTTGGAGACGCCGGCGACCAGGATCAGATAGGTGGGGTAGAAGATCGACACCGGTCCGGAGTCGTCCTTCTCCTCGGCGGCGCCCTGACCCACCGCGTAGAGCAGCACGCACAGGGTGATGATCGAGGAGACCACGAGCATCAGCGCCGCGAACCGGTCGATCACCATGACGATGCCGAAGGGCGCGGGCCAGCCCGCCAGGTGGATGGCATGGGCACCGCCGTTCCAGACCTGGCTCAACAGCGTGACCTCGAGGATCACCGTGAGCACCAGCGCGCCGATGGTGATCGCGCGCTGGGCCGACTTGTTGCGATAGAAGGCGAAGGCGAAGCCCGCGCCGAAGAACGGGATCAGCACGGCCAGCGGGGTGAAGCTGAGGAATTCGGTGTTCATCAGCGCTGGCCTCCTTCGGTCGGGCCGGGGCCGTCACGGGGATCAAGTTCCGTGGCGTCAGCGGCGTCGGGGTCGGCGGGGTCAGGGGCGTCTGGTTCGGCGGTGGGGTCGGCGTCGGGGTCAACGGGCGGCTTCCTGCGCGGTCCCTCGGCGCGACCGGCGCCGATGGTGACGTCGAGCTGATCCGGGTGCACCCCGGCCCGGGCGTCGGCCTGCGTCCACGCCTCATCGGTGCCCTGGACGTCTCCGGTGCCGCGCACCGCATCGGTCTCGTCCACGGTGTCCGCCGGAGCCACAGTGCCCGCCGGGGCCACGGAGTCTGACCCGCGGCGCGGGTTCAGCAGCTGCGCGCCCGAGGAGTCGGTGTCATCGGCGAACTCGGTGGTCTCGGTCGCGAGCTCCGCGTCCTCTTCGGTGTCATGGACGTTGGCGTAGGAGGCGACGCGGCGGTCTTCCTCGTCATCGGCGAGCTCATCCTGGCGGGCCAGCACCCAGGAGCGGTAGATCAGCGCCAGCATGAAGCTGACCAGGGCGAAGGCGATCACGATGGCGGTGAGCAGCAGCGCCTGCGGGAGCGGGTCGAGGTATTCCTCGGCGCCGGTCTGGGGATCGTAGATCGGGGCGAGTCCGGAGCGTCCTGCGGTGTGCAGCAGCAGCAGGTTCACACCGTTGGAGATCAGGATGATGCCGAGCAGCACCCGGGTCAGCGATCGTTCCAGCAGCAGGTAGATGCCGATGGCGAAGAGCGCGCCCATCAGCACCAGCAGGGTCAGGTTCACGGTCATCGGGCCACCCCCGCGGAGGTCTCGCCGTGGATGCCGTGGGCGGTGGTGCTCGCGCGCTGGCCCTCGCGCTCGCTGCGGACATCGATCTCCGAGCCGAGGCTGCGCAGGATGTCCACGATCAGGCCGATGACCACCAGGTAGACGCCGAGGTCGAAGAGGATCGCCGAGACGAAGTGGTGCTCACCGAGGATCGGGAGGGTCAGGTAGAAGTCGAAGGACTGGAAGGCCTGTCCGCCAGCGATCAGCGGGGCCAGACCGGTGAAGCAGGCGATCGCCAGGCCCCAGCCCATCAGCGCCCCGGCGGAGAACGGGATCGCGGCTTCCAGCTCGTAGCGCCCGCCCGCCAGGTAGCGCAGCACGAACGCCAGTCCGGCCAGCAGGCCGCCGGCGAAGCCGCCTCCGGGCAGGTTGTGTCCGGCCAGCAGCAGGTAGAGCGAGATCATGATGATGCCGTGGAACATCAGCCGGGTCACGACCTCGAAGACGATGCTCCGGTGCTCGGGCGCCACGGTGCGTCCGGCCACCAGCCAGGCCTCACGGGCCACGGTGGCGAAGGAGCGGGCGACCCTGATCTCGCGGACCTGGCGCGGGGAGAGCGCCTTGTCCGAGAGCACCCGGCCCACGGTGCCGCTGGGGACCTCGTGGAGCTCGCGGCGCTGCACGTCGCGGCGCTTGACGAAGATCAGCGAGGCGACGCCGGTCGCGGCGGCGGCGAGCACTGTGATCTCCCCGAAGGTGTCCCAGACTCGGATGTCCACCAGCGTGACGTTGACGATGTTGGCGCCCTGGCCGACCTCATAGGCCATCCAGGGGTACTCCAGGGAGATCGGCTCGGCGGTGCGGGCGTTCATCGCCATCACCGTGACCGCCATCATCACCGCGCCGAAGCCGACGCCCAAGGCGGCGCGGCCGAACTTGAACCGGGTGGGGCTCTGCGTCCAGATGCCGGCCGGGAGGCTGCGCAGCGCGAGCACGAAGACCACCAGGACGATCGACTCCACCAGCAGCAGGGTCAGCGCGAGGTCCGGCGCGCCCTGCAGCGCGAAGATCCCGGCGATCCCCCAGCCGCAGAGGGAGACCATCAGCACCGCCATGAAGCGTTTCGGGGCCCAGATCGCGCCGGAGGCTCCGGCCAGGATGACCAGGGCGAGCACCACCTGCAGCGGCTGCTCGGCGATGATGAAGGAGTCCAGCATCGCCCGGTCCGAGACCCCGGCACCGCCGGGGGCGCCGAAGATCACCACGCTGAGCGGGACCAGGGTCGCCACCGCGAGGATGATGAACAGGTACCAGCCCAGGGCGCCGCGCTGGGTGCGGGCGGTCACCCAGGAGGAGAGCATGTCGATCCCGCGCACGGTCGCGCGGTACCCGCGCTCGGCGTCGAACACCGGAGGAACCTTCGTCTGCACACGGGCGAACGGCTCCCGGGCGCGGAAGAGAGCGTAGCCGAGCACCCAGGTCAGCGCCGAGAGCCCGAGCACCGGGGTCAGTCCGTGCCAGAGCGCGAGGTAGGTCGGCTCGACCCCGGGCTGAACCGGGGTGAAGAGTGTGGAGAAGGACTCCACCAGCGCCTGCACCGGCTGCGGGAACAGCGCCAGGGCCACGGTGGCGCCGGCGAGGATCATCGGCGCGGCCAGGAAGGCGCGCGGCACCGGGCCCTTGAACACGATCGGTGCCAGCGCGGCTCCGGAGGATCCGCGCTTGGTGGCGAAGGCGCCCCAGAGGAACCTGGCGGAGTAGGCCACGGTCAGCGCCGAGCCCAGCACCACACCGGCCAGCACCAGCCAGCCCCAGGTCAGCGGTGACCCGTTGCCGGTGGCCTCGGCGTAGCGGAAGAACGACTCGAAGACCACCTCCTTGCCCACGAAGCCGAAGAGCGGCGGCAGGCCAGCCATGGAGGCGGTGCTGATCAGCGCCACGATGAACAGCGGGCGCTGGGTGCGGGCCAGGCCGGAGAGCCGGCGCAGATCACGGGTGCCGGACTGGTGGTCGATGATGCCGACCACCATGAACAGCGCCGCCTTGAACAGCCCGTGGGCCAGCAGCATCGCGAGTCCGGCGAGCGCCGCATCCTCGGTGCCCAGCCCGTTGATCATGATCAGGAAGCCCAGCTGGGAGACCGTGCCGTAGGCGAGCACCAGCTTGATGTCGGTCTGGCGCAGCGCCCGCCAGGCGCCGACCAGCATGGTGAGCAAGCCAAGGCCGAGCACCAGCGGCAGCCAGTAGGTCGATTCGTGGAAGCCCGGCGCGAAGCGGGCCACCAGGTAGACGCCGGCCTTGACCATCGCGGCGGCGTGCAGATAGGCCGAGACCGGGGTCGGGGCGGCCATCGCGGCGGGAAGCCAGAAGTGGAACGGGACCAGGGCCGACTTTGAGAGCGCCCCCAGCAGGACCAGGGCCACCGCGATGTCCACCGCGGTCGCCGTCGCCGGGTCCGACACCAGCTGGGGGGCGGCGGCGAGGATCTCGGAGAGCCGGTAGCTGCCGGTGAGCTGACCCAGCCAGAGCAGCCCCACCAGCATCGCCAGGCCGCCGAAGGTGGTCACCAGCAGCGCCTGGATGGCGGAGCGGCGGGCGTAGATCCGGTGTGCGGAGAAGCCGATCAGCAGGAAGGACAGGATCGTGGTGAGCTCCCAGAACACGAAGAGCACGACCAGATCGTCGGCGAGCACCAGGCCGAGCATCGAGGCGGCGAAGGCGAAGAGCTCCGCGGCGAACGGCCCGGCGGCGCGCTCGGAGGAGGAGAAGTAGCGGGCGCAATAGAGCATCACCAGGGCTCCGACGCCGAGGATCAGCACCGACATGGCCAGCGCGAGCGCATCGATGCGGAACGCGAGCTCCACGCCGAACTGCGGGATCCATTCGATCACTTCGGCCGGCGGCGCGTTGGGCTCGCCGATCCCGGCAGCCTGGTCGGCCTCGAGCACCGCGGGCACGTAGCTGAGGATCGCGACCAGCGCGACCGTCAGGACCGCGGCGAGGAAGAAGAAGGTGCGCCGGCCGAACCGGTGGAACAGGAAGGGGGTCAGGACGCTGATGGAGAACAGCACAGCCAGCATCCCAATGATCATGTACCCCGCTCCTCTCCAGTCACCAGCTCCTCGCTCGCCAAGCTGTGAGTCCCTGAAGACAAGGTTCTGCGGCGGCAATCCCCTCTATGTTAACAAACCGGGGTTACTATGCCGCAATGAGCACCACTGAGCCCACAGCGGGCACCGTCCTTGAGCCGTTGAAGAAGCGGCTGATCGCGGTCTGGAGTCTGTGGAGCTGGGGCAATGCCACGGTGAGCGCCGTGATGGTGACCTTCGTCTTCGGCACGTACATCGCCGACGCAGTCGGTCCCGGCGGTCAGGGCACGCAGTACCTGACCACGGCGAACACCATTGCGGGGCTGATCATCGCGCTCACCGCCCCGGTGATCGGGCAGCGCGCGGACAACGGCGGACGACGGCGACGCTGGCTCGCCGTGAACACCCTGATCGTCATCGCGCTGGTCGCCGCATGCTTCTTCGTGAAGCCGGATCAGGCCTATCTGGTCCTGGGCGTGACGCTGATGGCCACGATGACGCTCTTCGACGAGTTCGCGAACCTGAACTACAACTCGATGATCACCGACATCGCGGACTCCCCGCGGATGGGCCGGGTCTCGGGCATCGGCTGGGGCTCCGGCTACCTGGGCGGCATCGTGATCCTGGCCATCGTCTACTTCGGCCTCGTTGCGGGAGAGCCGCCGCACCTGTTCGGGCTCGGCGAGGACGAGATGGTCAACGTCCGGGCCGTGGCGCTGGTGGCCGCCGCGTGGTTCCTGATCTTCTCGCTGCCGCTGCTGCTGACTCCGCTGAAGACCGCGGACCAGGAGGTGGTCCAGGAACGGGTCAGCATCCTGGAGTCCTACCGGCGGCTCATCGGACTGGTCATCGGACTCTGGCGCGAGGACCGGAACACCTTCTGGTTCCTGGTCTCCTCCGCGATCTACCGCGACGGGCTCTCCGCGGTGTTCACCTATGGCGCGATCCTCGGCGTGACGGTGTTCGGGTTCAGCACCTCAGACATCCTGCTCTTCGGGATCGCCGGCAACGTGGCCGCGGCCCTGGGAGCGTTCGTCGGGGGCTGGTTCGATGACCGGGTCGGTCCGCGACGGGTGATCGCGACCTGTGTGGCCGCGCTGATCCTGACCGCCGGAATCCTGTACTTCCTCGACGTGGAGCGCAGCTTCGGGGCCTTCGTGGTCACTCCGACGGGCGCGTTCTGGGTCTTCGGTCTGATGCTCTGCGTGTTCGTGGGGCCGGCGCAGTCCTCCTCGCGGGCCTTCCTGGCCCGGCTGGCGCCGCCGAGCCGCGCCGGGGAGCTCTTCGGGCTCTACGCCACGGCTGGACGCAGCGTGTCCTTCCTGACCCCCGGGCTCATCGCGCTGCTGCTCTGGAGCGCCGGTGGCAGCGACAAGGCGATCATCCTCGGCGTCGTGGTGATCCTGAGCATCGGGCTGGCCACCCTGACGCTGGTGCACAATCCCACCGGACCGGCGAAGATGCGCGAGCACCGGGTGCTGAAGCGCAGCTGAGCTCGGGACCGAGGCGGCCGAGTGCGCGACGGCCTACCTGATGATGGTGCGGTGGAAGTTCGCGTGGCTGCGCGAGGCCGTGGGACCGCGCTGACCCTGGTAGCGGGACTGGTGCGCTCCGGCGCCGTAGCTGTGCTCGGCGGGCGAGGTGAGCCGGAAGAAGCAGAGCTGGCCGATCTTCGAGCCCGGCCACAGCTTGATCGGCAGCGTGGCCATGTTGGAGAGCTCCAGGGTCACCTGTCCGGAGAACCCGGGATCGATGAACCCCGCGGTGGAATGGGTGAGCAGCCCCAGCCGGCCCAGCGAGCTCTTCCCCTCCAGGCGCGCAGCGACGTCGTCGGGCAGGGTGACCGACTCGTAGGTGGCGCCGAGCACGAACTCTCCGGGGTGCAGGATGAAGGGCTCCTCCGGGTCCACCTCCACCAGCCGGGTCAGATCCGGCTGGTCCGCGGCGGGGTCGATATGGGCGTACTTGTGGTTGTCGAAGAGCCGGAACATGCGCTCCAGGCGCACGTCGACGCTGGAGGGTTGGATCATCGAGGTGTCCAGCGGGTCCAGCTTGATCCGCTCGGCGTCGATCTCGGCTCGGATGTCTCGATCAGATAGCAGCACCCGCCCAAAATACCCCAGCATGCTTCTGCTGGGGACGAGATGGGCCCGCTCGCATTGCATTCTGTACGCGTCCGTGATCGCGTAGAGGGATGACTGAGACTCCCAACACCCAGCCAGAGCAGACTCCCGCCACCGACGCAGCCGGCGAGCAGGGCGGGCCCGCCGCCACGCTCGAGCAGGTCCTCATCGAGGGCAAGGACGGCAAGGCTCAGGCCGGAGAGATCATCCGGGCCTTCCTGACCAGCAGCGTCTACTTCCTCAGCCCCGAGGAGGTCAACGACGAGACCGGTTCGGTGAACCCGCTCACCCTGCAGGACAACGAGGGCAACCCGTTGATCGCGCTGTTCAGCACCACCGAGAACATCCCTGACGACTACAAGGAACACGCTCCGCACGCCGTGGAGGCCCCCGGTGTCGCCATCGTGCAGTCCATCACCGGCGCGGGCATCATGATCGACGCGGGCCAGGAGCACGGTTTCCAGATCTCGGCCGAGGGTGTGGAGCGGATCCGCACCGACTTCATCAGCCCCGCCGAGGAGGCCGAAGCTCAGCAATGAGCTGACCTCCGCTGAGCGGCGGGTTCGCTCTGCCCCGACCGGGGCTAGAGTGATGAGCTGAATCTGCTGCTCGAGCCGGGAGGAATGACATGGGCGCCGTCCTCTCCGGCTTCACCATCATCTGGCTGATCATCGGGGTCGGCTGGATCATCGGCAGGTTCGGGGTCCTGGGCCCCGATGCGCGCGTGACCATGAGCCGCGTCGCGTTCTTCGTGGCCTCCCCCTGCCTGCTCTTCGTCACCATCTCCGAGTCCTCGCTGCGCCAGGTGCTGGGCCCGCAGTTCGCGATCGCGGCCATCGGCGCGCTGAGCACCCTGGTGGTGTTCATCCTGATCGGTCGGTTCCTGCTGCTCAAGGGCCGGGCCGGATCTGACCTGATGATCGGCGGCATGAGCGCCTCGCTGGTCAACGGCGCCAACCTCGGCTTCCCGATCGCGGCCTACGTCCTGGGCGACGTCGCGCTCGCCGCCCCGATCATCATGTTCCAGCTGGCCATCTACACCCCGATCTACGTCACCGCGCTGGACCTGCTCACCCGCGATCAGGGCACGACGACGAAGGTGCGGCCCCGGCCGCGGATCTCGGCGCTGCGCAGCATCGGACAGTCTGCGGTGAACCCGATGATCATCGGCGCCACGCTGGGCCTGCTCTTCTCCTGGCAGGAGCTCCGCTTCCCCACTCCGGTGCAGGAGGCCATCGAGCTCCTCGCCGGGGCCTCGATCCCGCTGATGCTGCTGGCCTTCGGGCTCTCGCTGGTCGGCAGCCGCCCGTTGGACAAGGCCGCCGGGCGGCGTCGTGACGCGTTCCTCGCCGCCGGGCTCAAACTCATCCTGCACCCGCTGCTGGCCTGGCTGCTGGCCGGCGTCGTCTTCGGGCTCGAGGACCATCAGGTGCTCGTCGCGGTGGTCATGGCGGCGCTGCCCACCGCGCAGAACGTGCTCGTCACAGCCGTGCGCTATCAGGCCGGCGAGGTGATCGCCCGCGACACGGTGCTGCTGACCACCATCCTGGCGATCCCCACCGTGGTGCTCGTCGCGGTGCTGCTGGGCTGATGCGCGCTGATGGGATGAACCGCGTTGCCTGGCTGATCTGGACCGATCTGCGGCGGGGTCGACCCTCCCCGGACGCGGGCCGGTCGTTGCTACCCTGAACCCTATGTCGCAGGCCCACCACTCCGCTCCGCCGCCCCCACCGGAGGCGTCCGGACGCCCTGATCGCCGTCGTGGGCTGCTGGTGGCCTGGGCGGCCGCACTCGTGATGGCTATCGCGGCCTCCGGCGTCGCGATCTGGCAGGTCAGCGACGAGATCTACACCCCCCGGCACACCGCTCAGGAGTACTGGGAGACGCTCAGCCAGGGAAGCGGCTCCGAGACGCTGGGATTCTTCGACCCCTCCTCACTGGATGCCGCGGCGGGCGACCCGGCAGACAGCCTGCTGCTCGACGGCGAGGCTCTGGCGCGCAGCACTGAGGGCGTGGAGAACCTGCGGTTCGGGGAGGATCCCGAACGGCAGGGCGGGGCGGTGATCCAGTTCGACGTCGAGGACGAGAGCTTCCAGACCCAGCTGCCCATGGAATCCCACGAGAACACGCTGGCCTTCTTCCCCGACTGGGAGCTCACCGCTGCGTCGATGAGCCGGCTGCAGATCGACGTGCCCGGCGCGGCGGCCGGTGGAGTCGCCCAGATCGACGTCAACGGCGAACCGGTGAACCTCGAAGACGACTCCGCGACGCTGCGCACCTATGTCCCGGCCGTGGTGGAGATCGCCGTGGACAGCGAGTGGCTGGTCGGCGCCTCACGCTATGTCGTGGTCCAGGACGCCGGTGAGGACGACGACGGCCAGGCACACCAGATCACGCTGGAGCTCGAGGCCTCCGACGCCGCCCAGGACCTGCTCCACGAAGAGGTCCAGGCGTATCTGGACTCCTGCGCCGAGCAGGAGGTGCTGATGCCCGCGGGGTGCTCGATGGGGATCAACACCCCCAACCAGGTGGCCACCGAATCGATCAGCTGGCGGATGCCCGACCCGCAGGAGCTCACGCTCAGCTTCGGCGAGGACGGCTGGGAGATCGCCGACACCGCCATGCAGGCCACGATCGCCTTCGACTCGCGGCACTTCCACGACGGCGCGAGCCTCGAAGAGAGCCACCTCGTCGACTTCGACCTGGACATCGGGGTCGGTGCCAGCGGTGAAGAGCTGATCATTGCGGTCTCCGGATCCGACTGACCCGTTCTGTAGACTCTGGCCCTGTGGCTGCCCAGAAGACTGCGACCCGCGACACCGCGGAGACTCGGTCCGCCGTCGACCCCACGTCGCTCGAAGCCCTCGGGCTGAGCTCGGTCCAGGTCCTGGAGCGCAACCGGCTGGGCCTTGCCAACATCCAGCCGCGCACCACCTCCCGCTCGATCACCGACATCCTGCGCACCCACCTGATGACGCTGTTCAATCTGATCATCGGGATCTGCGCGCTGGCGATCATCCTGCTGGGACGCTGGCTGGACCTGCTCTTCGCCGTCGCCGCCGTCGCCAACGTCTTCATCGGGCTCTTCCAGGAATACAGCGCCAAGCGCAAGCTTGACGCCATCGCGCTGCTGCACCAGGACGAGGTGCGGGTGCTGCGCGACGGGATGCTCCTGCAGATCCACCGAGAACAGATCGTGCTCGACGACGTGGTCGAGCTTCGCCGCGGCGATGAGATCCCCGCGGACGGCCAGGTGCTGAGCTCCGAGGGCCTCGACGTGGACGAGTCCATGCTCACCGGGGAGTCCGACGCCGTGGCCAAGCGACGCGATGACCGCCTGCTCTCCGGGACCGCCGTGGTCGCCGGCTCCGGCAGGTTCCGGGTGACCGCCGTCGGAGAGCGGGCCCATGCGGTGCGGCTGGCCACCGAGGCCAAGCAGTATCAGAAGATCAACTCTGAGCTGCGCCGGGCGATGGAGAAGATCGCGCTGTGGCTCTCGCTGGTGCTGGTTCCGATCGTCGCGGTGGTGCTCAACGGACAGATGCAGGCCTTCGGCGGCTGGAACGCCGCCTGGGAGTCGGGCCAGTGGCGGGACGCGTTGGTCACCTCGGTGTCCTCGGTGACGGCGATGATCCCGCAGGGGCTGGCCCTGATGACGACCATCGCGTTCGCGGTGGCCGCGGTGAAGCTCTCCAAGGAGAACGTGTTGCTCCAGGAGCAGCCGGCCGTGGAGATCCTGGCCCGGGTGGACGTGGTCTGCCTGGACAAGACCGGCACGCTCACCGACGGCACCATCGCCTTCCACCGCGCCACCGCGCTGAACCCGCAGGGATTCGACTCCACGCGGCGCCGCGGCGCGGCGTCCACCGCGCTGGAGGGCACCGAGGAGTGGGAGCAGGTGCTGGCATTCTTCGGCGCCGACGAGCGTGCCAACGCCACCGCGGCCGCGCTGCGCGCGCCCTACACCGCGCTGCCCCGGCACCGGGTGGCCAGCCAGGTCCAGTTCTCCTCCGCCCGGCGCTTCTCCGCGGTGAGCTTCGCCGAGGACGCCGGCGGCCTGGCCGGGCACTGGGTGCTGGGCGCCCCGGAGATCCTCCGCGGGGACTCCACCGACCCCCAGGTGCACACGGAACAGCTGTTGAACCGCACCGATGAGCTCGCCAGCCGCGGACTGCGCACGATGCTGCTCGCCCATGCGCCGCTCGACGGTCCGCTCATCGCCGGCGGCACCGGCCCGCTCGGGCGCGGGCATGGACTGCCGCCGGGCATGGTCCCGGTGGCGCTGCTGACCTTCAAGGAGAACGTCCGCCCCGAGGTCCACGCCACGCTGGAATACTTCCGCGAGCAGCACATCGCGCTGAAGGTGATCTCCGGGGACTCTCCCAAGACGGCGGCGGCGGTGGCCCGCGAGGTGGGCATGGTCATCGAGGGCGACGCCGTGGACGCCTCCACGCTGCCCGAAGACCCCGCGGAGCTGCGCGAGGTGTTGGAACACCACTCGGTGTTCGGCCGGGTCTCCCCCGAGCAGAAGCGCACCATGGTGGAGGCGCTGAAGGCTGGCGGACATGTGGTGGCGATGACCGGTGACGGCGTCAACGACGCCCTGGCGATGAAGAAGGCCGATCTGGGGATCGCCATGGGCGACGGGGCCCCGGCCACCAAGGCGGTGTCCCGGATGGTGCTGCTCGACGGGCGCTTTGACCGACTGCCCTCGGTGCTCGAACAAGGCCGCAAGGTCATCGCCAACACCGAACGGGTGGCGCACCTGTTCCTGTCCAAGACCGCCTACGCGATCCTGCTCGGGCTGATCTACGGGCTGCTGTTCTGGGAGTTCCCGTTCCTGCCGCGGCAGTTCTCCACGGTGGACTTCCTGATGATCGGCTTCCCGGCGTTCTTCCTCGCACTGATGCCCAATCCGCGGCGCTACCGGCCGGGATTCCTCCGCCGCTCGATGCTCTTCTCCATCCCGACGGCGATCGCGATCGTGCTCGCGGTGATTACGGTCAGCGCGTTCGGCCGCTATCTCCAAGAGCCCTCAGCCGCGATCCAGACCGCGGCCACGCTGTGCCTGACCGCAGTGGGCCTCTGGGTGCTCAGCGTGGCGCTGCGCCCGCTGACCTTCCCGCGGGTGGCGCTGATCGGGACCATGTACCTCCTGCTGGCCGCGGTGCTGCTGCTGCCGATCTCCCAGCAGTATCACCTCTTCGCAATGCCCTCGGCCGAGCTGCTGGCTGCGGCATTCGTCGCCAGCATCCTGGGCTGCGGGCTGGTCGAGGTCGGCAGCCGAGCCGTCACCGCGCTCACCGAACGCCGAGCCAAGGCATGAGCCCGAACCTCGGGCCGCGCTGGGTCCGGGTCCGGGGCTCGGGGCTGGTGTGCGGACGGGTGCCGCGGCCGGGAATTTCCGGTCCGCCGCGGACGCTGGATAATGAACCACGTGAACATCAACCCTTCTTCGTCGAGAGCGAGCCGAGCATGCTGAGGACCGTCATGGGCGGCAAGATCCACCGCGCCACCGTGACCCACGCGGACCTGCACTACGTCGGGTCCATCACGGTGGACGCCGACCTGCTCGACGCCGCAGGGATCGTGGAGGGCGAGAAGGTCCAGGTGGTGGACATCACCAACGGGGCCCGCCTGGAGACCTACACGATCGCCGGCCCACGCGGCTCGCGGGTCATCGGCATCAACGGTGCGGCCGCGCACCTGGTGAATCCTGGAGACCTGGTCATCCTGATCACCTACGTGATGCTGGACGCGCAGGAGCTCGCCGACCACCGGCCCCGCGTCGTCCACGTGGACTCCGAGAACCGCATCGTGGCCCTGGGCCAGGACCCGGCGGAGCCGGTGCCGGGCGCGATCGACCAGCTGGACCCCCGCACCGCCGTCCTCAGCTGAGCCGCCCCGGCTGCCGTCTCCGGCGGAGGACTCGGGGTGAGACAAGGGTCGAATCAGGGTCCATCAGGGGTCATGGCCGTGACATCGGTGTGCAAAGCAGACTAGGTTCTAAAGGGACTCGTAAGACACGAGAGACATTCACCAACGGAACGGAGTTGACCATGCGACTATTCACACTGGGCGCCGGCATAGCCATCGGCTACATCATCGGCAGCAAGCGCGGCAAGGCAGAATTCGAGCGGAGTCTCAACGCCGTGAAGAAGAGCGCCGCGGAGACCTGGAAGGACCCCAAGGTCCAGGAGACCGTCACCAAGGCCGGAGAGACCGCCAAGCAGTACGTCTCCACCGTGACCGACTCGGTCAAGAAGCACGCCAACGACGCCGCTTCACCGGTCACCGACAAAGTCGTCGATGCCGCAGCGCTCGCCGAAGACGCGGTCAAGAAGGCTGGCAGCAACGCCGAGAAGCTGGTCGATCAGGCCGCCGACAAGGTGCAGAAGCAGGCCGAGGAAGCTGAGCAGAAGTCCGGCGGTGCCTCCAGCGGCTCGGGCAGCTCATCCGGCTCCTCCTCCGGCAACGGGTCCAGCTCGTCGAGCACCGGTGGCAGCGGGTCCGGCACCGGCGGCAGCACCGGCGGCAACGGTTCCGGCGGCAACGGTTCCGGCGGCAGCGGGTCCGGCTCCTCGAGCACCGGCGGCAACGGTTCCGACGGCAGCGGGTCCGGCTCCTCAAGCACCGGCGGGGCGTCGAACAAGCCGTCCGGCAACAACGGACGCTGACCCCAGGCACACACGAATAGCGACGGCCGTGGGTCCGGTCCCTTGAGAAAGGGGCCGGGCCCACGGCCAACCTATATCCTGAGACCTATGCCGTCTGAGACCGTCGCCGCCCGACTCATCGCCGAGACCCTCGGTTCCCGCACGCTGAACGAATACCCAGAGTCTCCGCGCCACGACCAGCTGCTGCGGCGGGCCCTGCGCCGGCGCCGAGTGACGCTGAAGTCCGTGGGCGAGAACAGCCAGGTCTTCGTCTTCGGAGGCGTGGTCGTCGGTGGCATGGACGCGGCGGTCACCACGCTGGTCAGCGCCCATGCGCGCAGGATCACGGCGGATCCGAACCTGCTGCGCAGACACCTGCAGATCCAAGAGGTGCCTCTGGCCACGGAGGAGTCCCCGGCGATGCCGGCCGAGGCCGGACATGAGCCTGAGCAGAGGACCTCGGTAGAGCCCGCGGCACCCAGCACAATCCGCGCCTTCGTCGTCGGAGAGCGGGTCTGCGCCTCGCTGCTCCGGCTGCCCCCCGCGGAGCAGGCGCCCGCGCCGGACGAGGCCGGGCAGCCGCAGGACTCCGCCGAGATCGCCGCCGGCGGACTGAGCATCGACGTGACCGCCGTGCTGGCGGACGCTCTGCACGAGCTCGCGGTGGAGGCGGTCATGGCTGTGCCTGGGCTCTTCGCCGCCGCCGTGGACCTTGAGGTGCCGGACCTGGAGTCCGCCGAAAGCGCCGTCGTCCGCTCAGTGCTCCCCGACGCCGATATCAGTGAGGCACACCTGCCTGCCTACGGGGAGCCCAGGGACGTCGCCGGCGCGATCGCCGATGAGATCCTGCTCCGCGCTTCGCGCTGACCGGCCCGACGCGCAGGGTGGTCGGATCGCAGATGCGGCCCCTCCCCCAGCAGCGTCTCGCGCAGGGTGACCGGCGTCTCCGGGCGCTCGGGCAACAGTCCTCGTCGGCGCAGCTCCGGAGTCACGAAGGCCTCGAAGCGCTCGAAGTCGGCCGGACGGACCGCGGCTGAGATGTTGAAACCATCCACCCCCGAGAGCTCCTTGAACCGCACCAGCTCATCGACCACCTCGACCGGGTCGCCCACGATCAGCGGTCCGCGACCGCCGATGGAGATGAACTCGGCGACATCACGGACCGTCCAGCGCTTCGTCGGGTCCTTGGTGAACATCGCCAGCGCGGACTGATTGGCCTCGGTCTGCACATCGGCGACCACATCGTCATCACGCAGGTTCGACAGATCCACGCCCGTCCATCCGCCGAAGAGCGTCAGCGCAGAGGCGGTGTCCACATACTCCCGGTATTCGGCCAGCCGCGCCTGGGCGAGCTCCGACGTCTCGGCCACGATGATCGTGGCCATGGCGAAGAAGCGGACCGACTCAGGATCCCGCCCAGCCTCCTGCAGCGCCGCCCGGGTGTCGGAGACCTGGGTCCCCAGCCGCTCCGGGGAGGAACTGATCACGAAGATCGCCTCTCCATGGTCCACCGCGAACCTCTGGCCCCGCGCGGAGGACCCTGCCTGGAAGAGCAAGGGAGTGCGCTGCGGGCCTGGGTGGGTGAGCATCTCGCCCGGCACGGTGAACCACTGCCCCTGGTGCTCGATCGGGTGGACCTTCTCCGGGTCCACGAAGACCCCGGTGGACTTGTCCGCCAGCACCGCGCCTTCTTCGAAGGAGTGCTCGAAGAGCTTGTACATCACCTCGAGGTACTCGTCGGCCCGGTCATAGCGCTCATCGTGCGGGATCTGCTCGGTGAGACCGAGATTGCGCGCCGCCGAGTCCTGATAGCTGGTGACGATGTTCCAGGCGATCCTGCCCCGGGTCAGGTGATCCAGGGTGGCGAACCGTCGAGCCAGGGAGTAGGGAGCCTCATAGGTGACCGACGCGGTCAGCCCGAAGCCCAGATGCGTGGTGGCCGCTGCCAGCGCCGGCACGATGACCTGCGGGTCCAGCAGCGGGAACTGCACTCCCCCCCGGGCCGCGGAGTCGGCGGTGCCGCCGTAGACGTCATAGACCCCTGGAATGTCGGCCAGGAACAGCGAGGAGAATCCGGCCCGCTCCACCGTCCGGGCGAGCTCGGACCAGTAGTCGAGCGTGTCGAACTCCTCG
Organism: Nesterenkonia maliinae; assembly: GCF_051262655.1. Classification (NCBI taxonomy): domain Bacteria; kingdom Bacillati; phylum Actinomycetota; class Actinomycetes; order Micrococcales; family Micrococcaceae; genus Nesterenkonia; species Nesterenkonia maliinae. The sequence goes on along the minus strand of NZ_JBIMEY010000002.1, from coordinate 395,561 downwards.
ATCCGCGACTCCGGATGGCGCCACAGGCCCGGGGACTGATGCACCGGGACCAACATGTCGAAGGCGTTGAAATGGATGGTCATGGCTTCTCCTTGGCCTCGCCGATCGCGTTGAGTCCCTGGGGCAGGGTGCCGTTGATCTCGTGGTCTCCCAGCGACCGGGCACGAAAGACGATCGGGTTGTGGGTGGCGATGGTCTGAGCGTTGCGCCAGTGCCGGTCAAGCGCCTTGGTGCGCAGCGTGGCGGAGGCGCCCACGGTCTGGAACAGCTCGGAGGTCACCGCCAGGACCAGGTCGGGCACGCTGATCTGGGCCTTCTCCACGGCGATCTCCGCATCGTGGATCTCTCGCGGCGGTTCACCCTGGAAGTCCGGGTCGCCGGTGCCGGCCTGCAGCCCCGCGACCAGCGTCTTGTCCAAGGTGCGGGCCGCCTGGAGCACCGCAGCCTCTGCAACGAAGGCCTTGGAGGACATCCTGCCCACCACCTGTTGAATCAGAGGATCTTGGCTGAAGGCCTGACCTGCGGTGGAGGTGTTGAAGGTGCGGGTCCGGCGCGCCAGGGTGGAGGTCGCATCTGCCAGCGCCGCCTTGGCGATGCCGGTCTGGACGGCGAGCAGATAGAGCTGGAAGAACGCCGCCTCGTGGACGGACTCGTGATCGCCGGGGCTGCGTCCGAGCACGCCGAGATCCTCCACGGCGACCGAGTCCAGCAGGGTCGTCCCGGTGCCGGTGAGCTTCTGCCCGAAGCCGTCCCAGTCATCGAGCAGCGTCACCCCGGCGGCGTCGGTGGGCACCACCGCGAAACGCCGACCCTCCCCCTCCTGCGCCTGCGCGGCGGAGACCCTGGTGTAGGTCGAGAAGATGGTGCCGGTGGAGTAGTACTTCGCCCCGGTGAGCTGCGCCGCGCCGTCCTCGTCGCGGTCGAGCCGGGTGTTCAGGCTGCCCAGCGCATTGCCGCCCTTCTCAGTGGAGGCGTTGCCCACCGTGCTGCCCTTGAGCACCCGGGCGTACCAGAGCTCCCGCACAGCAGACGGCTGGAAGCGCAGCGACTCGACGAACCCGAAGTGGCCTCGATAGAGGTGGGCGATGTTGGAGTCGGCCTCGGCGAGCGCGATCACCTCGGTGATCAGCTCTTCGACGCTGATCTCCTCGCCGCCGAACTCGGCCGGCACGCGCAGGGCGCCGAAGCCGACGTCGTCGAGCCAGCTGACCTGCTCGAAGGGCAGGACCCGGTCCAGCTCCCGGGTGACCGTGCCTTCCCGGATGCGGATCAGCAGATCGTGGGGAATCGTGCGGGTCATGCAGCGTTCACCTGTTCCCATGCGGCGTCGATGTCTCGGTCGAAGGCGGGGTTGAGCAGCCCGTCGAGGTACTCGCCGTACCACTCGCGCACCTCGGCCGAATGATAGGCGGCCTTCAGCGCCTCATACCGCTCGGGCTGCTCCTCGCGGAAGCCCGGGCGAGCGCAGACCGCCAGGGCGAACGGCAGCGCCTCCTCGGCGGATTCCATGATCAGCACCTCGTCGGGGAGCACATCAATCTCTGCGAGCAGCCGGGCGAAGCCGAAGACCGCGTCCACATCCGAGTAGATCTGGCCCACTGACTGCTGGTCCACCTCGATGAACTGCAGATCCTTGGGGTTCGCGGTGATGTCCCGGACGCTGAGCGCGGCGACATGCTTGGACTCGTCGATCTCGATCAGACCTCCGCGAGCCAGCAGCCGGATCCCGCGCCCGTTGTTCGCGGTGTCGACCGGCAGGGCGATCTGAGCTCCGTCCGGGAGCTCCTCGAGGGAGTCGTACTGTTCGGAGTAGATCCCGGAGGGCTGTTCGAACATGAAGAAGATCGGCTCGATGTCCAAGTCGTTGTCCGCGATGAACTGGCGCAGGTAGCTGATGTTCTGGAAGAAGTTGACGTCGTATTCACCGTTGTTCACCGCGTGGTTCGGCTGGATGATGTCGGTCACGTAGGTGGCGCCGAACTCCCATCCGTCGGCCTCCAGGATCCGTTGCGCGATCCGGGTCGGCTCCTGGAAGGGAGCATTCTCGGTGACCACCAGGCGCAGGGTGCGGTCACCTTCGATCCGATCCACAAGACCGCAGCCCGAGGTCAGGCTCCCGACGCCGAGCAGAGCAGCCATGCCCAGTGAACCGCTCAATACTCGACGTCGGGAGAGTGTGGGGGAGCTGGAAGAGCTCATGCGCTGAAGTCCGTCCAGATCTCTTCGGCGTTCTCGGTGGTCATGAAGTCCTCGAAGTCGATGACCCCGCCCTGGTACTCCTCGAACCACTGCTCGACCTCTTCGGACTGGAAGGCGTCCTGCAGCGCCTGGGCCTGTTCGTCGGTGACCCCGTCGGGCCCGACGGCGACCACGCAGGTGAACGGTGTGCGCACCTCTTCGCGGCCGTCTTCGATGCTCAGCGTCGTCTCCTCGACATCGAGGTCCGCCTCCGCGATCAGCCGGACGAAGGCGAATCCGGCGTCGACGTCGGGCAGCACCTGCGCCGCGGACTGCTGGTCAGTCTCCACGAACTGGAAGTCCCGGGGATTGTCGGTGATGTCGTTCTGGGTGAGCTCGATGACGGAGACCGACTCGTCGACCTCGATCAGGCCCTCATCTGCGAGGAGCCGGAGCGCACGGCCATTGTTCGAGGGATCCACCGGCAGGTTGATCTCGGCGCCATCCGGCAGCTCCTCCAGGGAGTCATATTCCAGCGAGAAGAGTCCGGCCGGGGCGTAGTACACCGAGAACAGCGGCTCGACCTCCGTGTCGTTGGACTGGTTGAAATTGTTCAGATAGGCCAGGTGCTGGAAGTAGTTGCCCTCGAACTCACCCTGGTTGACCACCTGGTTGGGCTGCACGATGTCGGTCATATAGGTGATGTCGAGTTCGTAGCCCTGCTCCTCGAGCAGCTCCGCGGCGATCTCGGCGGGCTCCTGGAAAGGTGCGGATTCGGTGACGACGATGCTGATCGTCTCATCGTCCTCCACCAGTCCGCAGCTGGTCAGGCCAAGGGCGGCGGTGGACAGGACTGCGCCGGTCAGGATCGCGGGGCGTCGAGCGTTCATGGGTGTGAGCTGCTTTCTCTTGCTGGGCAACAAGGGGCCCAGAGGGTGTGCGGAGATGACCAGGGCGCGACGTCGGGCGCCAGCCCCGGGGTGTGGAGATCAGGTGTGGTGATGGAGCGCGGTGAGCCTGGAAGGCGGAGGACCGGCCTGCAGGAATCTGGTCAGGCTCTGCTCCTGATCAGGCGGTGATCCTGGGCCACGCGGTATGTCGGCTCAGCCGGTGCGGTGGCTCAGGCGGTGATGCGCCGGTCCGAGGCGCGGGCGACCCGCGTGCCGGTGAACTGCACCAGCGAGACCAGCAGCACCATCAGCACGATGGCCGCGATCATGGTGGGGGTCTCGTATCGGTAGTAGCCGTACCGGATGGCCAGATCCCCGATCCCGCCGCCGCCGACCAGTCCCGACATCGCCGAATAGGAGATGAAGCTGACCGTGGTGATGGTGATGGACCCGATCAGTCCGGGCTTGGCGTCGACCAGGAGCACATTGCGGATGATCTGTCCGCGGGTCGCTCCCATGGCCCGGGAGGCTTCGACCGCGCCGGAGCCCAGCTGGGTGATGTTCTGCTCGACGAGGCGCGCGAAGTACGGGATCGCATTGATGGTCAGCGGGACGATCACCGCGGCGGTGCCCACCGACGTGCCCACCACGAACCGGGTGAACGGGATGATCGCGATGAGCAGGATCAGGAAGGGGAAGGACCGGATCATGTTGACCAGTCCGGAGACGATGGCGTGGGAGCGGGGTCGCGGCGCCAGCCCGTCGGGGGCGTGGACGAAGAGCCAGATGCCCAGCGGGGTGCCGAGCAGGACTGCCACCGGGATGGCGACCGCGATCATCGCGAAGGTCTCCAACATGGCCTGGTTGATCTCGGGGAGTCGTTCGATGACGAGGTTCATCAGCGCACACCCCCTGTCGAAGCGGCGAGCGCGGTGTGCTGGGACCGGCGTGCATAGCCCGTCTGCGCGGCGTCCGGGTCCTGCGGATCAGCTGTCGACTCGTGCGCTCGGGGGCCGCTGCGGTCCAGCCGGATCCCATCGGTGAGCAGATACTTCCCGATCGAGGTGCGGGGGTTGAAACCCTCCCGGCGAAGCTCCGAGGCGGGGAACTCCTCCACCACGCGACCGTCCTCCATCACCGCGACATTGTCGGCGAGGGCCTTGATGACTTCCATCTCGTGGGTCACGATCACCACGGTGATGCCGAATTCACGGTTCACGTCAGCCAGGTACTGCAGCACGGTGGCCGTGGTGAAGGGGTCCAGCGCGGAGGTCGGTTCATCGCAGAGCAGCACCTCCGGCTTGGTGGCCAGCGCCCGGGCGATCGCCACCCGCTGCTTCTGGCCACCCGAGAGCTGTGCCGGATAGACGGAGGTCTTGTCGGTGATGTCGACGATCTCCAGCGCTTCTGCGGCCCGGCGGAGACGCTCCCGCCGGTCCCTGACCCCGGCGAACTTCAGTGAGAGCTCGACGTTCTGCGCGACGGTGAGGTTGTTGACCAGGTTGAACCCCTGGAAGATCATGCCGATCTGGTGCCGGGCCTGGCGCAGGGCCGCGTCATCCAGGCTGGTCAGCTCGGTGCCGGCGACGCTCACGGTGCCCGATGTGGGGCGTTCCAGCAGGTTGATGTTGCGTAGCAGCGTGGACTTCCCGGCGCCTGAGAACCCGATGATGCCCTGGATGCTGCCTCGCGGCACCTCAAGGCTGACGTCATCGACTGCGGTCAGCGGCTCCCTGCCGCGGGCGGCGAAGGTCGTCGAGACATGGGTAAGCGAAATCATGAGGCATGCTCCATCGGTCCTGGCGTTAGCACCCGGCCGAGGCTGTGAGGCCCTCCGGGTTGCTGCGACGTCTTCGAGCCAGATCTCTCAGTCGCTCTGGATGGTTGAGTGCCCTCACTCTAAGGGCGAACCTGGGCGAAAAGTCAAGTCGGGATATGTGTTGCGTTTTGTCTCATTGAGTGAGCGTGACATTGATCGGATTCCCCGGCTGGGCGTAGTCTGATCCGCGTACCATCCCGAGCGGCCGAGAGATCTGGCTCGTCGACGCCGCAGCAACCCAGGGAGGGACCCCTCAGATGAGGAGTCTTTTCGCCGGGTGCTACCGCCAGGATCGATGGGAGTATCCTCTGATGATTTCGCCTGCCTCCACCCTGAACGGCACCGCCGCAGTCACCCCTGCGCACACTGCCGACACCTCAGACACCTCCGAGGTCTCTGCCGCGCCCGCTGAAGCGCCGGCGAGCCGAGCGCAGTACACCTCGCTGGACGTCAAGCTCTCCGGCGTCGGCCGGGGCTTCGGCTCCCGCACCGTGCTGCGCGACGTCAGCCTGCAGATCGCCCCCGGCGAGGTGCTGGCGATCTTGGGGTCCTCCGGCTGCGGCAAGTCCACGCTGCTGCGCGCCGTCGGCGGTCTCGACACCGGAAGCACCGGTGAGATCCTGATCAACGGCTCCCCGGTGCAGCGCTATGACGAACGCACTGCGGTCGGGTTCCAGGAGCCGCGACTGCTGCCCTGGCGCTCGATCCACAAGAACGTCAGTCTGGGCCTGCCGCGCAGCCTGTCCAAGTCCGAGGGCCGCGAACGCGTCAATGAGCTCCTGGAGCTGGTCGGGCTCCATGACCGTGCGTCGCTGCGGCCCCGGGAGATCTCCGGCGGCATGGCACAGCGGGCGTCGCTGGCCCGCGCCCTGGCCCGCCGCCCCGGCGTGCTGCTGCTCGACGAGCCCTTCGGCGCCCTCGACGCACTGACCCGGCTCAAGATGCAGGACCTGCTGCTAGATCTGCATGCGCAGACCGGCACCACGGTGCTGCTGGTCACCCACGACGTGGACGAGGCGCTGCAGCTCGCAGACCGCGTGCTCCTCCTGGGCAAGGATCCGGCCGATCCCGACCCCGCCGAGGGCGCCACGATCGCTCGTCTGCTGAACGTGCCCGGTGAGCGTCCGCGCGATCGCGCCTCAGCCGAACTGGCGGCGCTGCGCGGTGAGCTCTTCTCCGGGCTCGGCGTCGACTCACACAGCCACTGACCCCACCACTGACCCCGTGGAGAGACCGCCGGGCGCAGCCCTGACCCTCCCAGCACCAGCACCGAAGCGCACCGGCCAGCTGTCCGATGCACTCTTCGCTCACCCTTCGGTCGGATCCCGGTCATCACCGGACAGCCGATCTCTTCAGAGGCATCCACCCGCTTGCACCTGACATGCACGACTCAGAACTTCCAGCACACTGTCCATCACTGAAGTACCGAAAGGCCCTCCCCCATGCCCAGCACCACCGCTTCCCGCTCCTCACGCCCCCGCCGCACCTCCGTCAAGGCGGTCTCGGCGGCCGCCGCCGTGGCGCTGCTCGCCACCGCATGCGGCGGCGACGGCGGTGAGGATGAGCAGCTCGAGACGCTGAACATCGACTTCGCCACCTACAACCCGCTGAGCCTGATCATCCTGGAGAACGGCTGGTTGGAGGAGGAGCTCGAGGAGCTCGACGTCGATGTGAAGTGGGTGCAGTCCACAGGCTCGAACGTCGCCAACGAGAACCTCCGCGCCGGCAACATCGACGTGGGATCCACCGCAGGCTCGGCGGCGCTGCTCAACCGCGCAGTCGGCGCCGACACCCACACGATCATGATCGAGAACCAGCCGGAGTGGTCTGCGCTTGTGACCGACGGGGATTCCGACATCGAATCGGTGGAGGACCTCGAAGGAGCGTCGATCGCGGCAACACCCGCGACGGACCCCTACTTCTTCATGGCACGGTCCCTCCAGGAGGCCGGGCTCAGTGTGGATGACGTGGAGGTCCAGTCCCTGCAGCACGCCGACGGGTGGCAGGCACTGGCCAACGGCGACGTGGACGCCTGGGCCGGCCTGGATCCCATCATGGCCGGCGCCGAGGCCGACGGCGCCGAGCTGCTCTACCGCAACGTCGACTTCAACACCTACTCGGTGGTCAACGCCACCGGCGAATTCGTGGAGAACCACCCCGACGTCGCGCAGATCGTGGTCAACGTCTACGAGCAGGCGCGCGAGTGGGCCAAGGAGAACCCGGACGGCACCGCCGAGATTCTCGCTGAGTACGCGGGGCTGGAACTGGAGATCGCCGAGGCCGTCATCTCCGAGCGCACGAACTTCGAGGTGGATCCTGTGCCGGGAGACGAGGTCCGCGCCGCGATGGAGGCCGCCGGACCGTTCTTCGTGGAGAACGGCGACGTGGACAGCCAGGACGCTGTGGACGAGGCGCTGGAGTCGCTGTTCTACACCGACTTCGCTGAGAACATCGAGGCCACCGACGCCGCAGGCACCGAGGACGCGGCTGATGAGGCCGATATCGAGGAGACTGACGAGTGAGCGAGACCCTTTCCACGGCGCCAACGACCCAGCCGGCCGATGCCCCGGCCCGAACACCCGGAAGGCGCCGGCGCAGAAAGGTGCCAGGACGCGGACTGCTGATCGGCGCCGTCGTCCCGCTGCTGCTGCTGGGGCTGTGGTGGCTGGTCACCGAAGGGACCGGCACGTTCAGCCCGGTCCAGCTTCCCGCCCCGCAGACCGTCTTCAGCGCGGGGCTCGGGCTCTTCGAGTCCGGAGACCTCATCGATCACATGACGATCTCGCTGCAGCGCGTGCTGATCGGCTTCGGGATCGGTGCCGCGCTGGGTCTGGCGCTGGGCTCGCTGCTGGGACTGTCCTCCATCGCCGATGCCCTGCTGCACCCGACCGTGGGCGCCTTCCGTGCCGTGCCCTCACTGGCCTGGGTTCCGCTGCTGCTGCTCTGGGTCGGAATCGACGAGGACTCGAAGGTCATCCTCATCGCGATCGGAGCATTCTTCCCGGTGTTCACCGCGGTGCATTCGGCGCTCCGGCACGTGGACGCCCAACTGGTCGAGGCCGGGCGAGCCTTCGGGTTCCACGGCGTGCGGCTGCTCGGTACGGTGCAGCTTCCTGCCGTCGTGCCCAGCGTGTTCTCCGGGCTGCGCCTGGGCCTGGCTCAGGCATGGCTGTTCCTGGTGGCCGCCGAGCTGCTGGCCTCCTCGGAGGGACTGGGCTTCCTGCTGGACGAATCGAGGAACAACGGGCGCACCGACCGGCTGCTGCTGGCCATCGTGCTGCTGGCTCTGCTGGGCAAGCTCACCGATACCCTGCTCGGGGTGCTCGAGCGCAAGGCGCTCAAGACCTGGGCCTGACCCTCCCCCTCTCGGCGTTCTACCGGGGCTTCCGCGTTCTACCAGCCACACCATCGGCGAGGTAGATCGCGGAAGCCCCGGTATTTCGCGCAGTGGGGGTGATCAGCTTCTGCGGCGCAGCTGGAACTGCGCGGCGTGGTGGTCCTCGGGCAGGTGGTCGCCGGCGCCGAAGAGCTTGTTGCGCAGGGTGCCCGGGGCGTACTCGGTCTTATAGCGACCAAGCTTCTGCAGCTCGGGGACCACGTGCTCCACCACATCCTCGAAGGTCCCGGGAGTGATGTGATAAGCCAGGTTGAACCCGTCCACGTCGGTCTCCTCCTGCCATTCGATGAGCTGCTGCGCGGCACTCGGTCCGTCGCCGATGATCACCGGGCCGAAGCCGCCGACGCCGACCCACTCGGCGAGCTGCCGGACGGTCCAGACCTCGTCCTCCCGGCCCGAGGCCTTCTGGAAGGTCTCCACGGTGGACTGGATGGCGTTGGACTTCACGTCGCCGATGGGCTGGTCGAGATCGAATTGGCTCAGGTCGATGCCCATCCAGCCCGACATCAGCACCAGTCCGCCCTCGGCGTCGATGTACTGGGCCAGGTCGTCGTACTTGGCCTGGGCGGCGTCGTCGTCCGGGCCGGTGACGATGGTCTGCATCGCGAAGATCCGCACCGAATAGGGATCGCGTCCGGCCTCGGCCACCGACTGACGGATCTTGGCCACGGAGGCCTTCGCCAGCTCTTTGGTGGGCGGGTTGATGAAGACGGCCTCTGCATGCTTGCCGGCGAAGGCGCGGCCTCGGCTGGAGGCGCCGGCCTGGTAGATCACCGGGGTGCGCTGCGGGGAGGGCTCCACCACGCCGATACCAGGGGTCTTGAAGAACTCGCCGTGGTGTTCGATCCGGTGCACCTTCGCCGGGTCGGTGAAGACGCCTGAGGCCTTGTCAGCGAGGACGGCGTCGTCTTCCCAGGAGCCTTCGAGCAGCTTGTAGACGACGTCGAGGTACTCATCGGCATGGTCGTAGCGGCGATCGTGCTCCATCTGGTCGTCCTGGCCCATGTTCTGCGCCGCAGAGGGCAGGTACCCGGTGACCACGTTCCACCCCACGCGTCCACCGGTCAGGTGATCCAGGGTGCCCAGCCGCCGGGAGAACGGGTAGGGGTGCTCGTAGGCGGTGCCCGCGGTGATGCCGAAGCCGAGGTGCTTGGTGACCGCGGCCATCGCCGAGACCAGCAGGAACGGGTCCTGCAGCGGGATCTGCGCCCCGGAGCGCAGCGCGGCCTCCGGGTTCGAGCCGAAGACGTCGTAGGGGCCCAGCACGTCGGCGATGAAGAGGCCGTCGAAGAGCCCGCGCTCGAGGATCTGCGCCACCTCGGTCCAGTAGCCGATCGTGTTGTACTCCCGCGCACGATCATCCGGGTGCCGCCACAGTCCCGGGGACTGATGCACCACGCAGTTCATGTCGAAGGCGTTGAAGAGGATCTCGCGCTTGCCGGACTCGGTGGTCGGGAAGGTCATTCGTGGTTCTCCTTGGGGTTCGGATCACTGACAGATATCGGCGTTCACCGAAAATCGGGCCCCGGCGGACGGGAGGCAGGTGCAGGTGAGGTTCAGGCGCTCGGTGCGGCGCTGACCGTGGCGTCTGGCGGGCTGGCCGGGGCAGGTTCATCGTTCAGCGTCGGCTCGCCGACGCTCCACAGTCGGACCGGCTCGGAGCCGTTGACCCGGTGGTCCCCCGCGATCCGGGCCTTATAGACCCAGGGGTTGTGACTGGTGACGGTGCGGGCGTTGCGCCAATGCCGGTCCAGGCCGCGGGACTGGCTCACCCCGGAGGCACCCAGGACATCGAAGATCCGGGTGACCGCCTCCAGCACGGGACGGTGCAGCGCCACCTGGGCGCGGCCCGTGGCGAGCTCCACGGCATTGGCGGCGGCGATCTGCGCGTCCTGGGCGCTGGTCCGCGCCGCGAAGGCGGCATCCAGGCTCGCGGCGGTGGCGAGCACCTGCGCCCGGGCCAGCGCCGCGACCGCATCCACCTCCCCGACGGCCTGGAGCAGCTGCGGATCCGTGCGCGGAGTGCGGGTGTTGGCGTGGGAGAAGGTCCGCGAGCGCTCATGCAGCAGCGCCGCGGCGTCCCGGGCCGCGGCCTCGGCGACGCCGGCGAGCACGATCAGCAGGAAGTGCTGGTAGAGCGCGGTCTGGTAGGGGAACCGATCGGTCAGCCCGCGCAGCTCGGCCTCCTCCACCACGGCATCGGTGAGCCGCGCCGTGCCGGAGCCGGTGGTGCGCTGGCCGAAGCCGTCCCAGTCGTCGTCGATCTCCACACCGGGCTGGTCCCGGCGCACCAGCACCGCGAGCTCTCGACCTGCGGCGTCCCGGGCGGTGACGTCGAGCCAGTCCGCGAAGATCGCCCCTGTGGTGTAGTACTTCACCCCATTGACCACGTGCCCGGCATCGGTCTCGGTGACCACCGTGCCGGACTGGTGGAAGCCCCCCTTGCCCGGCTCGGTCCACGCGTTGCCGACCAGCTCCCCGGCCGTCAGCCGCGCGAGCCAGCGCTGCACGAGCGGCGCGGGGTCGGACTCAGAGTCAGCCTCGGTACCTGCGCGCCACAGCAGATCCTCCTGGACCGCGAAGTGACCGCGCAGCACCTGCGGAATGTTGCTGTCCTGGGCGGCGAGCTCCAGGAGGACCTGGGTGGTCTGCACCCAGTCCAGGCCGAAGCCACCCGCCAGCTCGGGCACGCGGAGCCGCCCGATGCCGGCGGCGACGAGGTCCTTGACCTCCTCGCGGGCCAGCTCACGGCTGCGCTCCCGGTCGAGCGCGGAGAGACCGACACGCTCGACGGCGTCACGCAGAATCTGAGGCACAGGCAGTTGAATGTTCATTCTTTCCTCCATCGATTCTGGCGGTAGCACCCGGCATGTCCGGGTTGCTGCGACGTCTTCGGGCCAGATCCCTCAGTCGCTCTGGATGGTGATGACGCTAAATATAGAGGGTCTTGGGGCTCATCCGTCAAGTTCAGATGACGCCGCATGTCTGAACTCAGCTGCGCCTCGGCGCCCACTTGACGATCGATATTCATGAACGCCGATGCGGTGGATCTTCAAGGAGTCCTAGTTTGTTCATCGGACGAATCGTGGGCGAACGGGGCGCCGACCCGTCCCTGGAATGTCATGCGGCGTCTCACAGTGCGAACAATTCTTGCTGGGGAACGGGACCACGCGTAGCGTTGAACCGTAACCATCCCGAGCGGCTGAGAGATCTGGCTCAGAGACGCCGCAGCAACCCGGACACGCCGGGTGCTAACGCCAGGACCGATGGAGTTGATCTGCATGTCTGTTCCTGCTCGCACCCTCGAGAACCCCGCTGACGCATCCCGCGTGGATCCCTTTGCGCTGCGCCATGCCCTGGCCCAGTTCCCGCAGGGCGTCGTCGCCGTCGGCGCGGAGGTCGACGGGACCCCCGAGGCGATCATCGCGTCCACCTTCACCGTGGGCGTCTCGCTGGAGCCGCCCCTGGTCACCCTGGCGGTCCAGCACAACTCCTCCACCTGGCCGAAGCTCGAGCACAGCGGAGGCGACCTGGGCATCTCGGTGCTCGGCCGCGACCAGAACGGGCTGTGCCGACAGATCGCGTCCAAGGATCGGGCCAACCGCTTCACCGGGGTGGACTACCAGCTCCATGGCTCGGCGCTGCTGCTCGACGGGGTCCCGATGTGGCTGCGCACCCGGATCTATGACCGGGTCCGCGCCGGAGACCACGACATCATCGTGCTCGAGATCCTGGACCTCGGCTTCACCGAGGGGGCCCCTGGACTGGTCTTCCACCAGCACGAGTTCAAGACCCTGACCACCCTGAGCTGACTCGAAGGACCCTTTCTTGACCACCCACACCCGCTTCACCGTGCCCGCAGACCCGCTCGGCGCGGACGTCCACCAGTGGACGGACCCGCAGGATGAGGACCAGCGCCTGGCGTTCTGGTCCGCCGCGGCGACTCTCCTGGACTGGGAGACCCCCTGGGAGACCACCCGTTCCTGGACGCCGCCGAACCCGGTGACCCGGCGCGGCCCGACGATCGGCTGGTACGAGGGCGGGACGCTGAATGCCGCGGTGAACTGCGTGGACCGGCACGTCGCCGCCGGACGCGGGGAGAAGATCGCGCTGCACTTCGAGGGCGAGCCCGGAGACCGCGAGGACGTCAGCTATGCCGAGCTCGGACGCCGGGTCAACCAGGCGGCGAACGCGCTGACCGCGATGGGCATCACCCGCGGGGACCGTGTGGTGATCTACCTCCCGGTGCTCGTCGAGACCATCGTGGTCACCCTGGCCTGCGCCAGGATCGGCGCGGTGCATTCCCTGGTCTTCGGCGGTTTCTCCGCCGAGGCGCTGAAGTTCCGCGTCGAGGACACCGGGGCGAAGCTGCTGGTCACCACCGACGGACAGTTCCGCCGTGGCAAGGCCGTGCCGGTTAAGGCCAACGCTGATGCCGCCGTCGCCGGGGCCACCGCCGAACATGGCGGCAACCTCGAACACGTCCTGGTCATCAACCGCACCGATTCGGTCGTGGAATGGACACCAGGACGAGACCTCTGGTGGCACGAGGTGGTGGAGACCGCCTCCACCGAGCACACCCCGGAGTTCTTCGACGCCGAGACCGAGCTGTTCATCATGTACACCTCCGGGACCACCGGCAAGCCCAAGGGCCTGGTGCACACCACCGGCGGGTACCTCACCGGAGCGCTCTACACCTACCTGCGACTCTTCGCCCACCCTGACCCGGCTCGACGCCCCGAGGACGTCCACTGGTGCACCGCGGACCTGGCCTGGGTCACCGCGCACACCTACGAGATCTACGGTCCGCTGGCGGCGGGCGCCACCCAGGTGATCTTCGAGGGCACCCCGAACACCCCGCATGAGGGCCGCCACTTCGAGATCATCGAGCGCCATCGCGTCACCACCTACTACACCGCCCCCACACTGGTCCGCTCGCTGATGGGCTGGTTCCCCGAGGGCGTGCCGGCGCAGTACGACCTCTCCTCGATCCGGCTCGCGGGCACCGTGGGCGAGGCGGTCAACCCCGAGGCGTGGCACTGGATCCGCCGTGAGATCGGCCGTGACACCATCGACGACGCCGGCCAGCCGGCCCTTCCCATGGTGGACACCTGGTGGCAGTCCGAATCCGGGTCCACGGTGCTCTCCCCGCGGCCCGAGGATGCTTCGCTCAAGCCCGGGGCCGCGACCCGCGAGCTGCCGGGCTGGGGCGCCGCCGTCGTCGACGAGGTCGGCCAGCCCGCGACCGCGGGCACGCAGGGCAACATCGTGCTCACCCACACCGGGCCTTCGATGGCCAGGACGGTGTGGGGCGATCCGGAACGCTACTTCACCTCCTATTGGGAGAAGTACGCCGATCAGGGCTGGTTCCTCGCCGGAGACGGGGCGCGGAAGGATCAGGACGGGGACATCTGGATCCTGGGCCGGATCGATGACGTCATCAACATCTCCGGACACCGGCTCTCCACCATCGAGATCGAATCCGCGCTGATCTCCCATCCGGATGTGGTCGAGGCCGGGGTCTGCCCGGTGTTCGATCCGATGACCGGGCACGCCGCCGTCGCCTTCACCGTGCTGACCACCGCCGCCCGCGAGCGTCTCGACGCCGCCGGCGGGACGGGCAGCGCGGCCGAGGATGAGCTGCTCGGCGCCCTGCGCAGCCATGTCGGCGAGGTGATCGGTCCGGTGGCGAAGCCGCGCACGGTGATCCCCGTGCCGGAGGTGCCCAAGACCCGCTCCGGAAAGATCATGCGCCGACTGCTGACCCAGCTCCATGACGGGGAGACCCTGGGAGACACCACCAGCCTGCAGAATGAACCCTGTGTACCGAAGATCGAAGAGATCTGCCAACGGCGCGGGACCGCGCCGAGAAGAGAAGAGGTAGCTACATGAGCGATCGCCAGTTCGGCTTCCGCACCCGCGCCCTGCACGCCGGGGCCGTCCCCGATGCCGTCTACGGATCGCGTGCTGTGCCCATCCACCAGTCGACCTCCTTCGTGTTCAAGGACACCGATGACGCCGCGAACCTGTTCGCGCTGCAGAAGTACGGGAACATCTACTCCAGGATCGGCAACCCCACGGTCTCGGCGCTGGAAGAGCGCGTGGCCTCGCTGGAGGGCGGCATCGGAGCGGTGGCCACCGCCTCCGGGATGAGCGCCGAATTCCTGGTCTTCGCCGCGCTGTGCGGGTCCGGAGACCACATCGTGGCCAGCTCGAAGCTCTACGGCGGCACGATCACCCAGCTCGACGTCACGCTGCGCCGCTTCGGGATCGAGACCACCTTCGTGGACTCGCTGGAGCCGGCGGACTACGAGGCCGCGATGCAGGAGAACACCAAGGTCCTCTACACCGAGGTCGTCGCGAACCCCAGCTCGGACATCGCTGACCTGCGCGGACTCTCCGAAGTCGCGCATAAGCACGGCGTACCGCTCGTGGTGGACTCCACCCTGACCACCCCGTACCTGATCCGGCCCTTCGAACACGGCGCGGACATCGTGATCCACTCGGTGACCAAGTTCATGGGTGGTCACGGCACCACCCTGGGCGGCGTGATCGTGGAGTCCGGCGAGTTCCCCTGGGACAACGGGAACTTCCCTGCGATGACCGAGCCGGTGGCCTCCTATGGCGGACTCTCCTGGTGGGGCAACTTCGGCGAGTACGGGTTCCTGACCAAGCTGCGCGCCGAGCAGCTGCGCGACATCGGACCTTCCTTGGGCCCGCAGGCCGCGTTCAACCTGATCCAAGGCATCGAGACCCTCCCGCAGCGGATCGACGAGCACGTCGCCAACGCCCAGAAGGTCGCCGAATGGCTCGAGGCCGATGACCGGGTGGACTACGTCAACTACGCCGGACTTCCCTCCCACGCCGATCATGACCGGGCCAAGGAGATGCTGCCCAAGGGCGTGGGCTCGGTGTTCAGCTTCGGCATCCGCGGCGGCCGGGCCACCGGCGCCCGTTTCATCGAATCCCTGCAGCTGGCCAGCCACCTGGCTAATGTGGGAGACGTGCGCACCTTGATCCTGCACCCAGGATCGACCACCCACCAGCAGCTCTCCCCGGAGCAGATGGCCGCGGCCGGAATCCCCGAGGACCTGATACGCATCTCGGTCGGCATCGAAGACGTCGACGACATCATCTGGGATCTGGACCAGGCACTGAGCACCGCAGTCGAAGGAGACAAGGCATGAGCGAGCAGACGTTGAAGCACGACGACGTGGCCACGGCCGAACGTCCCCATGGCCGCTGGGAGGCGCCGTCGCCCTCTCGCCGGCTGCAGCTGCTGCGCAGCGCCAAGTCGGTGGCGATCGTGGGCATGTCGGACAAGCCCGCGCGCGCCAGCTACTTCGTGGCGACCTACCTGCTGAGCTCCTCGAGCTACACCGTGTACTTCGTGAATCCGCGGCTCAAGGAGGTGCTGGGCCAGCCGGTCTACGCCTCGCTCAAGGACCTGCCCGAGGTCCCTGACATCGTGGACATCTTCCGCCGCCCCGACGACGTCCCGGGGATCGCCCAGGAGGCTGCCGAGATCGGCGCGAAGACCATCTGGGCGCAGCTCGGGATCCATTCCGACGAGGCCATGCAGGTGGCCCAGGACGCCGGGCTCAATGCGGTGCAGAACCGGTGCATCAAGATCGAGCACGGCCGCTTCCACGGCAACCTTCACCTGGCCGGCTTCAACACCGGGGTCATTTCTGCGAAACGGCAGATCCTCGACCGCTGAGTGAGACCGACTTCGAGGGCGCGGCGCCGGGAGACTCGATCTCCTGGGGCCGCGCCCTCATCCGTCGGTGCTGAAACAGCCCGAAGAACAGGGTGAACAGCGCGAAGCTGCCGAAGTGGTTGTAGTTGATGAAGAGAAACTCGGTGGGCGAGGCGATCAGGAAGATCACCATCACCATCAGCAGTCCCACACCGGTGCGGGTATCGGTGGTGCGGGCGTAGAGATACGCGGCCCCGGTCGTGAAGCCGAGCACCAGGATCAGCACCAGCAGCCCCAGGAGGCCCAGGTCGACGGCGGTCTGGATATAGGAGTTGTGGAAGTGCGCGATCACGTAGTCGTCGAACTCCGGCACATACAGGCTGGGTATGGCGCCCTGGGGTGAGTTGAAGTATCCGGTGAAGCCCCAGCCGAGAACCGGGCGCTCCACGATGGCTCGCACGCCCCACTCCCAGAGCACGGTGCGCCCGGTCAAGGTCGGGTCACGCCCGATGGCTTCAAGCAGCGGCACCCAGACCTGGTTCAGCACAGCCCCCGCCGCGGCACCCAGCGGCACCAGGACGGCGAGCAGCCCGCCCAGCGGGATGCGCGGCACCAGCAGCTGGGCAAGCGGGACGATGATCACCGCGGCACCGGCCAGCAGCAGACCCGTGGCCGATCCGGCCCAGACGACGAAGACGATGAAGGCGGCGAGCACCAGCACCCGGCGGAGGCCGCGCAGCAGCGTCATCGCCAGGACGGCGCCGGTGGCCGCGTAGAAGCCGGCCATGATGTTGTGCTGGAAGAACCCGCGGATCTTCTCCCCGCCGAGAAGGTTGGAACGAGCATGCGGGTCGAAGTCCATGACCTGCTCAAGCCCGATGAGGGCAAATGCCATGCCGGCCAGAACCAGCACCGTCAGCACGTTCAGAAACATCCGAGCGATCTGGTTCAGCGAGTACTCTGCGGCCAGCATGCAGGCGACGAGGATGTTGCCGGCGGCCATGGCTCCGTAGATCAGCGAGTCCATCGGCGAGACTGACCAGGCGGCGCTGAGGACCACGAGCCCCCCGATGCCCAGTGCGACGGTGACCGGCACCGGGCTCAGCGCCCGGGAGCTCAGCAGCACCAGCACGGACAAGAGATGCAGCAGGATCCAGGTCGCAGAGAAGATCGAGTTGTCCGCGACGCCTCCGGAGGGGTCGTACGAGATGAGGATGACCGCGTTGACCCCGAGCGTGCAGGCGATATAGACGTAGAAGAACCAGGTCCTCAGCGACCTCACCAGGGCACGCCCTGCGCCAGCTTCCGCACGGATCCATGGATCCGGGCCAGAGACAGCCGGACCTGTTCGGCAGACTCCCGGTAGACCTTGGGGCTGCGCTGATAGGGATCCAGCACGTCTATGGTGTCCGGGTCACGGGGTGGGACCAGCCCGCGCTGCGCCGCAGCACGCTCGACGCCCTGACGCAGCTGCTCCGGCAGGGACGGCGCGGAGACTCCCAGGCCCGGCGGAGGAAGCGGCTCGAACTGACGCGAGGAGGCCTGCTCGACCCCTTCGAGCAGGTCGGCGAACTCGGTCAGCAGAAACGCCTTCCGGGAAGATCGCGGTGCCGCACGGACCACTCCGCTCCGGTGTTCGCGTGCCATGCAGAGCACCAGGTCGGCCTCCTCGATCATCCCGGGGGTGAGCTGCCGGGCCTTGTGATCGGTGCCCGTGGCCCCGAGCTTCGCGGCGAGCCCCGCCGAGTGCTCATCCATGGGAGATCCCTCCAAGGCCCGCGTCCCGGCGCTGGCCACCACCACCGAGGACGGCCAGGGCTCTCCTGCTTCCTCGATCTTGGCCTGGAGCAGCTGCGCGGTCTGGGGCGAGCGGCAGACGTTCCCGGTGCAGACCACCAGAACGCTGAACGGGGCGTCACTGGCCGGCATCATCGCGATTCCACCCCCACCGGCTGACGATATGCGGAGCTGTACCCGACGATCGCCTTGGGGGGCAGCATCGTGGGGACCAGTCCGAGGAGCTTCACGTCGACGAGGCGCAGGGCCTCGATCGCCTTCTTCAGCTGCGGCTTCTGCACCTTGCCGACCGCGACCACCAGAAGCACGCCGGAGCAGTGCGCGCCGAGCACGCGGGCGTCGCTGACCGGCAGCAGCGGCGGGGCGTCAAAGAGGACGATCTCGTACTCCTGCTGCAGCGCGGCGACCAGTTCGGCCATCGCCTCGGAGCCGAGGAGCTCGATGGGATTCGGCGGCACCGTCCCGGCGGGGAGCACCTCCAGCTGGTCGGGTCCCCACAGCTGGACAACGTCGGGCAGATCCACACGTCCGCTGAGCACATCGGTCAGACCCACAGCGCCCTCGAGCCCGAGCATCGGCGCAACCCTGGGTCGGCGTAGATCCGCGTCGACCAGGAGGACCCGGTGGCCGGCGTCGCGCAGGCTGATCGCCAGGTTCACCGCTATCGAGGACTTCCCCTCCCCCTCGATCGCGGAGGAGATGACGAAGCTGCGCGCGGACTGTCCCACGGCGAGGAACTGCAGGTTCGTACCGAGGGTGCTGAAAGATTCGGTCAACGGGCTGCCGACATCGGTGTGCGCGATGACCTGGCCCTTCTGCAGTCGACGGTCGTACTGCACGCCTCCGAGCACCGCCTGGTCGGTGAGCTCCGCGATGTCGTCCTCGCTGCGCACCTTGGTGTCGAGGACCTCGCGCATCGCCAGCAGCACGATTCCGATGGCGAGCCCGGCCAGGAGGCCGAGCCCCAGGATGTTCATCGGCTGGGGGAAGCTGGGGCCCTCCGGGGTGAAAGGCTCCTCCACGGTGGTCAGGGTGACGCTTCCGCTGCCCTCCGTGGAGGTCGTGAGGCCCTGGACCACGTCGTCGAGCGCAGCTGTCATCGATGTGGCGATCGCGGCGGCCTGCTCCGGGTTGTCGTCGGTGACGGTGACCTCCAGGATGACCGTGCCGGTCTGGGAGGCCACGCTGATCCGATCGGCGAGCTCTCGCGGGGTCTCTTCCAGGGCCAGGTCCTCCACCACGGGCCCCAGCACGGCTGAGCTCTGGGCGAGCTCGACGAAGCTCCGCACGAGTTCCTGGCTGTAGATCGACCGCTGGCTCAGGTCATAGGACTCGGCATCATCAACTGAGACATAGATGCGAGTCTCGGCCTCGTAGGTGGCGGGCAACAACGCGACCACGACTGCGGCGGCTCCGAGGGCGACCAGCGCAGAAAGGACCAGCGTCAGCCACCCTCGTTTGAGGACTCGGACATACTGATGAAGCTCCATAGGGGGCCCGCTCTTTTCAGGAAACGACAACGTCAGGAACAGATTACGGGGCAAAAGACGAATCGAACAGAGCTTTCTTCCGGACGAAGCCTGACGTCAGCGACAGGTGGCGCTGACGTCAGCGTCGCGTGTCCGCGATCTTCACGGACCCTCCGGCTTGTTTTGCCGTGGTTCTGCGCAGACAAATGATCTGCAGAAGAAGCGCCGGAGAAAGGATGAGCGCCCACCCGTGCATGGGCAGATCAAAAGATTCCCACGGGGAGAACTTTGGTGCGTCGTATTCTTCAAAGGTACGTTCGGCGGTAACCAGAATTCGATGCGTGTTTAGCCCCAGCGGCGTACAGGTGACCAGCGTGACGAGGTCACGTCCCGCCTCCCGATACAGCGACTCGGTCTCGTCAGGCTCCAACACCTGGGTTCGCGGGTCTCCCCCGTAGGCCAGGTTCTCCCCGAAGACCTCGAGGGAGAAGAGATCACCCTCCCCAAGCTCAACTCCATGGAGCAGAGGACCGCCGATGCTCTGGCGTGCTCACCGACAGCACCCGGATTCACCGTGCCGTAGTTCCCTCCGGCGCCACTGGACGCAGACGACGTCGCGAAGCTGGAAGAAAGCGGTCCAACGTCTACAGGGCCCGTGTCTCCCTGGACGCCGAGGCCTCGATTCTCTTGGTACTGCTTCCCTCATCTCGGGACCCTCTATTGTGGGGTTCTCCCGCACCTCGATGCGCGAATCCTCAGTCCTCGATGAGGTCGTGGATCGCAATGACCTGATCGCGACCCGGGCCGACGCCCACACCAGAGATCCGGCAGCCGCTGAGCTTCTCCAGGGCAAGCACGTAGTTCCGGGCGTTCTCGGGGAGGTCCTCCAGCGTCCGGGCACCAGAGATGTCCTCGGTCCAACCGGGATAGTTCTCGAAGACCGGCTTCGCGTGGTGGAACTCGGTCTGGGTCATCGGCATCTCATCGTGGCGGACGCCGTCGACCTCGTAGGCGACGCAGACCGGAATCTCTTCGATGCCGGTGAGCACGTCGAGCTTGGTCAGGAAGAAGTCAGTGAAGCCGTTGATGCGCGAGGCATAGCGCGCCATCACGGCGTCGTACCAGCCGCAGCGCCGCGGACGTCCGGTGTTGACCCCGAACTCCCCGCCGGTCTTCTGCAGGTACTCGCCCCACTCGTCGAAGAGCTCGGTCGGGAACGGTCCGGCGCCCACACGGGTGGTGTAGGCCTTGACGATGCCGATCGAGCGCTTGATCCGCGTGGGCCCGATGCCCGAACCGACGGACGCGCCGCCCGCCGTCGGGTTGGATGAGGTCACGAACGGGTAGGTGCCGTGGTCAACGTCCAGGTAGGTCGCCTGACCACCCTCCATCAGCACGACCTCGCCGCGGTCCAGCGCGTCGTTGAGCAGGATGGTGGTGTCGACGACCATGGGCCGGAGCCGTTCGGCGAAGTCCAGGAAGTACTCGGCGATCTCATCGACGGCGATGGCCCGACGGTTATACAGCTTGACCAGGAGCTCATTCTTCTGGCGCAGCGCGCCCTCGATCTTCTGCCGAAGGATCGACTCGTCGAAGATGTCCTGCACCCGGATGCCGAGGCGGGCGACCTTGTCCATGTACGTGGGACCGATGCCACGGCCGGTGGTGCCGATGGCCCGCTTGCCGAGGAATCGCTCGGTGACCTTGTCCATGGTCTGGTGATAGGGCGCCACCAGGTGAGCGTTTGCCGAGATCTTCAGCTTGGAGGTGTCTGCACCGCGCGCCTCGAGGCCGTCGATCTCGTGGAAGAGCGCCTCCAGGTTCACGACGACGCCGTTGCCGATCACCGGGACGGCGTTCGGAGACAGGATTCCGGCGGGAAGGAGCTTGAGCTCGAACTTCTCGCCGCCGACGACGACTGTGTGGCCTGCATTGTTGCCGCCATTGGGCTTCACCACGTAGTCAACCCGTGAACCGAGCAGGTCCGTGGCTTTGCCCTTACCTTCGTCGCCCCACTGGGCTCCGACGATCACAATGGCTGGCATGGCAGTCCTTTCCCGAGCTGAGCTGGTCTGGGAGCACCCGCAACAGCAAAGGCGTCCCTGAAGATCCTACCAACGTCGGTCGGCGCGGGGTTTGGACCGGGCACGACTCAGCCCAGCCGGCCGTCCGAGGCCTCCAGGTAGCAGGCCGCGCAGAGGGACTCGTACCAGATGTCTGTGCCGTCGATCGCTACCTGGTCACCGTCGAAGATGATCGCGTCCCCGGCGCGGCGGGTGTTGAAGACGGCCTTGCGCCCGCAGCGGCAGATGGTCTTGAGCTCCTCCAGTGCATGGGCGAGGTCCATCAGCCGGGCCGAGCCGGGGAAAGCCATCGTGCGGAAATCAGTGCGGATGCCGTAGGCAAGGACGGGGACGTCGTCGAGCACGGCGATGCGCAGCAGGTCCTCCACCTGTGCCGGAGTGAGGAACTGGGCCTCATCGACCAACAAGCAGGCCACCGGTTTGATCTGGCGGTTCAGCGCCCCGGACTCGGCTTCCATCTCATCGAGCAGCGTCCCCGGGGTAGTGCCGGCAGCATGCTGCGCCACCAGTTCGCGAAGCCGAGCCTGCGCCGGGATGAGGAAGTCGACATTGCGGGTGACTCCCAGGCGGGAGACGATCTCGTCCTCACCTTTGGTATCGACCTGAGGCTTGGTGAGCAGAACTCGTTGTCCGCGTTCCTCATAGTTGAACGCCGCCTGCAACAATCCGGTGGACTTGCCTGAATTCATCGCACCGTAACGGAAATAGAGCTTAGCCATTCTTGGAACAACCCCTCAGCGCGGTCACCTCCAGAGTCAGCGCAGGCGGCTGATCGCCTCGGGGGCTGAAGCGTCGCAGTCACGCAGCAGCGTGGTGATGCGCTCAACCTCGGCGGTCTCGCCGATGGCGGCCGCAGCCTGACCCAGCGCCCCGAGGGCACGCAGGAAGCCGCGGTTGGGCTCATGGCTCCACGGGACCGGACCGGCACCGCGCCAGCCGGAGCGACGCAGCACGTCGAGGCCGCGGTGATAGCCGACGCGGGCGTAGGCGTAGCCCTCCACGGTGTAGCCCTGGTCCAGCGCGTCCTCGGCGAGCAGCGCCCACACCAGTGAGGACTCCGGGTGCTTCGCCGCGAGATCCACGGGCTCCTCGCCGGTGGCCAGCGATTCGGAGACTTCAGGTTCAGCCGGAAGCAGCGTGGGCTCCGGCTCCATCAAATTTTGACCAACGATGCTCATGGCCACATCCTACTGCCAAGATTCCTCCACGAAATTCGCCGTCCGCGCCCGGTCCTGCGGGCCTCACCGTCGGTTCCCCAGAGGGAACCTCGGTCAGAGACCGGCGGCGGCTCGAGTCGACTTCGGGGCCGGATCGTCCTGGACCGATGTGCCGGTGGCTGGGCCCGGATCGGGGGCGCCGTCGTCGTCGTCTTCCTGGGGCTCTCCCCCGTCGCTGCGCACGCCTGCACCGTGGATCACGCGATGCCGTATGAACGCGGAGATCTGGTCCACCAGCATGGTGACCACGATGATCACGACCAGCACGATGCCGATCCGGTCCCAGTCGCGGGCGCCGAAGACCGTGGAGAGCAGCGAGCCGATGCCGCCGGCCCCCAGCACACCGAGGATCGCCGAGGCGCGGATGTTGACCTCGAAGCGGTAGAGCCAGATCGCGATGACCTCAGGCATCACCTGGGGCAGCACCGCCCAGCGAATCAGCTGCAGGTGATTGCTCCCCGAGGCCCGGGAGGACTCCAGCGGGCCGTCGTCGACCGCTTCGATGGCCTCGGAGATGAGCTTCGAGAGCGTGCCGATGGAGCTTATGCCCAGCGCCATGGCTCCGGCGAGCGCTCCGCCGCCGCCGGAGCCGAAGCCGAAGAGCGGGAGCATGATCGCGATGGCGAAGATGATCTCGGGCACCGCGCGGATCACGGAGAGGATGAAGCGGACCACGACGTACACCGGCAGCGGGGACATGTTGCGCGCGGCCATGAATCCCAGCGGCAGTGAGAACAGCGCACCGACCATCGTGCCGACCCAGGCGATCGCCACGGACTCGAACACCGCACCGAAGGACTGGCTCCAGTAGCCGGCCACGGTCTCGTCCGGGATCTGGAAGACGCCGGCGGCCATGAGCTGGCCGTATTGGATGATGCTGGCCGGCAGCTCCACCAGCGCGCTGACGTCCATGCCGGTCCCGTAGATCGCGGCGATGAAGATGATCCCGACGACCAGCATGCCCACGTTGTAGCCGAGCTTGGAGGGCTTGACGGGGCGCCGGTCCAGCGCATCCGGGGCGAAGCGTGGCTCAGGCCGGGGCTCCGTGCGCTGCTCGGTGCTCGGCTCGGTGCTCGGCTCGGAGCTTGGCTCGGGTCTTGAGGCGCTGCCCGGACCGGCATTGGTTCCTCGATTGCTCACAGCAGCTTCCTCCGGATGTACATGGAGAACATGTCGACCAGCAGCACCACGACGATCAGCGCGATCAGGATGGCGGCGACGTTCTCGAATTGGAAGCGGTTCAGCTGCAGCATCATGGCCGAACCGATGCCACCCACTCCGACGATGCCCAGCGCCGCCGAGGCGCGGATGTTCAGTTCAAAGACGTAGAGCCCGTAGGACACGAACCCGGGCAGCACCTGGGGCAGGATCGCGAGCCGGTTGCGCTGAGTCAGGTTCGCGCCGGAGGCGTCGGCGGCCTCCACGGGGCCTGGGTTGACGGCGTCGATGGTCTCGCTGAGCAGCTTGGCGACGATGCCGATGTTGAACATCAGCAGCGCCAGGATGCCCGCCATGGGGCCCAGCCCGTGCGCGGTGCCGCCGATGAACGCGACGAAGAGCAGCGCCCAGCCGACATCCGGGATCGAGCGGATCACCGAGTTCACGGCCTTGATCGCCTGCGAGACGCCCTTGTTGGGGCTCGAGACCGGCGAGGCGAACATGGCCAGCACGAGCCCGATGGCGCAGCCGATCAGCGTCGCCACCACGGCCATGGAGATGGTGATCAGCCACTGGTCCCGGACGGTCCAGATGTAGCTCCAGTTGGGATCCAGGAACGCCATGAGCCGCGGTTCCACGTTGGACCAGCGTTCGGGGATCTCCAGCAGCGTGAAGCCGACGGTGGCACCGGCCCAGTAGCTCATGATGATGAAGGCGACGGTTCCGAAGGCCGCCATCGTGGCGATCCTGGCCTTGAAGCAGACCGCGAGCGCCACCAGCATCACGACCAGACCGATGACCGGGTTCAGCGGCGCCCACAGGGTCACGAAGCCCAGTGGGATCAGCAGCACGTCCCCAGACTCCTGGATGACCCAGAAGACGATGAACGCAAGCACTGCGAGTCCAGCGAGACCCAGATAGATCAGGCCGCTGGGCCGTGGTGGCTCGGGTCGGACCGTCGTCGAAGTCTGAGCGGCGGAGCGGCCCGCCGCGGTGGTGGTGACCACGCCTTACTCCCGGGTCGCTTCAGCCGTGACGACGTCCTCGGCGGTCAGCGAGCGCTGGTAGACCTCTTCGATGACCGCGTCGGTGGCCTCGTCCACGGGACCGTCGAAGACCACCTCTCCGGCGCGCATCCCGATGATGCGATCGGCGTAGCTGCGGGCCAGGTCGAGGTGGTGCATGTTGACGATGGTGGTGATGCCCAGCTCCTGCTGGATCCGGCGCAGGTCTCGCATCACCTTATGTGCGGTGGGCGGATCCAGGGAGGCGACCGGCTCGTCGGCGAGGATCACCTCGGGATCCTGGGCGAGCACGCGGGCGATGGCCACACGCTGCTGCTGGCCGCCGGAGAGCGAGGAAGCCCGCATATAGGCCTTGTCCACGATCCCGACGCGCTCCAGGGACTGGAACGCGAGCTCCTTGTCCTCGGCGCGGTACCAGCCGAGCAACGAACGCCAGGTGGGGGTCTCCGCAGAGCGCCCGACCAGCACATTGTTCAGCACGGAGACCCGGGTGACGAGGTTGAAGGACTGGAAGATCATCCCCACCCGCGAGCGCAGCCGGCGCAGCTTGGCCTTGCTGCGCGGGTCCACGACGACGTCGCCGACGGTCAGGGTGCCCGAGGTGAAGGGGACGAGTCCGTTGACGGTGCGGATCAGCGTGGACTTGCCAGCGCCTGAGAGCCCCACGATGGCGACGAACTCGCCCTTGTTGATCTGCAGGTTGACGTTGCTCAGCCCCTTGAAGCCATTGGGGTAGACGACGTCGATGTTCTCGAAAGTGATCATGATCTGGTGTCCTAGCCGGGTCCGGGTGCGCAGCTCACGCCTCAAGCGTAGGAGCTGCGCACCCGGGTCACCGACTGCTGGAGGACTGGTTCCTCTCTGAGGGGGTTCTAGAGGTCACTCATCGCCGAAGTCGTTGTAGACCTGGCGAGCACCGTCCAGCGCTTCCTGGTCGGCTTCGACCATGCCCTCGATCTCGTAGACCTCGTCGAGTGCGGCAAGGCCGTCCTCGTCCTCGGCCACGGCGAGCCAGGCATCGGTCAGGACCTGCTGCTCGTCTTCGGTGAACTCGGAGGAGACAACGATGCCGTCATTCGGGATCGGACCGGCCCAGGCGAAGACGACGACCTCTTCACCCACATCGGGGTTCTCCGCGACGACGTTCTCGCGAGCGTCATCGAAGGAGGTGCCGATCGTGGCACTGTCGTTGTAGACGTTGATCACGGAGTTGTCGTGGCTGCCGGCGAACTGCTCGTCGATATCACCCTCACCCGGAGCGAAGCCGAGCAGATCGTTGAGCTGGGTGGCCGGGTAGTAGTAGCCCGAGGCGGAGCCCTGGTCCACGTAGGAGACGGTGGTGCCCTCTTCGATCATCTCCAGCGCCTCGGTGCCGACGGCTCCGGGCTCGGCCTCATCGGTTCCGTTGCAGAAGAGCATGGTGTTGCCCTCGTCGTCGGGGACGTCGACCGGCTCATCCATGCAGTAGGTGTCGGGGTCGTTGGTGAACCACTGGGTCACGTAGACCTCTGAGCCGTAGCGCACCGACTGGGTGATCGGCACGGCGTCGGCCTGCTCCTCGGCCTGGATCATGCCCACGGGTCCGGACATCACGACCTGCGCATCGCCGGTCTGCATGGCAGTGATGGCGCCCAGGTAGTCCTGGGTCTCTTCCGCGCGGACTGGGAAGCCGTCAAGCGCGTCGCTGAGCGCGTCGGCCAGCGGCTCGGCGCTCTCGACGATGTTGTCGACGTCGTTGGAGGGGACGAGCGCGATGACGATCTCGTCGACGCTGCTGATCTCAGCAGTCTCGGAGTCGCCCGCTTCGGCCTCCTCGTCGCCGCCGGTCTCGCCCTCTTCAGCCACACAGCCGGCCATGGTCAGAGTCAGCACGCTCGCCAGGGCGAACGTGGACAAAGTCTTCTTACGCATATGGAATTTCCTCTTCATCAAGATGCCAGGGCGACCCCGGTGCTGCGCATCGCCGCACGTCAGGCGCGTCGAAGTCCGGAGAGTCACGCGTGGGGTCGGCAGCGTCATGCCGCTGACCTCGTGCGATTCCACAATTCACTTTAGGGGCGCGCTGCTGAGCCCTCCACCTGGAACAGGCCAGTTGGTCAACCTGTCACGCACTGTTAACACAGTGGTGTTTTCCATGTGACGCTGATTACATGATGGGCAGTCTTGGTGCGTGGGACGGAGCTGCCGGTCAGACCGTCGCGGCGCTGTGTGACCATGCCTCGATCGCCCGGGCGACGGCGTCGAAGTCCTGCACTCGATGATCGGGGGTGCCCAGGCCGGTGCCGAATCGGTCGATCAGCACCGTGGTGCCGCCCAGGGCGTGCACGTGTTCGAGGTCGTTGGCCCAGATGTCCCCGGCGGAGAGCACCTGGTCCGGGGCGACCAGCTCCCCGGCACCCCCGCCGGCAGCCCGGGCGCGGTCCAGCGCCGCGGGCATGCCGAGGGGTTTGCGCGCGTCGTTGATGACCAGGTCGAAGGCGTCGCTGAGCCCCAGCGTCGTCAGCCAGGGCTCGAATGCGTCCGCCGGCGAGTTCGTCACCAGCACGACGACGGCGCGCCGCCGGGTCTCGGCGAGCAGCTCCTGGGCCCCAGACGGCGCGTGGACGTCGGTGTTCTCCAGCCCATGGGCCAGCAGATCCAGCCGCGCCGCCCGGAAGGACTGTCCGGAATCGGCGTCGGTGAGCCCGGCCTGGCGGGCCAGCAGCTGGACCAGCTGATAGCCGTCCTGCAGCGGCCAGGAGACCGGATGCGCCTTGGCGTCATCATGGGTGGCCTCGCTGCCCACGGTGAGCGGAACCCCGGCGTCGTCGTACTGGATCTGCGGGGCCAGCAGGGAGTTCTCCGCGAAGGCGCGCGTCACGATCTCGTGGACGCTGGTGTCCGTGAAGCGTCCGCTCAGGCCGCGTTCCGCCAGGAGTGCGTCGACGCGGTCGGCGTAAAAGAGGACCGGGGCGTCACCGAGGCAGAGAGTGCCGTCGAAATCGAGCAGGAGCAGCTTCTCGCGGGTCATACACGTCGCTTTCTGCGAGGGTCAGCGTGGCCGGGCCAGATCCCCGGAAAGGCTTCACGGAACGGATTCACGGGGTCAGTCGTCGGCCAGCCGAATCCAGGCGGTTCACTTCTTCTTGCGGCTGGCCTTCTTGCCGGAGCTGACCAATGCGATGGCGATGGCGGCGAGCCAGGCGTCCTTGGCCAGCGGGGTGCCGTCCTGGGTGGGGCGGACGCCGTCGGACTCGGTCATGCCGTCGTTGCGGAAGTACATGCTGAGCATGCCGGCGGCGAAGCCGCCGAGCGCGAGGCCGGCGACCCGGTTGCTCACGAAGGGCGTCAGCAGGGCGCTGCCGAGGGCGATCTCGCCCCAGGCCAGGGCCTTGCCGAACTGCTCGGGAGAGAGCTTCTTGACGGCGGGCACGCCGGTGGCGGCCATGCCCTGCATGCCGGCGGCGGACTCAGCGTCGAGGCCGAGCTTGCCGATGCCGGCGTTGAGGATGAAGGCTCCGGGGACGGTGCGCAGGGCGAGGGTGGAAATGTTCATGAGGTTCTCCGACTGTTGTGGGCGTCCGGCTCCCTGAGGCGGGGCCGTTGAAGACGATTTCCCAAGCCTTAACCCTACCGAGGGTGCGGCCATTCCCTCACTCGAACCCTCCCCCGCGGAGTCCCGGTTCGCGGCGGCGGCAGCTGCCTGCACCGCCGGGCAAATTATCGTAGAGCTGTTGCATTGTCGTAGTACTGAAGCGCTACGACTTCCTGCAGCTCTACGATTTTCTCGCTCGGGCTACGTGCTGGGAACGACGACGGGCGGGCCGCCCCAGGTGTCGAGGATCAGACCCGCCGTCATCCGGCCTGTGGCCACCGGATCCGCAGGAAGCCCGCGCAGCAGGCTGGCAAGCACCCCGTTGTAGACCAACAGGATCGCTGCTGCACTCGACTCTGGGTCCGAGAAGCCGGCCTCCGCGGCGAGAGAGGTCAGCCGTTCGGTGACCATGTCGGTGTCTTGACGGACCAGGTCGAAGACCGGATCCTCACTGCCCGGGGTCGGGGCCGGTCGCTCCGAGGCGGTAGCCAGGAAGCAGCACCACTGCGTCGCCCCCGCCGACGCACGGAAGGTCTCAATCGCATCGAAGATGGCGAGCACGCGTTCGCGCGGTGATTCCGCCGCCGCGACCGCCGATTCCCAGTGCGCACTCCAGACCTGGAGCCGGCGGGCGAGGATCTCGCGCAGCAGGTTGTCCTTGGATCCGAAGTGCTTATAGAGCGTGACGATCGAGACCCCCGCGGCCGCGGCGGCGCGATCGACACCGGTGCTCGCGATGCCCTCGTGGAAGAAGAGTCCCTCTGCCGCGTCGAGGATCCGGGTGCGGGTCAGCTGTGGGTTCGACATGAATGTAGTATAACGTTCGCTTCAGTGAAACGATCGTTATACATCGTTCGAACCGAGACCAAAGGATCATCATGCTCGACATCACTGGGCAAACTGCCGCCCCTGCTGCTGCACCAGCGCGCGGTCACGTACCCCCACGATCAGGCCTCGGCACCGCGGTGTCGGGCATGCTGCTGATTGCCGCGACGTACGGGATGGCCCGCTTCGGCGTCGGGCTCTTTGCTCCGAGGCTGGCGGCCGAACGGCCTGAACTCCTCGAGGTGCTCGGCTGGGCCGCGGCGGCGCAGTTCATCGCGTACTCGGTGGCCGCGGTGATCGCGGCACGACTGGTGGACCGCCGTCCACGGGTGGGGCTTGTCCTGGCAGGAGCCACCGCGACGCTGGGCTCACTCGGAGTGGCCGTGGCCTCGGAGCCGATCTCCTTCGTCGCCTCGGTGGTGATCGCCGGGATGGGCGGGGGCTTCGCCTCCCCCGCGCTGGTGCCGGTCATCGACGCCGTGGTCGCTCTGCGAGCGCGGTCCACCGCCCAATCGGTGGTGAACACCGGAACCGGCGTGGGCGTGATCGGTGCAGGAGTGGTCGCGTTCCTCGCGCCGTCGGTCGGCTCTGCGTGGATGGTGATGGCCGGGCTCTCCGCAGCCGCCGCAGCGGCGGTGCTCCTTCCGCTGCGGGGTCGGAAGGATCTGGGGGTCCGCCGAGAGGCTGCCGGACGGGTCGGCGAACGGACCGGCGAACTGGCCGGAGGCGCCTCGACTGGGGGCGACGGTTCCAGCTCTGGGCCGGCCTCTTCCACGAGGACCAGGCCTGCGTGGCGGAACCTGCTTGAGCCGGCAACCGCCGCCGTCGTCGCCGGCGCCGGCTCTGCGCTGATCTGGACCTTCGGCCCGCTGCTCGTCACCGACTCTGGCGTGGTCACCGCGGATCAGGTGGGCTGGCTCTGGATCGCACTGGGTATCGGCGGACTGCTGGGCTCCTTCACCGGTGTGCTAGTGACCCGCGTAGGCGAACACTCCGGCTTCAGCGCCACCGCGGGCGTGCTCGCACTCGCCAGTGGTCTCCTGGCGTGGGCGTTGCTGACAGAGTCCGGGCCGGCGGCCTATGCCAGCCTGGCGATGTTCGGGGCGGGATATATGGCGCTGTCCGGGGTGCTGATCCTCTGGGCTCGCCGCGTCTGGCCCGATCACGCCGGGGCCGGCACCTCCGTGTTGTTCATCGCCCTGGCCACGGGGCAGGCGGTGGGTTCAGCCGGCTTCGGACTGGTCCAGGGCAGCTGGAATCCGGTCGTCATGGGGGCCATGGCTGCGGGCCTCTGCCTGGTCGGAGGATGCGTCGCTATGATCGGGGCGTGGACGCGTCGCGCAGAGAAGTGATCGGGTGGGTGGCTGCGGCGAGACTCGTGCTCGCCGGCGTCGTCACGCTGCTCGTCCTGAGGCACCTGTCGACCGATTTCGGCTATGCGGGGCCTCCGCCGCTCCTCGGAGGCGCGTACATCCCCGTAGCCTTCGGGACGACACACACACGCTGAACGCAGTGGCCGCCGGCGCCTTGGTGCTGGGCCTGGCCGCGAGCGGATTCATGGCTGGACTGCGGGCGGGTCGCAGGCGGCACCTCTCCTCCAGTCCAGGATTGTTCAGCTGGGCGGTCGCTGCGACGCTCATCATCGCCGGCCTCGCCGTCGTGATTCTGGCAATGGACCGTCCCACCTCCTTCGGCTGGTTCGCCTACGCCCCACTCTCAGACACCACCTACATGCCCGGCCCCTCAGGGGCCACCCTTGCGATCGCCGCGGCAGGCGTGGCTCTCCTCGTCCTGGGACTGCTGGCCACGGGTTTCCTGGCAGGAGTGCGGATCCGCCGCAGCGGCCACCCCCTCTCTCACCGGCAGGATCGCGGCAATCCTGAGACGAAGTAGCCGCAGAGCCCCGACCGACGGGCCCGGCTCGAGAAGACCGTCGAGGTCCACGCGGAGCTCGCGACCCTGCTCGCGCAGCCCAGCTGCAGCTCGGGTGGGAAGTCTGATGTGATCCAATAACCCCATGGAGCCCGCCCCAGCCGCTGCCCTCTCCCGTGACCCGCTCCCGCTGCGCGGAAGGAACGTGCTGATCACCGGGGTGAGCCGGCGGGCCGGGATCGGCTACGCCACCGCGTGCCGGATGGCCGCCTACGGCGCCAGCGTCTTCTGCCACCACTTCGCTCCGCATGACCGTGAACAACCCTGGGGCGCAGACGACATCGCACTGGTGCTCGACGGCGTCCGCAGCCACTTAGTCGGAGATGCCCGGGTCGCGGATCTCCATGCTGACCTGGCCGATCCTGCGGGTCCGGATCACGTGATGCAGGCGGCGACCTCCACGTTCGGCTCGGTCGATGCACTGGTCTGCAATCAGGCGCTCAGCGGCCGGGACGGGGCGCTGGGGGATCTCACGGCGGCGCAGCTGGATCAGCACTGGGCGGTGAACACTCGCGCCTCGATCCTGCTGGCCCAGGCGTACCTGCAGCAGCACCGCCCCGGCGCCGGTGGATCCATCATCTTCCTGACCTCGGGGCAGGGTCTGGGGCCCATGCCCGGGGAGGTGGCCTACGCGGCGGCGAAGGCGGCGCTGGCGGGCATCACGAGCACGCTCTCAGAGCAGCTGATCAGCCAGGGCATCCGGGTCAACACGGTGAATCCGGGGCCGGTGGACACGGGCTATCTGGGACCCGATCTCTGGAAGGACGTCGCCCCTATGTTCCCGTTGGGGCGGTTCGGTGAACCCGATGACCCGGCAAGGCTCATCGCCTGGCTGAGCACCGACGAGGCCTCCTGGATCACCGGCCAGATCATCAACACCGAGGGTGGGTTCCGCCGCTGAAGCGCGTGATCCCAAGCGGATCGGCCCGCCCGCTGGTCAAAAAATCGTAGAGCTGTCGATTCGTCGTAGTGCTCTAGCGATACGACCCACCACAGGTCTACGATTTTTCGGCCCCGGGAGCGGTGGGAACGACGACGGCGGCCGCCCTCCACGGAGAAGGGACGGCCGCCGTCGTCGTCGTTGCTCGGCGCGGGAGGCCGAACGGACCGGGCTTACTTGATGGACTTGCCTGCGGAACCGAGGCGCTGGGAGGCCTCGACGATGCGGGCGGCCATGGACTCTTCAGCCTTCGCTCCCCAGACGCGCGGGTCGTAGGTCTTCTTGTTGCCGACCTCGCCGTCGATCTTCAGCACACCGTCGTAGTTGGCGAGCATGTGACCGGCCACCGGACGGGTGAAGGCATACTGGGTGTCGGTGTCGATGTTCATCTTGATCACGCCGTAGGAGACCGCGTCGGAGATCTCCTGCTCGGAAGAGCCGGAGCCACCGTGGAAGACCAGATCGAAGGGGGCGTCCTTGCCGTACTTCACGCCGGCCTCTTCCTGGATGGCCTTGAGGATCTCCGGGCGCAGCTTCACGCCGCCGGGCTTGTAGACGCCGTGGACGTTGCCGAAGGTCAGCGCGGTCATGTAGCGGCCATGCTCACCCAGGCCGAGGGCCTCGATGGTCGCGGTGGCGTCTTCGATGGTGGTGTAGAGCTTCTCGTTGATCTCGTTCTCCACGCCGTCCTCTTCGCCGCCGACGGTGCCGATCTCGACCTCGAGGATCTGCTTGGCGGCCGCACTGCGGGGCAGCAGCTCAGCGGCGATGCGCAGGTTCTCCTCGAGGGTCTCTGCGGAGCCGTCCCACATGTGGGAGTTGAAGATGGGGTCGCGCCCGGCCTTGACCTCGGCCTCGGAGGCCTCGAGCAGCGGCAGCACGAAGCCGTCGAGCTTGTCCTTGGGGCAGTGGTCGGTGTGCAGCGCGATGTTCACGCCGTAGCTCTTGGCGACCTGCTTGGCGAAGGCGGCGAAGCCCAGGGAGCCCGTCACCATGTCCTTCACGCTGGCGCCGGACCAGTAGGCGGCACCGCCGGTGGAGACCTGGATGATGCCGTCAGACTCGGCCTCGGCGAATCCTCGGATTGCGGCGTTCAGGGTCTGCGAGCTGGTGACGTTCACCGCGGGGTAGGCGTAGCCGCCAGCCTTCGCGGAATCGATCATCTGGTTGTACTTGTCCGGGGTTGCGATAGCCACGTGTGAGCTCCTTAGGAGTTAAGTCAGGTACGGCAGCGTCATTGGTGCACCGCCGTCATCCTATCGGGGTTGGGTGGCCGGGGCCGAGGAAACTTTCGCTGAATCTGCAGATTCTTCAGGACCGGGGGCGGCCAGCGCGTCCGCGGCCCAGCAGTCAGACTTGAGGAGCTTCGCGGGCCACCCGTTGGGCGCAGAACTTTCCAGGGAAGTCCGGTGAGCGGTGCGCCGACCAGCGAAGGTTCCGTGACAGAGGTTCTGCTCAGTCGACGTCCGGCAGCCTGGCCTGACCTTTGGCGAGAGCCGGAGATCTTCCGTAGGCGCGACGGTAGGCACGGCTGAAGGTACTGACGTCGTTGAATCCGCTGGAGAAAGCAGACTCGGCCACGCTCATTCCCCGGCGAAGCAGCTGGTCCCCTCGGATGAGCCGGGCTCGGCGAATCTCCTGAGCCGGAGACGTCTTCTGTTGCGCAAACATCGCCTGCAGGGTGCGCAGCGACACCCCCGCCCGCCCAGCCACGCGGTCGGGGGTCAGTGTGGAATCTTCGCAATGCGATTCGATGTAGGTCTTGATCTCCGCGAAGCCACCGCTGGACTCGGTCTCGAGCCGGGAGATAGGCGATCCCGGCGACCCGGTGGGCCCTGAGGACTGGCGCGGGGTGAAGGTAAGCAGCTTGTGGTCGGAATCCTCGAGCTGACGGAGCCGCCAGCGCACCCGCAGCGGACGCCCGCGACGGTCGATGAACTCCTCGGCGTGACTGTGACCCACGGTTCCTGAGGCCGTCACGATCGGGCATGCCTCGCGCGGGTATGGGGAGCCGTCTGCGTGCCGGGGATGCAGAGCCTCGTGGCTGCAACGACCTACGAGGCTTCTGCCCTCGCTGTAGCCCAGTACGGTGGCCGCGGCCTCGTTCACCAGCGCGACCGACCCGTCGGACTCGATGAGCCAGAGCGGAGTGGGGGCCGCGTCAATGAGGGAGCGTAGAACTCCCCCGCCGTCGAAGGTCATCTTGAGATGCATCTCCTTCCGACACCTTTGCCGTTGTTCCACAATCCTAGGAGCGCGCTGTTTCCCTCAAGATGCCCAGATATTTCGGTCGCGTTAAACCATTGCCGCTTGCGTGAATCGTCAGATGTTCCGCGCGGATCGCCTTGTCGGTCGGATTCGCGCCGACCTAGGTTCGAAAACGCGCCAGAGCCGTTCCGGTCCGGCGCCACCGATCGAGGAGGCCGACACCTGTGGAACCGTTCATCAGCAAGCCAGAAGCCGCCGAGCACATCCGGGTCGCCCGTCACCGGGCGGGCATCAGCTGGGCGCAGATCGCCGAGCACCTGGGCGTGGCGAAGGAATGGAGCACCGCCGCTCTGCTCGGCAGCCATCCCATGACCGCCGAGCAGGCCACTGTGGTGCAGGAGCTGTTGAGCCTTGATGACGCCGTCGCCGAAGCGCTGCAGATGCAGCCCTACCGTGGACCGCTGAGCGAGGACGTCCTGTCCGATCCGACCATCTACCGCTTCCAGGAAGCCGTCATGGTCTACGGTCCCACGATCAAGGAGCTGATCCACGAGGAGTTCGGCGACGGGATCATGAGCGCGATCAACTTTCAGCTCGACGTCCAGCGCCGCGCCGACCCCGAGGGGGACCGCGTCGTCGTGACCTTGGACGGCAAGTTCCTCGACTACAAGTGGTGACCATGGGACACCGTCACCTGTCCCGACGCAATCTGCTCAGCCTCGGCGGCGGGGCGCTGGGCGCGAGCCTGCTCGCCGGCTGCACCCCCACCGGCGGCACCCCGAACACGAACCCGCTCGGGATCGATTTCGCGGCTGCGATGGAACCGTCCGGAGAGCTGGAGATCCGCGATGTCACCATCGGGTTCGTGCCGATCACCTGTTCCTCACCGATCATCAATGCAGCCGCGATGGGCATCTTCGAGCAGTACGGGCTCAACGTGACCCTGCAGCGCTACACGGGCTGGGGCGAGTTGTGGATCGCCTATGTCGCCGGAGAGCTCGATGCCACCCAGATGCTCATCCCGATGCCGCTGGGCATTCACCACAACTTCGCCGCCGGTCAGCGCGATTCCCGGCTGCCTTACATCACCAACGTCAACGGCCAGGCGATCACGCTGGGCACCCAGCACATGAACCGGGTGCGCAGCGCCGAAGACTTCCGCGGGCTGACCATCGCGGTGCCCTTCGACTACTCCGGGCACAACCTGCTGCTGCGGGACTACCTCGCACTGGGCGGATTGGACCCGGACTACGACGTCGGCATCCAGGTGATGCGCCCCTCGGACATGGTCGCTTCGCTCAACATCGGTGACATCGACGGGTTCCTGGCACCGGATCCGTTCAACCAGCGCGCCGTCGCCCTCGGCAGCGGCTACCTGCACATGCTCTCGAAGGACCTCTGGGACGGGCACCCGTGCTGCAGCTTCACCGTGGCCGATGAGTTCGCCACCGCCTACCCCAACACCTACACCACGCTGCTGCGGGCCATCGGTGATTCCGCCGTCTGGACCGACAGGATAGAGAACCGCGCCGACGCCGCGGAGACGATGGCGGGACGCGCCTTCCTCAGCCAGGATCCCGCCGTCATCGCGGCGGTGCTCACCGGTGAGTTCGACGACGGCACCGGGGCCACCCAGTCCGTGGAGGACCGCATCGGCTTCCGCCCCTATCCGCATGAGTCCTATGCGATCTGGGCGTTGACCCAGCTCCAGCGCTGGGACCTCGCCCCCACGGCCGGCTACGACTCAGCGGCGGACTACCAGTCCGCGGTGCGCCAGGTCCTGGACCCCGACGCTGCGACCCCGATCCTTGAGGCGCTTGGCGCGGACACCACCCCTCGGACCACCGAGACCATCATCGGACGCACGTTCGACCCGGCGAACCCACTGCCCTGGACCGAGAAACAGGTGAACCTATGAGCACCCAGACCACTGCGTCGACTGACACCACAGACGCCGCCCAGAAGCCGCACACCAACACCGCACCGGAGGCGCTGCAACAGCGCGCGAAGGCCCAGCGCACCCGGGACAGGTTCCAGACCACCGGGCTCTTTGTGATCTTCTTCCTCGGGTTCATCGGCATCTGGCACCTCGCCACCGTGGGGCTCGACGACGGCGGCCTCGCTCCCACTCCCGGGGCCACATGGGACCGGCTGGTGGAGATGCTCGGTACCGCCTTCCTGCTGGACGGGCCGAACAACGTGGGCATCTTCTATCACCTGCTCGCCTCCATCCAGCGCGTGCTCCTGGGCTTCGGGCTCGCAGCGATCATCGCGGTGCCGCTGGGTCTGCTGCTGGGAACCTCTCGGGTGATCCACGACGGCATGGACCCTTTCATCCAGATCCTGCGCCCCGTCTCACCCCTGGCCTGGCTGCCGCTGGGCCTGGCCCTGCTGCGGGATTCGCAGATGACCGCGATCTTCGTGATCTTCATGGCCGCACTCTGGCCGATCCTGGTCTCGACCATCGACGGGGTGCGACGGGTCAACCCGCTCTTCCTCGACCTCGCGAAGTCCCTGGAGACCGACACCAAGACCCGGGTCTTCAAGGTGCTGCTTCCAGCCACCCTGCCCGCCATCGTGACGGGTCTTCGCACCGCGCTGTCGACCGCGTGGCTGGTGATCGTCGCAGCCGAGATGATCGTCGGCGGGCGAGGGATGGGGCACTTCGTCTGGAACGAATGGAACGCGCTGAACACTCCCAGCATCGTCGTGGCAATCGTGATCATCGGCGGAGTCGGCTTCCTGCTGGACCGCTCGATCGCGCAGCTGCAGCGCCTCGTGCCGAAATCCTGAGCGCCCGCGCTCAAACACCCGCGCCTGCGATATCCGCGCCGACGACACCGACACCTGAGACCGACGCCTGAGACCGACGCCTGAACAACCAGGAGACACAGACATGACCGCCGAAACTCTCACCGCAGAGCGCACAAGCACCGAACCGGTGGTGAAGCTCGAGGGCATCACCAAGGGGTTCCCCGATCGCAAGAAGGGCTTCCAGCGGATCGTCGGCACCACCGACGTCGACATCAACGAGGGTGAGTTCATCACGATCATCGGCCCCTCGGGCTGCGGCAAGTCGACCATCCTGAAGATGATCGCGGGCCTGGAATCAGTCGATGAGGGCACGATCTCGCTGGACGGGAAGCCGATCACCGCTCCGAGCCGGGAGCTGGGCATCGTGTTCCAGCAGCATGTGCTGCTCCCGTGGATGTCAGCCCGGCAGAACGTGATCTTCGCCCTGGAGACCGACCCGCATCAGAAGCGCAGCAAGCAGGAGCTCGAGACGCTGGCGGACGAATACCTGGAGCTGGTGAACCTTTCGCACGCCGCAGACCGGCGGTCGACCCAGCTCTCCGGAGGCATGCAGCAGCGCGTGGGCATCGCCCGGGCCTTCGCACTGGAACCCAAGGTGATGCTCCTCGACGAGCCACTCGGCGCCCTGGACGCACTGACCCGCCACGAGCTCCAGCTTCAGCTGCTGCAGCTGTGTGAGCAGCAGAAGCGCACCTTCATCATGGTCACCCATGATGTGGACGAGGCACTGCTGCTCTCGGACCGGATCCTGGTGATGGGAGCCGGACCGAACGCTCAGATCGTCCACGATCTGACGGTCCCGTTCTCCAGACCCCGCGACGTGGATCACCTGGAGCAAGACCCGAAGCATCACGAGCTGCGCAGCTTTTTGCTCAGCTCGCTCACCGGTCACTGAGCGGGACGGCCCGCACGCGCCCCGACCCATGATCAGGTCGGGGATCGGGGCTTGCGCTTGACCCAACGTCAACTGGAATGCTGAGTCGCACAGCCACAGGGCTGATCGTCAGAGGCAGAAGGGATGGCATGGGGTCATGGAGTGGTCGATTCACGAGCTGACCAGGCTCACCGGCACCACCAGCCGGACTCTTAGGCACTACGGCGAGATCGGACTGCTGAGACCATCACGCACGGGTGCCGGAGGCATCCGGTTCTATGGCGAGACCGAGCTGCTCACACTGCAGCGGATTCTGCTGCTGCGCCAGCTGGGTCTCTCCTTGCCAGCGATCGGCGAGATCCTCGCCGGATCACAGGAGCTCACCGACGCCCTGGACACGCATCTGCTGCTGCTTGAGCAGGAGCAGGACCGGCTGCAGCGCCAGATCACCTCGGTCCGGCGCACACTCAAGAGAAAGCGAAGGGGTGAATCCCTCATGGCGGCAGAGATGTTCGATGGTTTCGACCACACCGCGCACAAGGAGGAGGTCGAGTCACGCTGGGGCAAGGAGGCCTACGCCTCCGGGGACCGCTGGTGGCGCGGCATGGACGATGCCTCGAAGGCCGCGTGGAAGCAGCGCAGCGCGGAGCTGATCGCGGACTGGTCCGCGGCGGCCGAGCGCGGCACGGCCCCCGACTCGACCGAGGCCCAGGAGCTGGCCCGGCGTCATGTCGACTGGCTGGGCTCCGTGCCGGGCTCGCGCACCGGCTTCGGCGGGTCGATGAAGGAGTACGTGATCAGTCTGGGCGAGATGTACGTGGCGGACTCACGCTTCGCCGCCACCTACGGCGGGGATGAGCCAGCGCGGTTCGTCCGCGACGCGGTGACGCTCTACGCGCAGCGCCACCTTTAACCCGAAGACCGCTTGCACTCAGGGGACTCTCCGCGAAAAGCAGAGAGTCCCCCCAGTGCCCGAGCGATCCGCTCGCCTGCTCCATGCGGCAACGCGTACAGGGACGCACCCAGAGGACTGGACGAGCTCCAATCCATGGTCATCCGGAACTGTCGAGCGGCTTCGCCGAATTCAGCAAGAGCATCCATCACAGTCTGGTAGGCCTCCCGATCATCGACGATTTCACGAAGTGGCGTCCCCAGAGAGACTTCTCCTCTCACCCGAGGAGGCTGTGACCCCGACGCAGCCGCCTCAATTCTCCACTCGTGCTGTCCCGGACCGATCGTGAACTCATCCATCGCGGGTAGCGCAACAGTGGCCGTGGCATGCTCCGGAACCAACAGTGACAGCACCACGATGTCCGCCTCTCGGCGCCATCCTCCGCGCACTCTGCCGGCGGGGGTGTCGAGAACCGCACTGGCACGATCAATTCGTGAAGTCAGGGCCGGGGCGAATCTGATCTGTTTGTACCCTGGGGCGGCAGGAGCCACTCCTGCGAGACGACGGTAGAGCCAGTCCACCACGGCACCCAGCGCGTAGTGGTTGAACGAGGTCATCTCCCCCGGATTGACGCTCCCGTCCTCGAGAAGCGAGTCCCAGCGTTCCCATACCGTCGTCGCCCCCATCGTCACGGGATACAGCCACGAGGGGTTCTCCGTCTGCAAGAGCAGTCTCTCCGCCACGTCGGCATGACCGGTGTCCGCGAGCGCATCGAGGAGATGCGGTGTACCGAGGAACCCGGTGCCGATGTGGTAGGAATCCCGGCGGATGCATTCAACCAGAAACTCTCCAAGACGACGACGTCGATCCGGCTCGGTCACCAGGTTGAAGGTGATCGCGAGCACGTACGCCGTGGGCGCGTCTGAGACCATCCGTCCGCTGGGGGTCAGGTATTCCTGAAGAAAGGCGGCCCGGATCTCTGCAGCGAGGGTGCGGTACTTTGAGGCGTCCTCTTCGAAGCCCAGACGTTCGGCGATCTCTGCCAGGAGGCCGGTCGAACGGAACCAGTACGCGGTGGCCACCAGGTCGCGATCGGCACGCGCTGCCCCTGGGCGTTCTGGTGGCGCGGTGGGATCCAGCCAATCACCGAACTGCAGGTCTCCTTTCCACAAACTGCCTTCGGACCGAGCGGTGACGGCATCGACCCACGACTTCATGCTGGAATACTGCTGCGTCAGAACCGAGGGATCTGCTCCGCGCTCGAAGAGCGCCCAGGGCACCAGGACCGCGGCATCTCCCCAGCCTGCCGCTGGTCCAGGAGGGAAACCCAGGACATCGGGGACGACGAAGGGAACCACACCGCCCCATTTGCGCTGCTCGGACTCCAGATCCACAAGCCAGCTCCGCAGGAAGCTCTCACAATCGAAGAGGGTCCGTGCAGTCGGAGTGAACACCGCGACGTCGCCAGTCCAGCCCATCCGTTCGTCACGCTGGGGGCAGTCGGACGGCACTGAGAGGAAGTTGGAGCGAGTGCTCCACAAGACGTTCTCATGAAGCCGGTTGAGCAGGGGTTCTGAGCACTCGAACCACCCGGTGCGCTTCATGTCGGTGCTCAGCACGACCCCCCTGATGGCATCCAGATCGAAGTTTCCGGGCCAACCTGAGATCTCGGCATAGCGAAAGCCATGGAAGGTCCCGAAGGGCTCAAAGAGCTCCTCACCCTCCCCCGAGAGAACGAACGTGTCCCGCGCCGCAGCTCGGCGCAGCGGTTCCAGGGCTAACCGACCATCTTCGAGGACCTCAGCGTGGCGCACCGTGATCTCAGTGCCCCGAGGCCCGGCAACACGGAGCCGAAGGCGGCCTGCGAAGTTCTGGCCGAAGTCGAGAAGGACAGTGTCCGGTGCGGTGCGGGTTGCGGTGACCGGTTCAAGGGTCAGCACCTCGCGCACCGGGTCGCTGGTCCGCGGCACCACCGCCGCCGAGGTTTCTACCGCCTTCGCGTGGACCCAGTCAGCGTCTGCGCATCCGGTCCGGCGGTGATCGATCGTCTCACCGGCGTAGATACCTGAGTCGATGATCTCCCACTCGGCGCAGACCTCCCACTCTGCGTCGGTCACGATGGTCTGGGAGGTTCCGTCCTGGTGGATCAGCTCGAGCTGAGCTGAGACAGACGGCTGGTCACCATAGATGCGGTGAGCGGAAGCTCCGAAGCCATACTCCTCCGTGTACCAGGCTCCTGTGGCCTCGAGCTGGAGCGTATGTCTGCCCACATCGAAGTGTTCGGTGACGTCGAGGGTATCCGTGAGTACTCTTTCCCGATAGGTGGTCCAGCCAGGTGACAGTGCCGCGTCCGTGACCACTTGCCCATCGATCCGAGCCCGGACAGCGCCCAGGGCGGTGAGATGCAGGATGGCGCGCTCAAGCGGCTTGTCCACGCTGACACCTGTCCGCGCCTTGAACGGCTGGGCCGGGCGCGAAGGTTCGGGCACGCCGATGAAACCGGCCTTCCACGACCCCTCCGGCGCCGCGCCCAGTTCCACGCGGACCGGAGCCGACCACGGCGACCAGACGGCGCCCGCGTCACGGACGCGAAGCTCGACCAGGTGGAGACGGTAGGGCTCCAGCGCGGCCTGGAAAGGCCACTCCACGAACAGGTGCTGTGGGCCGGAGAGGGTGACGGTCTCTGTTCCGTCAAGACGAACCTCAACCTGAGTCTGGTCCCAGTCATCTGTCGGGGTCTTCACCTGCCAACTCAGACGAGGCCTGGGCAGGGTGACGAACTGGTCTTCCCGAGCGTGCTCACACCACAGCTCTGCCACCTCGGGGACAGTTGCTTCGTTCAGCCCCATATCGAGCACCTCCAGCCAATCGGGAACAAGGGGTCTTCGCTGTCGGATCCGACGTCGGGACTGCTGGCGATCACGGCCTCCATGCTGCGCGGCAACTCGAAGGGAAGCCGGCCCTGCGGCAGTTCGGCGCCTGTCAACGCTGCGAATACCGCACGATCATCAGCGCCATAGTCTGCCACCAGTGCGCTCACGACACTGGTGATCGGAGTCAGAATTGCGGGTCTGCTGAGGGTCACCACCAGCACCACAGGGACATCTTTCGCCAGCTCCTTCACCCGGTCAACGGCACCAGGTGGGAAATCCAAGGATCCCTGTTCCATCCCTCTCTCAAGGAAGTATGTGTCGCGTGCCTCGAAGGGTGCGCTCAGCCGCATGATAGCGACCTCTGCATCGGACGCCTCAGTGGCCAGCGTCCAATGGTCCGGCATCGCTGCTGGGTCCAGTCCGTCCAGGTGCACCGCCACAGGGCGTGCCAACGGAAGCGTGGGGCCTTGTTCAGTCACGGTGTTGCTCAGAACCGTCATGGCCTGCGACTGAGCGCGTCGACCGAGTGTGATCTGCTCTGGGGCACCGAGCACGCCGCTGGGTGCACGGACAGCGGAGACTGAATCATCGGTGAGACTGCGCTGAAGCTTCTGGACTCGGCCAGCAGCTTCGGTCACGCGTTCCTCCGAGACCAAACCGCGCTCTACCAGTTCGATCACCAGGTCGGCGTCCTTCTCCCCACCGAGCTGATCGACGCCGGCGTTGAGCAGCCTGGCAACTCGGGCATGCCGATCCAGATGCTCGACCCCCCATGCCCGCGCCGGGAAGGGCCTGCCCGCGATGTGCTGATCGGTGACCAGCCCGAAGTCGCTGAGCACTACACCTTGAAAACCTAGCTCCTCGCGGAGCATCTCCGTGATGATGGTTCGATTGAAGGCAAAGCCCACCGATTCGACCGGCTCTCCGCGCCACTGGAGGCCTACAGGCATGCCGTAATAGGGCATGATCGCGGCAGTTCCAGCCTTGATGGCGGATCGAAAAGGGGCCAGGTGGTCTTCGAACCGACCACCCGGGTAGACCTGTTCCCTGCCGTAGGGGAAGTGTGGGTCCTCGCCATCGAGCTGTGCGCCGCCCCCGGGGAAGTGTTTCGCCGTGGCGGCCACGCTCGTGGAGCCCACGGTCTCGCCCTGGAGACCTCGGATGTACGCGGCGACCAACCGCGAAGTCAGCCCGGGGTCCGCACCGAAGCTCTGCGCCTGACGCGCCCATCTCGGTTCTGTAGCCAGGTCTATCTGGGGGTGCAGAGCCATACGGACCCCCATGGCCAGGTAGTCCTGCCGGACGATGTCGGCGAACGCCTCGACGGTGTCCGTATCGTCCAAGGCCCCGAGACCTATCGGTTCAGGCCATTGCGACACTCCATTGGCCGCATGGGTGGCGCCGTCGTTCTGGATGAACGAGTGCCGTGGGTCGGTCGAGAACACGAGGGGCAGCTGCGCCGCTGAGCTGCGCACGATCCGCTGCACCTTCTCCAAGGATTCTCTGACGCGATCCGCTCGGGGCATGGCTCCGAGGCAGAAGAAGCGAATGCCACGGTCCAGGATCAGCTCCTCGAGCGAGGGGCCTCCCGCGATGCCTGGGGCCTCAGGGTTTTCGACATCTCCGGGGAACAGCATCGGCTGGAACAGCAGCCCTGCGCGTTCACGCAGGGACAGATCTTGTACCAGCCCGTCAGTGGTCGTTTCTCTGGTGATGTCAGTCATGAGTTCCTTGATTCGGGGGTTGTCGCCAGCATTTCGAAGCGAGCGCGGCGTTCCTGCTGCGCCACCGGGTCTGCCACGGGGGAAGCCAGGACGAGACGCTGGGTGTAGGGGTGTTCGGGCCGTGTCGAGACCTGTTCGGCCTGGCCGCGTTCCACGATCTCGCCGCGATGCATGACCGCGATCCGGTGGCTCATCACCCGCACAACGTCGAGGTCGTGAGAGATGAAGAGGTATGACACGCCTAGTCGCTGCTGAACCTCCAGAAAGAGGTCCAGAACCGCAGCCTGGGTTCGCAGATCCAGGGCTGAGACAGGCTCGTCGCAGACGATGAACTGGGGTTCGAGCGCAAGCGCCCGCGCGATCGCCACGCGCTGCCGCTGACCGCCGCTGAACTCCCGGGGTAATCGCCGGGAGGCATCGGAGGGAAGCTGCACGAGGTCGAGCAGGTCCGTGATGCGTCTGCTTGCCTCACGTCCGGTGTGACCATGGGCTCGCAGCGGTTCAGCAAGCGTGTCCCCGATGGTCAGCGAGGGACTCAGTGACGAGTAGGGGTCCTGGAAGACGACCTGCATGTCCGCAGCCAGCTTTCGCCGTTCAGCACGACCCAGGCGAGTGATGTCCTGCCCGGCGAACGTGATCTTCCCGGAGGCGACGGGCGCCATGCCAAGGACGGCTCGGCCGATAGTCGACTTCCCTGATCCGGACTCACCGACGAGGCCCATCGTCTCGCCACTGCGCACGTCGAGGTCGATGGAGCGCAAGGCCTGAAACGTGCGGCGACGCGCACCGCGAAGCCGGAAAGAGACACCAAGTCCGCTGATATCGAGCAGTGGTTCGTTGTTCATCGTGTCGCCTCCGACTCTGACTCGTCCACCCGCGACGGCGCGTCGCTGAGCAGAGAATCGAGGAGCTCTCGTGTGTATTCGTGTTGAGGGTCCGAGAAGATCTTCCCGACGGGACCGGTCTCGAGGATGGACCCCTGCCGCATGACTGAGACGGTGTTGGCAATGTCCGCGACCACTCCGAAGTTGTGCGTCACGAGCAGCATTCCCATGCCAGTCTCGGTCTGGAGGTTTCGCAGGACACCCAGGATCTCGGCCTGGACGGTGACGTCGAGCGCCGTCGTCGGCTCGTCGGCAATGATCAGATCAGGCTCGCAGGAGATGGCTCCTGCGATCAGCACGCGTTGCGCCATGCCGCCGGAGATCTCATGCGGGTAGCTGTCGAAGGTGCGCTCGGGGTCGGGAAGGTCGACCTTGGCCAGAAGCTCAAGTGCGCGGCTGCGAGCCGCGACCTTGTCCAGGCCCAGGACGACTCGCAGCGGTTCCGTGAGCTGGTGCCCGATCGTGTAGGACGGGTCGAGGTTGCTCAGCGGCTCCTGCGGGATGTAGCCGATCCGACGCCCGCGGAGTTCCGCCATGACGTCCCGCCTCTGCCCGATCAGCTCCTGTCCATCGAAGACGATGCTGCCT
The DNA here is from genome assembly GCF_051262655.1 of Nesterenkonia maliinae. Classification (NCBI taxonomy): domain Bacteria; kingdom Bacillati; phylum Actinomycetota; class Actinomycetes; order Micrococcales; family Micrococcaceae; genus Nesterenkonia; species Nesterenkonia maliinae. Next base: position 350,700 of record NZ_JBIMEY010000002.1, on the reverse strand, counting down.
GCGACGACACGTCCGCCGTCGGGCAGAAGTCCCAGGGCGGACCACGCGGTCTGTGTCTTGCCGGAACCTGACTCGCCCACGAGTGCATGGATCTCTCCGCGTGCCACGGAGAGGGAGACTCCCTCCACCACGGTCTTCCATCCGGACCCTTCGCGGTAAGCGACCGCCAGGTCTCGCACAGCTAAGAGTGGATGCCCGCGCTCCCACTCTTCGACCCGCAGAATAGTCGCGTCGATCGGTTGCGCGGAGGGGGCCCATGGTTGTCCTGACCGCTGCTTCTTGTCCCCGGTCAGTTCAAGCTCATCGCGCAGTGCAGTGCCGAACAGGGTGAAGGCGATACAGGTCAGGGCGATCGCCAGCGAGGGCCAGACAAGCAGGGAGGGAGACCGGTAGATGTTGTAGAAGCCTTCGGAGAGCATGGCACCCCATGTGGGCAGTGCAGGATCACCCAGGCCGAGGAAGTCCACCGCCGCCTGGATCGCGATGGCAGCCGCAAAGATTCCCGAGGTCAGCAGGATCGCCGGGGCCCGGACCGCGGAGAGTACGTGCCTGAAGATGATGCGCACATCTGATAGCCCTGCCACTCTCGCGGCATCGATGTACATCTCTTCGCGCACGGCACGCACCGCGGTGAACACGACTCGGTAGTAGGCGGGTGAGATCAAGATTCCGAAGATCACCATGATCATCCACAGGGACGGCCCGATGACCGCGCGCGCCGCGAGCAGAACGACCATGGCGGGCAATGAGAGCAGCAGGCCGGCGAACCAGGCCGAGAGATCCGCGAACCATCCGCCCTGATACCCGGCGTAGAGCCCGGCGGGAACACCGATGCCGACGGCGACCAGCACGGTGATCGCCGCGCCTGCCAGGCTGAAGGAGGTGGCTACGATCAGCCGAGAGAACACGTCCCGTCCGGCGCTGTCGCCGCCCAGAATGTACTCCCCGCCCATCGGGGCGAAGACCGCGGCAGTCTGTGCCGAGCTCGGATCATTGGGGACGATGAATGGGCCGATGACCGCCAGCACGACCAGGGCCAGCAGATATACAGAGGCGACGAGACCGAGCGGATTGCCGAGCATGCGTCGAACAAGATGGGACCGTCCGCCAAGGCTCGTGGCAGCGACAGCTGGTTGTTCTGCGGGGATGGTCATCAGAGTCTCACCTTCGGGTTGAGCCAGGCCTGGATCATGTCGACAGCAATATTGACGGCCACGACGATGGCCGCGGTCACGATGACCACTCCCATGACCAGAGGAACGTCGCCCTGGCTGGTGGCCGTGATGGCGGTCTGTCCCACGCCGGGAATGGCAAACACCTGCTCCACGACGACAGCGCCACCGAAGATCACCACGAACTGCAGTCCCAGGGTGCTCAGCGCCGGGCCTGCGGCGTTTCGCAGCACGTGACGGTAGACCACGCGTCGGTACGGAAGCCCTCGCGCCCGCAGGGTGCGGACGTAATCAAGCCGCAGTGTGTCGATCATCGATCCGCGCACCTGTTGAGTCACCGCTGCGATGGCTCCCAAGGAGAGGGCGATCACGGGAAGCGCTATCGTCGACAGCCACCCGACCACAGACTCTTCAGGTCGGATGTATCCCGTCGCGGGGACGAGACCGAGAGTGATCGCGAAGACCACCACCAGGAACAGGGCGAAGAGGAAGTTCGGAATCGCTGCGAACGTCACCGAGGTGACCTGCACGGCGCGATCCAGGCGCCCACGGCGACTGGCGGCGACTGCACCGAGAACCACGGAGATGATCCCGCCCAGAACCACCGCCCCGATCGTGAGGCTCAGCGTGACTGGAAGACGAGTCAGGATCGCCTCAGCCACCGGCTGCCCGGTGAACCAGGAACGTCCCAGGTCGCCCTGAAGCGCGGAGAACGCCCACTCCTGGAACTGCACGATGAGGGGCCGATCAAGCCCAAGTTCGGCAGCCTGGCGGTCCACCAGGTCCTGTGATGCGGTCTGCCCCACCATGTTCCGGGCAGTGTTTCCTGCACTGAGATAGAGCAGACAGAAGGCGAGCACGCAGATACCGAGGAGCGTGAGCACACCGGTGGCTATCCGTCGCAGTATGAATGAGAGCATGACTATTCCTTGTGCACGCGGTGGCCCCGCCATCTCTGGCGCGGCCACCGGGCGGGGTCAGGATGCGGGCTTGATATTCCAGAGGTACGGGTAGACGTTGCCGACCTGAAGTTCGACCTGGGTCTCGTCATTCGTCAGGAACGCCGCTTCGGGGCGGTACACCGGGGCGAACCACGCTTCCTCGACGAGGTATTCGTTGAGCTCCTGACCGAACTGTTCAGATTCCTCGAGCTCACTGGTCCGCATCTGCTCGGCGAGTGTCGCGACCTCTTCATCCTCGGTGCCGAAGGGGTTCCAGGTGGCTCCGGGCAGGACGGAGAGCTGCGCGGTCTGCCAGGCCGTCGGATCCGCTTGGAGCTGGAACGGGAACGCCGCCCAAGTGCCGCCGAGCATCTGACCGAAGAGATCATCACCGGTGGTCTCCCACTCCACGTCAATGCCCACAGTTCCGAGCTGCTCCGCGTAGATCGCGAATTCTGACTCCGGGACGAAATCGTTGCTCGGCATGGTCAGAGTGAACCCATCCTCGTATCCCGCCTCTGCAAGGAGTTCCATCGCGAGTTCCGTGTCGTGGGGGTAGCGCTCGTCGAGTTCTGCATCGTAGGCGCCGCTGTCTGGACCGATGATCTGGGTCGTGGGCGTGCCGTATCCGTCGGCGATCGCCTCGACGAGTGACTCACGGTCCAGGGCGTGGTTGATCGCCTGTCTGACCCGGACATCCTCGAGTGCAGGATTCACCTCGCCATCGCGATCAACAAGAAGGAAGCCTGCCCAGTTGATCTCCACGGTGTTGGCGGTGAACCCCGCGGCTTCCGCCTCAGGGATCTGAGTGGGCGTCTGCGTGGCGGTGGCGTCGACCTGGCCACCCTGGACAGCGTTCATCAGGGACGTGGCATCTCCGTACAGGGATATCCGGATCTCGTCGTAGTGCACAGATTCCGGATCCCAGTAGTCGTCCCTCGCGGTGTAGACATAGGTCGAACCGACCACGGTTGCGCCGGCGTCCAGTTCGTACGGACCAGTGCCGACCGGGTTTGTCTGCGCGTCCTCGGCATCCCACATCGACTCGGCTCCGACAAGGCCTGCGTTCTGAGTCAGATAGACCAGCAGCGTCGGATCAGGCTCCTCCAACGTCACCACCAGAGTGAGGTCGTCGGTGGCTTCAACCTCGCTGATGCCGGCCAGGAAGGATGAGTTCTCGCTGGTGCCGTCGCGGAAGCGTTCAAGCGATTCGGCGGCCACCTCGGCGGTGAGCTCACTGCCATCACTGAACGTCACCCCATCCCGCAGGGTCAGTGTGAGCTCGGTGCGCGATTCATCCCACTCCCAATCGGTGGCGAGACCCTCGACGATCTCACCTTCCGGATCGGCGCGCAGGAGGGTGTCATAGACCGGCTGCAGATAGACCGACTGCTGGGCCCACGAAGCCTGCCATGGCTCGAAGGAGGACAGCGGGGTGACCGAACCCAGACTCAAGGTGCCACCCCCCTCTTCGGAGCCTTCGGCGGAGTCCCCCTCCCCGCCGCATGAAGAGAGCATGAGCGCTGCGGCTGTTCCTAGTGCCCCGATACGCATGAAGTGATTGCGGTGCGACATTGCACTTCCTTCCGATAGAACCTCATCTGCTGTGATCGAGACGGTAGCACAAATTCTTAGGCTGCAAAGGTTTTTGAGTGTCTTGAGTCACATGTTGGACTCAGAGGCGTGTCGGGACGCCACAGCTGCGCCGTCCAGAACTGGCTTTTGCCGGTCACAGCTTTGCTAAGGTCAGGGAATGTCCAGAACCGCACTGCCACGCGGACAGTACAAGAAATCCCCCAGACGTCGGGAGGAGATTCTTGACGCCGCGTTCGAGGTCTTCTCACACACGGGATACTTGAATGCCTCGGAGACCGAGATTGCACGGGCGGCGAACTTCACTCTTCCGGGGCTGCGTCACCACTACGCCTCCAAGTCGGTGCTCTTCGAAGCAGTGATCACCCGGCGTGACATGCAGGCCCAGGATCACCTGGTCAATCGCACCGGGATCGACCTGCTGCGTGGGCTGGTCGAGATCGCTCGACGCGACGAAGCTGATCCCCGAGCGACAAGACTCTTCGCGATCGTCTCGGCAGAAGCCACCGACCCCGACCATGAGATGCACGACTACTTCCGGCGCAGGTACCTGCTCATCCTGGACAACGTGACGTCCGCGCTGAGCACGGCCCAGTCCCTGGGGCAGCTGCAAGAAGATATCGATCCCGAATATGGCGCCAAGCGCTACGTGGCCCTCTCAGATGGCCTTCAGCTTCAGTCGCTGTTTGACCCGGAGCGGACCCGGCAGGCGGAGACGCTGCAGCGGGGACTGCAGGAGCTGCTCACCGTCGAGCTCTGAGGCCGGAGGGTCGGGCTGACGTTCGACCCGCCCCCCCCAGTCTCACTCGCATGCTGACTGCCGCGTGGCGGCTACTCGACGACGACGAGCAGATCTCCGCCGTCGACCTGCTGCACGCCGCTGATCACCGCGCGGGCCACGGTGCCCGCGACCTGGGTGGTGATCCCGGCCTCCATCTTCATCGCCTCGATAGTGGCCACGTTCTGTCCGGCCTCCACGGTGTCGCCCTCCTCGACCGTGAGCGAGACCGCTCCGGCGAAAGGCGCGGCGACGTGGCCAGACTTGGAGGTGTCCGCCTTCTCGGCCACCGCGACGGTGGCCTCCACGGAGTCATCACGGGCACCGACCTGGCGGGCCTGACCGTTAAGCGTGCACATCACGGTTCGCACACCCTTGGGGTCAGGGTCTGAGACGGTCTGCAGCGTGACCAGCAGCCGCACTCCCTTGCCCAGGGAGATCACGTGTTCATACCCGGTGCGCATGCCGTAGAGGAAGTCTCGGGTGTGCAGCACCTGGACATCGCCGTACTTCTCCCGCGCGGCCTCAAAGTCCCTGGTGGGGCCGGGGAAGAGCAGCCGGTTCAGCGTGCGGCGCCGCTCGGCGGCATCCTCCGAACGCAGAGCCGTGGAATCCTCGTCCGAGAGCTCCTGGTCCAGGGGCTTCACCGTGCGGCCCTCCAGCGCTTTGGAGCGGAACGGTTCGGGCCAGCCGCCTGGCGGGTCTCCGAGCTGGCCGGCGAGGAACTGGATCACCGAATCCGGCAGGTCGAAGCTCTGCGGGTTCGCCTCGAACTCCTTCGGGTCCACGTCCATGCCGACCAGCTGCAGCGCGAGGTCTCCGACCACCTTGGAGGACGGAGTGACCTTCACCAGCCGGCCGAGCATGGTGTCGGCCGCGTGGTACATGTTCTCTATTGATTCGAACCGCTCCCCCAGGCCCAGCGCGATGGCCTGCTGGCGCAGGTTCGAGAGCTGCCCTCCCGGGATCTCATGCCGGTAGACCCGTCCGGTGGGACTGGGCAGCCCGGATTCAAACGGAGTGTAGATCGAGCGCACGGCCTCCCAATAAGGCTCCATCGAGGCCACTGCTTCCAGTCCCAGCCCGGTGTCACGCTCGGTGTGCTCGAGTGCTGCGACCAGGGCGGACGCCGGCGGCTGGGAGGTGGTCGCGGCCATGGAGGCCACGGCGACGTCGACGGCGTCGACTCCGGCCTCGGCGGCGGCCAGCAGGGTGGCCAGCTGTCCGCCGGCGGTGTCATGGGTGTGCAGGTGCACTGGGAGATCGAAGCGTTCCCGCAGCGCGGTGACCAGGGTCTTTGCCGCGGAGGGGCGCAGGAGTCCGGCCATGTCCTTGATCGCGAGGATGTGTGCGCCGGCGTCGACCATCTGCTCGGCCAGGCCGAGGTAGTAGTCCAGCGTGTAGAGGTCCTCGTCCGGATCGGAGAGGTTGCCGGTGTAGCAGATGGCAGCCTCGGCCACCGCGGTGCCGGTCTTGCGGACCGCCTCGATGGCCGGGACGATCTGGTTCACATCGTTGAGCGCGTCGAAGATCCGGAAGATGTCCACCCCGGTGGCGGCGGCCTCGGCCACGAACGCGTCGGTGACCTCCAGCGGGTAGGGGGTGTAGCCCACGGTGTTGCGCCCGCGCAGCAGCATCTGGATCGGGATGTTCGGCAGCTCCGCGCGCAGCAGGCGCAGCCGGTCCCACGGGTCCTCGGTGAGGAAGCGCAGCGCGACGTCGTAGGTGGCGCCACCCCAGGCCTCCACCGAGAACAACCCCGGGGTCACGTGGGCGACGGCGGGCGCCGCGGCCAGCAGGTCACGGGTGCGCACGCGGGTGGCGAGCAGCGACTGGTGGGCGTCGCGGAAGGTGGTGTCGGTGACCGCCAGGGCGGTCTGCTCGCGGAGCTTCTTCGCGAAGCCTTCCGGGCCCTCTTGGAGGAGGACCTGGCGCCAGCCATCGGGCTTGGGGTGATCGGAGGGGCCGTCGAAGGGGCTGCGGTCGGGCTCGTCGCGCTTGTCTCCCGGGAAGTGCGGGAGCTTGTCGCGCGGGTCGATGCCCTCCACCCGGGGGCCGTGAGGCTGGTTCACCGTGATGTCGGCCAGGTACTGCAGCGCCTTGGAGCCGCGGTCCTGGGAGCGGTTGATCTTGGCCAGCTCGGGGTGGGCGTCGATGAAGTCCGTGGCCACGTCTCCGGCGAGGAACTCCTTGGAGTCCAGCACGTTGAGCAGGAATGGGATGTTGGTGGCGACTCCGCGGATGCGGAATTCCGAGAGCGCGCGGCGGGCGCGGGCGATGGCGGTCTGGTGGTTGCGTCCGCGTGCGGTGAGCTTGACCAGCATTGAGTCGAAGTGCGGGCTGATCTCGGCCCCGGCGTAGACGGTGCCGCCGTCGAGCCGGATGCCGGAGCCGCCGGCGGAGCGGTAGACCGTGACGGTGCCGATGTCCGGGCGGAACTCGTTGGCCGGGTCCTCTGTGGTGATTCGGCACTGCATGGCGGAGCCGCGCACGCGCAGGTCCTCCTGGCGGATGTCGAGGTCTTCGAGAGTCTCGCCGGCGGCGATGCGCATCTGCGCGGAGACCAGGTCGATGTCGGTGATCTCTTCGGTGACCGTGTGCTCCACCTGAATGCGCGGGTTCATCTCGATGAACACATGCTGCCCGGCGCGCTCCCCGACGGTGTCCACGAGGAACTCCACGGTGCCGGCGTTGCGGTAGTTCATGGCCTTGGCGAAGGCGACGGCATCCCGATGCAGCGCCCGCCGGATGTCCTCGTCCAGGTGCGGGGCCGGGGCGATCTCGACGACCTTCTGGTAGCGGCGCTGCAGCGAGCAGTCGCGCTCGAAGAGGTGGACCACGTTGCCCTCGCCGTCGGCGAGGATCTGGACCTCGATGTGCCGGGGGCGCAGGACGGCCTGTTCCAGGAAGACGGTGGGGTTGCCGAAGGCGGTCTCGGCCTCGTGCATGGCCGAGCGCAGGGATTCGGCGAGGTCTTCGCGCTTGTCCACTCGGCGCATGCCGCGACCGCCGCCGCCGGCGACGGCCTTAACGAAGATCGGGAACCCGATCTCTTCGGCGGCCTTGGTGAGCTCCTCGGTGTCCTTGGAGGGCTCGGAGCTCTGCAGGACTGGGACGCCGGCCTTTTTTGCGGCGCGCAGGGCTTTGACCTTGTCGCCGGTGGATTCCAGGACGTCTGCGGGCGGGCCGATGAAGGTGATTCCGGCGGCCTCGGCGGCGCGGGCGAGGTCGGGGTTCTCGGAGAGGAAGCCGTAGCCGGGGTATATCGCGTCGACTCCGGCGTCCTTGGCGACGCGGATGATCTCTTCGATGTTCAGGTAGGCGCGGACCGCGTGGCCCTCTTCGCCGATCCGGTACGCCTCGTCGGCCTTCTGGCGGTGGAAGGAGTTGCGGTCCTCATGCGGATACACGGCGACGGTGCGCGCTCCGAGTTCGACGCCGGCGCGGAACGCCCGGATGGCGATCTCTCCGCGGTTGGCGACCAGGATCTTCGAGAACATAACTGCGGTCTCCCTCACTTCGTGGCGCCGCCACCTCATTGTGGCGGCGTTGGGGCGATCCTACCGGGTGCCGGGTTGAGTGAGGCTAGTCCGCTGAACGGCGCATGGCCGCCTGTGTGAGCTTGAGGGTGAAGCCGAGTCGCTCATAGAGCCGAGTCGCGCCAGTCAGCGACTCCGAGTCCACGTCGAGTTCTATGGCGTCGAACTCTCCGGACCGCGCCGCGGCTTCGATGGTGTGCGCGAGGACTGCACTTCCGAGACCCATCCCCCTGGCCTCGGGCACGGTCCCGACCAGGTTCACGTACAGCTTTCGAGTCACCCATTGCCCACACAGCGAGTAGGCGAGAACAGTGCCATTGGGAGCCGCGACCCCCGCGTCATCCACCGCTATTCGAGAGACCTCGGTTCGGCTGCTCCCCGCGATCCAGTTCTGATGCCATTGCTCGGGAGCCGGTGGGGCACTGCCCCAGTGGTCCACGAAGGCTGCCGCGTGCGCATCCATGACGGCAGACTCGTCTGCGTCCTGGGGTGCGCGGATGTTGAGTCCGGGCGGAACGTTCCTGCCCCCGAGGATGGTGCTGACAGAATCTTCGGTGCTGAGATCGCGTGTGAGCAGATTGAAATATCGCGCCACGGTGTACCCGCGGGAGAGATGGAACCTTCGTGCAGAGGATTGCTCCAGACCTCCGCCGGTGGAGAAGTAGAACGGGAGATCAGGATGTCTTTCGACGCTGAGCTCCCTGCCGCGAGCCTCCAGCTTCTGCATCAAGAGGGTGCCGACTCCCCTGCCGCGGTGACCACTGTGCACCCCTCCGTCGAGTTCGACGTCCACCTTGCCGCCGTGGTGGTCCGGGTGGCTGGGGACTCTGACGGTTCCGAAGGCGATCATCGCATCGTCGTTCCAGACGGCGAACGTATCCCTGAGCGGGTCCATGCGTGGACTATTGAGTTCATCCAGGAGATCTTCAGCGTTGTAGAACTCTTCGGTCCCGTCCACCACCGCGAGATGATTGACGAGCTCAGCCCATGGAACCATGTCCTCAGCATCGATTGAGCTCCACCGATAACTACTTTCCATCAGTTCACTTTAGCTGATTGAACACCTCTGAGAGGAGGGCAAGAATACATGGCATCTCTCCCCGACCTCATTCATCAGGACGCGATTCTGCTGGATGCCGAGGCAGCCGACTGGCAAGCTGCGGTCCGCCTGGCCGGAGGCCTTCTGGAACAGACGGGCATCGCATCTGCCCAGTACACCCAGTCGATGGTCGACAACGTCGTCGACAACGGCCCCTATATCGTCATTGCGCCTGGATTCGCGTTCGCGCACGCCCGCCCCTCCGAAGCCGTCCGACGCACCGGCATGTCCTGGGTGCGGCTGAAGGAGCCGGTGGACTTCGGAAGCGGCGAGAACGATCCGGTCTCCCTGGTCGTGGCGCTCGCTGCCGTCGATTCCAGGGACCACACCCATGCCCTTGCAGAGCTGAGCGGCGTCCTGGGCGACGAGGACACTCGCGCCGCCGTGGACGCCGCTCCCACCCCGGCGGCCCTCACCGCAGTCCTCCGTGGAGAGAACTCGACCACCGCGTCGACCGCCGGAGAGACCCCGAGCAGGTCATCTGCGGGGACTGAACAGCACCTGATCCTCACCGTCTGCGGCAACGGCCTCGGGACCTCTCTGTTCCTGAAGAACACCCTTGAAGGCGTTCTCGACACCTGGGGCTGGGGCCGGCACCTCAACGTCGAAGCCACCGACACCATCTCTGCCCGCGGACGCGCCTCAGAGGCAAAAGCTATTCTCACCTCCGGAGAGATCGCCAAGTCGCTCGGCGACGTCGGCATCCCCGTCAAGGTCATTGAAAACTTCACCAGCAAGGACGAGCTCGACAGCGCACTGCGCGAGCTCTACGACGTCTAAGGAATACATATGGACTGGCTCGTCGCAATCCCGGAATTCCTCGTCAACGAGATCCTCTCCGTTCCGGCGTTCCTGATCGGCATCATCGTCGCCGTGGGGCTGATCGCGCTGAAGAAGTCCACCGGAGCGATCATCGGTGGCGCCATGAAGGCGATACTCGGCTTCCTGCTCATCGGTGCAGGCGCCGGGCTCGTCGTCGCGTCCCTGGACCCGCTGGGAGTCATGATCCAGGGAGCTACCGGCGCCCAGGGCGTGATCCCCACCAATGAAGCCATCGTGGGCATCGCCCAAGAGACCTACGGCGCCCAGGTGGCGTGGCTGATGATCCTGGGATTCGCCATCAGCCTGGTGCTGGCGCGGTTCACGCCGCTGAGCTACGTCTTTCTCACCGGCCACCACATCCTCTTCATGGCGACGCTGCTGACCATCGTGCTGGCCACCGCCGGGTACTCAGGGCCACTCACCGTAGGACTTGGCGGCGTTCTGCTGGGCATTCTGATGGTCTCCCTCCCGGCCTTCTCTCAGCCCTTCACCCGGAAGATCACCGGTGATGACAGCATCGCCATGGGGCACTTCGGCACTGCCGGCTACGTCGCGGCAGGAACCGTGGGTCGCCTCGTCGGCGGCAGGTCCAGCCGATCCACTGAGGACTTGAAACTGCCGGAAGGTCTGCGATTCCTCCGAGACTCCATGGTCGCGACTGCTCTGTCCATGGTGATCATGTACGTCGTGGTAGCACTGATCTACTTCGCCCGCGAACGTGAAACAGCGTACGAGGCCTTCGACAGCGGAGCCGAGAACCTCGGCAACTTCATCATGCTCTCGGTGACCCAGGGGCTCCAGTTCGGCATCGCCGTGGCAGTCATCCTCTTCGGGGTGCGGACCATCCTCGGCGAGATCGTCCCCGCGTTCCAAGGCATCGCGGCGAAGATCGTGCCCGGCGCCATTCCAGCCCTCGATGCACCCATCGTGTTCCCCTACGCCCAGAACGCGGTGCTCATCGGGTTCCTCTCCAGCTTCAGCGGCGGACTGGTGGGACTTGCGGTCCTGACCCTCTGGCTCAACCCGGCCCTCGGCCTGGCGCTGATCCTGCCGGGTCTGGTGCCGCACTTCTTCACCGGCGGCGCCGCTGGCGTCTACGGCAACGCAACGGGTGGTCGGCGCGGCGCCGTGGCGGGAGGCTTCGTCAACGGGCTGCTCATCACGTTCCTGCCAGCAATTCTGCTGTTGGTTCTCGGCGACTTCGGCTCCGCCAACACGACGTTCGGAGATACCGACTTCGGCTGGTTCGGCATCCTTGTCGGCTACGGAGCAGGCATCGGCTCCGTCGGCGGCATCGTGGTCGTCGTCGCCCTTGGTCTGCTGATCCTCGGTGCCGCGATCCTGGTCCAGCGCCGCGTCGTCGACCGCAACTGGGATGCTTCGCCGCATCGGCCCGAACAGGCAGAGCGGTCCGCGACCGAGGCTCCCGTGGCCGGCGCCAGTGGTCAGTACCCGAAGATCGCCCCACCCAAGGGAGCCCCTGCACCACCTGCGCGAGGCTGAATCCGCGGACTCAGCGCAGAGCCGCTCGCACCCACACAGATGGTGAGATCGAAAGTGGAGCTAAGGGGAGTCGAACCCCTGACCTCGTCGATGCGAACGACGCGCTCTACCAGCTGAGCTATAGCCCCATGCCATGCCGCGAGGACTGGAAACCGGACTTCTCCGGTGAACTGGACCCGCGGCGTCGGCCCTTACAGGATAATGGATAGGTGACTTCTTCTGCTGAGGCTGCGGCCTTCAACCCCACCCCGCCCTTCGGACTGCTGCTCGACGTGGACGGGCCCATCGCCTCCCCGGTCAGCCGCTCCGTCGCCATCGAGTCCATCGCCCAGGACCTGACCGACATGGCCAACCAGGGCATCCCGGTCATCTTCAACACCGGACGCTCGGATGACTTCATCGCCCAACAGGTGATCCCGCCGATGCGCGCCGCCGGGCTGCTGCCCGGTGCGCCGGTCTTCACGATCAGCGAGAAAGGCGCGGTCTGGGCCGAGGTCACGCCTAAGGGCCTCGGTGAGATCCACATCGACGAGGAGCTCAAGCTTCCCACCGCCCTCTTCGATGACGTGCGGGACCTGGTCGCGGAACGCTTCAGCGGGCACATGTTCTTCGACGAGACCAAGCGCGCCATGGTCTCCGTGGAGCAGTCCACCGAGGTGGAGAACAAGGACTACCTCGAGGCGCAGAAAGAGTTCGACGCCGCGATCCCTGACCTGTTGAGCAAGCACCAGTTGGAGCACGTGCGGATCGACCCGACCATCATCTCCACCGATGTGGAGCACGAGGGCGTGGGCAAGGATATCGGCGCGGAGCGCTCCTTGGCCCTGCTGGAGGCGCGCGGGATCGCCGCGCAGACCTGGTTCACCATGGGGGACTCTCGCACCGACTACGCCATGGCCACCTGGCTGCACGAACGCGGGCTTCCCGTGTCCCATGTGGACGTGCGGCCCGAGGACGGCATCCCGGAGACCGAATACGAGGTGCTCACCTCCTCTACGGGCGCGATCCACGACGAGGCCGGGGCCGAGTTCCTCAGCCGCTGGGCTGCCGATCCCGAGCACACCAGGGCCGGACGCAGTGACTGAGCACCCCGAGCTGGTCCTTCCCGACGTCGCCGCCTGGCGCGCCTGGCTGGATCAGCACGAGGACGATTCCGACGGGGTCTGGCTGGTGATGGCCAAAAAGGGCGTGACCACACCGACCTCGCTGAGCTACGCCGACGCGCTGCAGGAGGCGCTGTGCAGCGGATGGATCGATGGCCAGCGCAAGGCGCGGGATGAGACCACGTTCCTGCAGCGGTTCACCCCGCGGCGGAAGACCTCGATCTGGTCCCAGCGCAACGTCGGCTACGTCGAGGCGCTGATCGCTGAGGGGCGAATGCGGGCGCGCGGCGTCGCGGAGATCGAGCGGGCCCAGGCCGATGGCCGCTGGGACCGGGCCTACGCCGGCCAGGCCGACGCGGAGGTCCCGGCCGACCTTGCGGCGGCCCTGGAGGTCTCCCCCACCGCGAAGACGACCTTCGAGGCTCTGAGCAGCCAGGGCAGGTATCACGTGCTCCACCAGGTGATGATCGCGGCGAACCCGACGACTCGGGCCCAGCGGATTGAGAAATTCCTGGAGAAGCTGAACCGTGGAGAGGCACCGTAGGGACTGCCAGACCTGCTCAGTTGTGGAGATCAGACTGCACCGCGTCGCTCAGCTGGCGCAGGTGCTCACGCCACCCGGCTTCGTGCTGGGCGGGCAGCGTCAGCGGAGTCCCGGCGCGGAGAAACCCCTGCTCGATGATGGTCACCTCTGTGGACTCCCCGTTCGGGATGAGACGAACCTCCACGGAGAGGCTTCCGCTCCAGGACGGCTCGGTCCAGTCGAACGCCAGGAAGAGCGGCGGCTCGACTGCGGTCACCACTCCCCGGGCGTGGAGTATGACACCGCATTCGGTCCACGTCTCCAGGAGCGGAGCACCAACAGCGGCTTCGAAGTCCATGCCCGGCCACCATGCTGAGCGCTCCAACGTCAGCGCCCGCCAGACCCTCTCGGGCGCCGCCTCGATCCTCGACGCGACCGATACGCGATCGACCGACATGCGCAGAACATTAGCCGCCGCTCAGCACGAGCCACCAGATCTCAGGGCACGCTCAGCCGGCGAATCGGTGCTGCCGGATCCAGGCATGCATCGCGATCCCGGCTGCAGTGCCGGCATTGATCGATCGGGTGGAGCCGAACTGCGCGATGGACAGCGTGTCCTGCGCGGCCTCGCGGACCTCCTCGCTGAGCCCGGGACCCTCCTGACCGAACACCAGCACACACCGCTGGGGCAGCGCATAGGTCTCGATCGGCCGCGAATCGGGGAACAGGTCGACGCCAAGCACCGGCAGCCCCTCGGACTCTGCCCAGGCCACGAAGTCCTCCACTGTCGGGTGGTGGCGGACGTGCTGGTACCGATCGGTGACCATGGCGCCACGGCGGTTCCAGCGGCGGCGCCCGATGATGTGGACCTCTTTGGCCATGAACGCGTTGGCGGTGCGCACCACGGTGCCGATGTTGAAGTCGTGCTGCCAGTTCTCGATGGCCACGTGGAAGTCATGCCGACGGGTATCGAGGTCCGCCACGATCGCGTCATGGGACCAGTAGCGGTACTCGTCGACGACGTTGCGCCGGTCTCCCTCGCGCAGCAGCTCCGGGTCATAGTGGGCGCCTTCAGGCCAGGGCCCCTCCCACGGGCCCACGCCGATCTCGCGTTGCGTGGGCTGCCCAGTCTCGTCCATGGATTCGAGGCTATCCCACCTGCGAAGCCCCGAAATTCGGCGGTACGGGTGCAAAGTCCGGGTTAGTTCACCCGCGCCAGCAGGAACCCGTCCCAGCCCTTGAGCCCCACGGTCTGCAGCGCGGTGGCGCTGAGCCGCTCATCGGCTTCGATCAGTTCCAGGAGCGTGCGGATGCCCAGGATCTCGGGGTCAGTGCTGTCCTGCTCGAGCACCGCACCGGAGCGCACCACGTTGTCGATGATGATCACCGTGCCGGGATGCGAGAGTGCCAGGGATGCCTCCAGATAGTGGGGGTTGTTCGCCTTGTCCGCGTCGATGAACACCAGGTCGAAGGGTTCTGCTCGCTCCTCGATCAGCGCGTGTGCGGAGTCCAGTGCCGGGCCGACGCGCACCTTCACCCGCTCGGCCACCCCGGCGGCGTCGAAGTTCCGCCGGGCCACCTGCGCGGCCTCCGGGTCGATGTCCAAGGTGACCACTGCGCCGTCGTCGTCCATGGCGCGTGCCATCCAGATGCTCGAATACCCTGCGAGGGTGCCGAACTCCAGGACCCGGGTGGCGCCGCTGATCTGCACGAGCAGCCCGAGGAACGCTCCCATGTTCGCGGTGACGTCGATGCCCGGCGTGGCGGTCTCGGCAGAGCTGCGCCGGGTGTCCCCGAGCGCCTGGTCCTCGTGGACCAGGTGCGTGGCCAGGTAGGTGTCGACGGCGGCGAAGTCATCCGGTGCTGTGCCCATGAGAGCACCCTAGGCCGCGACGTGTGATCAGGACCAGAGCAGCATGGCCGCGAGCAGCGAGGGCGTGGAGATTATGCTCCTGCTATGTCTGATGCTGTCTCCCCCGACGCCCTGCGCATCCGCGAGGCCCAGTCGCGCGATCTTCCCGCGGTCGTGGCGATCCAGACCTACTACGCCCACCACACGGTGACCACGTTCAGCGAGGAGCCGATGAGCCTCGCGGAGTGGCTGGAGAGCCTCGAGGAGAAGCGGGCCACGGGTCATCCGTTCCTGCTCGCGGAGCAGGACGGGGTGATTCTCGGGTTCGCCTATGCCGGGCACTGGCGGTGGAAGTCCGCCTACCGGTACACCGTGGAGGACACGATCTACCTGCGTCCGGGCGCGGAGGGTCGCGGGATCGGGCGGAGGCTGCTCAGCGAGCTGCTGTCCCGGTGCGAGGCGGCCGGGTACCGCCAGGCGATCGCGGTGCTCACCGACGACGCCTCCACCGCCGCGTCCTACGCGCTGCACGCGAAGCTCGGGTTCACCGAGGTGGGCCGACTGGCCGATGTGGGGGTCAAGCGTGGGCAGACGCTGAGCACGGTGCTGATGCAGCGGTCGCTGGGGAGCTGAGCGCGGGTCACCGAGACGTAGGGGATGCGGCGTGAATCCGCCGGTCAATCCGCCAACGGGATCCAGACTGAAACCTCGTCTAGGAGGTGAGAACAGGCACCAGTCGCCCCAGCGTGGCGAGGAACCCGGTGATGACGTAGACCGCGATGAGACTCCACGCCAGCTGAAGGTCGATCAAGGGAATCAACAACGCAAGGAGGAGCACCGCCAGCGTCGCTGTGGAGAGAACCCCTTGGAACCAACGGGCGCCGACGGTATGCCTCCTGCGATGCGTTCCGTGGAGCGAGGGTCGCGCGGGTTTCTTCGCCTTGACCAAGGGGTTGCCCCGCTTGTCGAACTCCGTTGCGCTGAGGTGCCGGATCCGTCCCCACACTTCGTTGGTTGCGAACAGCGCCCCGTAATAACTGAGGATGTAGATCAGATTGAGAAAGATGTTGTGCAGTAGCTCTGGGACGATCAGCAGGGAGACCAGGCCAGCCTTCAAACCTCCCGTTCTGACGGAGACGGTCTGTTCAAAGATGTACACGCCCGCAACTGTGATCCAGAGTGGGTGAAAGAAGTCGGGGTATTGGCCTCGAGCGAGAGCCACAATCAGCGTGTAGGGGAAGAACGCTGTGAACAGAACAGCAAGATAGGTGAGAAACTGTCTCGCCACGTAAGGCGCGGTGACCCTGTTGAGGCCATGCGCCAGGAGATTCTCAAGCGCTCCGCGCTGCCAGCGCCTACGCTGCTTGAGCAGGCTCAAGACATTCGGCATCATCGCAGTCGTCACCGTGCAGCCCGTAGGCGAGAGCACCCGGTAGCCGAGCTCCCGCACCGAGAGCGTGAGCTCGTTGTCCTCTGTCAGCGCCGAGGTGTCGTACACAGAACGAGTCTCACCGAGATCTGGCAGCCTGCCAGACCGGCGAGCCTATTGGACCCCCAGCAGAACACCGGCCTTGAAGACGGTCCCAGTTCCTGTGAGCACGAGGGCCTTGCCCCTCCGACGAGCGAGTCGTCGCTGATATCGAAGATACTCATTGGCCTGAAGCTGACGAACCACGTTCCAACCGTCATCATCGGCGAGGAAGATGCCTCCCACCCCCGCCATGGGCTTCTTGGATTCGCCATACAGGGTGTCCACGGTGGTTTCGATGAAGCGATCGCTGAGCTCCGTGTCAGCATCCATCACCAGCACGCTGTCCTCTGCATCAAGGATCGGCAGTATCTCCCCCAAGAGGTCATTGAGCGCCCCGGCCTTGCCCCGTGCATTACCAGCTGATTCGACCACCGAGACGCCCGCTTCGAGCGCAATCGCGATCGTGTCATCGGTGCAGTTATCAGCCAGGACAATGATCTCATCGGTCAACCTTGTTTGATTGCGCAACCCGTTGAGTGTCTTGAGGATTGAGTCCTGTTCATTGAATGCGGGAATGATGGCCACCAAAAAAGGGAAGGGGTCTCCGTTCCTCAAAGTAGCCTTCACTCGATCAAGGAGCTCTGTCTCAGAATTGGAGTGCTTTCCCGCGACGATGAAGTGTCGGAGTCGCCCTCGCGAATCGTCGGTGTAGGAAAAGCCCTGCGACGAGTGTTCGATGCCGGACGAGAGATCCAGGTCTTGATGCCTGTCCCGCCTTCTTGCTCTGAAAGCCTCGGTCCGACTAAATGCATTAAATGGCTTCGAAATATGCTCCCCCTGTAACGACAACTAAAGAACATTGTAGGTCACATTATTGAAGTCTGTAATGCAGCAGGGGTGAATTTGGGTGAAGCAGCTGACGATGCAAAGCCCTCCTCGACTCACCGACGAGGCGCGGTCACCGGGATGCTTGCTGCGATCGCGACCAGGCCAAGTCCCGCAAGGGCTGCCAGGACGCCGAACATCGCCTCGTAGCTGCCCAGCCAGTCGGCCAGGATCGCTCCGAGGAACGGGGAGACCGCCACGGCGAGCATCATCGGCCCGTTGAGCACCCCGGAGAGTCGGCCGTACTCGCGGGTGCCCCATCGGTCGGTGACCGCGGTGGCCTGGAGCAGCGTGACGATGCCGCGGGCGACGCCGGCCGCCATGGAGATCACGACCAGCAGCACCGCTGCGGTGATGTCCCAGGCGAGTGCCGCGGTGGTGAGGGCCAGCAGCGCGTAGATGACCACGCTGCGCTGCCGCACGGTGGTTCCCCGATCGAGACGCGCGTAGAAGAAACGACCGATGACCTGCCCCACCCCGCCGAGACCGAGCACCCAGGCGGCCACCATCGGGGAGACTCCGCGCTCGACCAGCATCGGCACCAGGTTGATCAACCCGGCGTACATCGCGATCGCGCCCAGCGCCATCCCGGTCACCAGCAGGAGATAGGCGCGGCTGCGCATGATCGCAGCGGCGTAATCGGGGAGTGATGGGTGAGACAGCGGCTGAGGAATGGAGGGTGGGGCCGGGTCGACGGGGGCGGCGGGCCAGGGGCGGCTCAGCACCACCGTATGCACCGGGACCACCACGACCCCGAGCGCCACCGCCAGCACAACATAGGTCTCGCGCCAGCTCAGCTGGGTGGCCAGCGCCTCGGTGACCGGGGCGAACACCGTGCTCGCCAGACCACCGGCGAGCGTCACCATGGTCAGCGCGAATATTCGTCGCGCCCCGTACCACCTGGTCAGCGCCGCGAATGCAGGCGGATAGAGCGTCCCGGACATTGCGACGCCGATGAGCAGCCAGCCCAGCAGGAACATCCAGTACGACGGCGCGGCGGCCACCGCCAGCAGCCCCGGGACCGCGAGCGCTGCGCCCGCCGTCATGACCAGCCGCGGGCCGCGCCGGTCCAAGACCCGGCCCAGGGGGATGCCGAGCAGGCCGGAGATCACCAGCGCGGCGGAGAAGGCAGCTGTGAGCGCGGTGGCCGACCATCCGGTGTCGGCGGCGATCCGGGGCTGCAGCACCGGGAAGGCATAGAAGAGCACACCCCAGGAGGTGATCTGGGTCAGGCACAGCCCGAGGAGGACCGCCCGCTTGGAGGGGTGCACCCGCCCAGTGTCGCGGACCTCAGCCGGTGCGGCCGTGCAGCGCGCCGGTCGAGGCCCCGATGCGTGAACCGGCCCCGACGGGTTCCGGCGAGGAGCTGGAACAGGACTGCGTCTCCTCCGGCGCGGAGCCACCACAGGACTGCACCCCACCCGCCCCAGCCGGGTCAGCTCCAGGCCCGTCAGCCTCGGACGCGTAGGGATCGGACACGTCGGGATCAGGGGCGCTGACGCCCGAGCAGACCCCGGTCTCCGGCAGATTCAGGTTCCGTGCGGCCGCATCGGCGCCGGCCAGGTGGGCTGCGATGGACCGCACCTGCTCGTAGCCAGTGGCGAGCAGGAACGTGGGCGCGCGTCCATAGGACTTCATCCCGGCGAGGAAGAAGCCTTCCTCCGGATGAGCCAGCACGTCGGCGCCATGCGCCTCCACCGTCCCGCAGGAGTGGAACTCGGGATCGATCAGCGTGGCCAGCCGGCGCGGAGACTCCACCGCAGGATCCAGGTCGATCCGCAGTTCGCGCAGCATGTCCAGCTGCGGGCGGAACCCGGTGGCGGCGGCGAGGTAGTCGGCGCGGGTGCGGCGACCATCGGCGAAGCTGACCTCCAGGGCGGAGGCGGCGTCGTCGTCGGACTGGGAGGCGTCGGGCTGGGAAGCCTCAGGCGGCTCGACCACTGCCAGCGCGTGGACCTCGGCCCCGGTGTGCAGCGTGATCTCGCCTTCCTCCACGAGCCGGCGCAGCCGCTGTCCCAGCGCGCCGCGGGCGGGCAGCTGGTCTGCGTCCCCGCCGCCGTAGACCCGCTCGGCGGACTCCCCGCGGATCGCCCAGCTGATGGTGGTGGCATGGTCCTTCCGCTTCAGCGCGGCCAGGTTCAACAAGGTGTTGACCGCACTGTGCCCGGCGCCCACGACCAGGACGTGGCGCCCGCCCAGCCGCTCGGCGTCGACACCGAGCACATCGGGCAGCGAGCCCAGCAGCCGCTGGGCCACCTCGGGGCGCTCCTCCCCCAGGGCGGGGAGACCGGCGGAGCCGAGAGGGTTCGGGGTGCCCCAGGTGCCGGAGCCATCGATGACAGCGCTGGCGTGCAGCTGAAGCACCTCGCCGGCGTGCGCCACGCGCAGCACAAAGGGCTGACCGGTGCGGGCCTTGACATGGGTCTTGTCCCGCTCGCCCCGACTGATCGCGAGCACCCGGTGATCGGTGCGGATCCGGCCTGCCAGCTCGGCAGTTTTCGCCAGCGGCTCAAGGTAGTCGTGCACGAGCTCGGCGCCGGTGGGCAGCGCGGTGGCTCGCGGGGACTCCCAGCCCGTGGGGTCCAGCAGCCGCGCGGCGGCGGCATCCACGTTGTAGCGCCAGGGAGAGAAGAGTTTGATGTGACCCCACTCGCGGATGGAGGCTCCCACCTGCGACTCGGCCTCGAGCACCAGCGGCTCCAGACCCTGCTCGAGCAGGTGCGCCGCGGCGGCCAATCCGGAAGGACCGGCTCCGATGACGACGACAGGCAGCTCAGCGATGCTGGCAGGTGAGGCGTTCATGGTGACTCCCTCTCGAGGTGCACGGCCACGACGCGAGCACAAAGCGCGAAGCATCGATGTTCTTCGATATGTCGAGCGTAGACCCTTATATCGACGAACGTCAATGGAGCCTCGAGTGGAGCCGGGGCGGGTCAGTCCAGCCCAAGGTCGTTCTTAGAGTACGCGAAGAGGTAGGGCACTCCGGCAGTGGCTTCGATGTGCTCCTTGGCGCCGGTGTCTCGATCGACGATCACCGCGACCGCCTGGACGATTCCTCCGGCAGCCTGCACCGCCTCCACCGCGGTCAGCGCGGAGCCGCCGGTGGTGGAGGTGTCCTCCAGGACGACGACCTTCCTCCCCTCCACGCTGGGACCCTCGACCTGGCGACCCATGCCGTGGGACTTCTGCGCCTTGCGCACCACGAACGCGTCCGTGGCCGCGCCGTCCTGCGCGGCAGCGTGCATCACTGCCGTGCCCACCGGGTCGGCACCCATGGTCAGACCGCCGGCGGCGACATAGTCGATGTCGGCGTCCGCGAGCAGCTTCCGGATGACGCGCCCGACGAGCGGGGCGGCCTCGTGCTGCAGGGTGATCCGGCGCAGATCGATGTAGTAGTCGGCCTCCTTGCCGGAGGACAGCGTGACCTTGCCGCGCACCACCGCGAGCTCGCTGATGAGCTCCTGGAGGCGCTGGCGATCAGCGGCATGGTCGACGGGCTGCGGGGATCCGGCGGTGGTCTCAGTCATGGAACCCATCCTAGCTATGGGCCCGGCTGGGTCCCGGCGGCCTCGCGGCCTGCATCCGGACCCCGCGCATCACCCGGCTCCGGACCCTGCGACGAGACCTTCCCTCCGCGCGCTCCGCCGGCACCGGCCGCGACCTGTTCCTGCGCATCGACGATCCGCTCCACGAACCAGGAGGCGATCGTGGCGGTGACGGAGCCGATCAGCGCGATCCCGGCGATCATGAGCCCGATCGCGATGAGCCGCCCCAACGTGGTGACCGGGTAGTAGTCGCCGTAGCCGACGGAGCTGATCGTGACGAAGGCCCACCAGATCGCATCCCCGAAGCTGGTGATGTTCGCACCCTCGGCATTCTGCTCCGCGTCGAGGACGCCCAGCGCGGCGACCAGCACCAACATGCCCGAGACCCCGGCCACGTACACCGACACCTTTCCGCGCAGGGCAGAGCCCATGGTCCGGTGCATCACCGCCACCACCTTGACCAGACGGAGCAGCTGCAGCGGCCGCAGGAAGGGCAGCGCCGCCATCGCGAGCTCGTGGAGGTGGGTCAGGAACCAATGCCGCCGATGCCGGACCAGCACGAGGCTGATCACGTAGTGCAGGGCGAAGATCATCCAGACAGCGATCAGGAAGATCGGCGGCCAGGCGATATCGGTGGGTCGCGTGTTGGCCAGCACGAGATAGGCGTACACGATGAGGAACGACAGCGCCACGATGGCGAGCGGGAGCTCCGTGATCTTGTCCCAGCGGCGATAACGCGCCCCATAGTCCGGCGCCATCACAGATTCCCCCTCCGGCCTGCAGGGTGATGTCGACTCAGGGTACCCAGCGGCACTCCCGACAGCCATGCCTCGCACACCGGTCAGATCGCCCACGCACTCCCCGCGAGACTCTGCTGACACACAGGCTCCAGTGATCTGGCCGAAACCTGCTCCTGAGTAGACTCAGATCATGCGTGAGCTACAGACAGACATCGTGGAAGAGATGGGCGTCAAGCCCGCGATCGATCCCGCAGAGGAGGTCGGTCGCCGCGTCGACTTCCTGGTCGAGTACGCCAAGACCGCCAAGGCAAGGGGTTTCGTGCTGGGCATCTCCGGCGGCGTGGACTCCTCGCTGGCGGGCAGGCTCTGCCAGCTCGCCGCCGAGAAGCTGCGTGAGCAGGGCCTCGAGGCACAGTTCCACGCGGTACGGCTGCCCCACGGAGTTCAGCACGACGCCGACGACGCCGCCACCGCACTGGACTTCATCGCCCCGGATCACACTCACAGCTTCAACATCGAGAAGGCCGTCACCGGAGTGAACATCGCCTTCGACGAGGCCTTCGGACGCCCGCTGCAGGACTACCACCGCGGCAACGTCAAGGCCCGCCTCCGGATGACGGTGCAGTACGCGATCGGCGGCGAGAACAACGCACTGGTGGTCGGCACCGATCATGGCGCTGAGTCCATCACCGGCTTCTTCACCAAGTACGGCGACGGCGGCGCGGACATCCTGCCGCTGTTCACGCTGAACAAGCGCCAGGTCCGGCAGCTGCTGCGCCACCTCGGCGCCTCCGAGGCGCTCTGGTCCAAGGCCCCGACGGCGGATCTCCTCGATGACAAGCCCGGTCAGCTCGATGAGACCGAGCTCGGGATCAGCTATGACCACATCGACGACTACCTCGAGGGCCGGGAGATTCCGGACAGCGAGGCCGAGATCCTCGAGAAGCACTACCTGCGCACCCGGCACAAACGCACCGTCCCGGTCTCCATCGCGGACGACTGGTGGCGCCACGGCTGAGCCCGCCGCCCTCGGGCGCCGCTGGTAGTTTTGATCCATGCGGATTGCGACATGGAATGTGAACTCGATGCGGGCCCGGGCTGACCGGGTCGAGGCCTGGCTGGATCGATCGGACGTGGACGTCCTGGCGATCCAGGAGACCAAGTGCAAGGACGAGAACTTCCCCTGGGAGCTCTTCGAGGCCAACGGCTACGACGTGGCCCACTTCGGACTCAGCCAGTGGAACGGGGTGGCCATCGCCTCGCGCGTCGGCATGAAGGACGTCGAGCGGACCTTCCAGGGCCAGCCGGTCTTCGGCAAGGGCGGCAAGGACCCGATTCAGGAGGCCCGCGCCATCGCTGCGACCTGCGGAGGCGTGCGCATCTGGAGCCTGTATGTCCCCAACGGGCGCTCACTCGAGGACGAGCACATGAACTATAAGCTCGCCTGGCTGCGTCAGCTCAACGAGCACGCCGAGTCCTGGCTGAGCGAGGACCCCCAGGCCCAGATCGCACTGATGGGCGACTTCAATATCGCCCCGCAGGACGAGGATGTCTGGGACATCGACTTCTTCCGCGAGCAGGGCCTGACCCACGTCTCCACCCCCGAGCGTGAGGCGTTCCAGGGGTTCCTGGACAGCGGATACACCGAGGTCGTGCGGCCCCACACCCCTGGCCCCGGGGTCTACACCTACTGGGACTACACGAAGCTGCGCTTCCCGAAGAAGGAGGGCATGCGCATCGACTTCGTGCTGGGCTCCCCCGCACTCACCGAGCGCGTCAGCTCCGCCTCTATCGACCGCGAAGAGCGCAAGGGCAAGGGCGCCTCCGATCACGCCCCAGTGATCGTGGAGCTGGACTGACCTTCTCAGCACCCCTGGACCTGCAGACGACGACGGCGCCCGATCCCCCACGCGAGGGATCGGGCGCCGTCGTCGATGTATCAGGTGAAGACCTGGAGGGCTCAGCGGCGGTTCTTCAGCTCAGACCGCAGCGCTTCGATCTCGGACTGGGTTCCGGCGGTGTTCTGCGAGGTGCGCACCAGTGCGATCAGGATCGCGTAGATGAACTTGGCGAACTTCACGGCCACGAAACTCTGGAATGAGAAGTCGAACAGAGCCGCGAAGAAGTTCTTGCCCTCCGGCGACCGGTTCGACGGCGGCGTGCCCCGGTTCTGCGCGTACTGCTCGGGGTAGGGCTGCTGATGCGGCTGGCCGGAGTATGGGCCGCCGTACTGCTGGCCGGGGTACGGGCCGCCGTACTGCTGGCCGGAGTACGGGCCGCCGTACTGTGGGTCGCCCGGCCCCGACTGCGGCTGGGGCTGCATGCCCGGCTGGGTCGGGTTCGGGCCAGCCCGACCGGGACCCTGCTCAGGGATCTGATCGGGAGTGCGGGCTGGGAACACACCATTCGCCGCCTTGGAAAAACGGGGGTGCAGTGCAGGGTCAGGACGACGGGTACGAGCTCGAGTGGCCGTCTTCGCCGTCTGTATCCCGGCCCTCTTCGAAAGTGGCTCTCCGGATTCGCTCTTCCAGGCCGGAGGGGGGCGACTCTTCGCGCCAGGTCACCTCTGACGCTTCCAGGCGCGCGGTCGCTGCACGAAGTTCGGCGAGCTCCACATCGATCGACGGGTCTGCTGCTCGAGCCTCGTTGAATTCCTGCTGCTCATCGTCACTGAGATCGCCGGCCAGCGCTCCGGCGATGAGTTCCTCCCGCCGCGAAGGCATTTCCCTCATCGTGAGCGTGACCTCCCAGTGCCAGTCGCAGTGATCTCAGTCCGTAATACATCCGCGTCCGCAAGGTCGCGACCGGAACTCCCGTCTGATTCGAGAGCTCTTGGTAGCCTACGCCGTCCAGCTGAACAGCAATAATCACCTCGCGGTGCTCGAAGGTGAGGGTGGCAAGGGACTCGAAAAGGTCCAGGCACTCGATGATGAGGAGGTCCTCCGTCACCGGCTCACTGGCCCATTCGATCTTCTCCGCGTCCGAGGGTGCCGGGCGCCGGGCCCGTGCTCGAAGTGAGTCGATGACCAGGTTTCGCGCGATGGCAAACAGCCAGGTCCTCACCGAGCCCCGCGAGCTGCTGTACCGATCCCTGTTCCGCCAGGCCCTGATAAAAGCTTCCTGAACACAGTCCTCCGCCTCGGCACGATCACCCAGTGCGTTGAGCGCAAAGGAGAACATTGCCGCTCCATGCTCAGCAAAGGCTTCCCGGACATCAAAAGGCCTCTCATCCTCTGGGTGCATCGAGGGCACCCCCCGGCGCGGCCGGATCCAGAAGCACGCACATGCCGATTCCCATCGAAATCCGCCCAGGGGAGATCCGGCTAGGCCTCGAGCGGGGCCAAATGTTCAACCCAGGCCCGGGAGGATCGACCGGCTCCACCTCCCCCGACGCGAGGGTGGCCGTGGCGCGCGAATCAGCCTGGCCAGGGCCTTTGGGAATGTCGCGGACATGTAGACCAGAGACGCTGCGATGAACGGTGGCGGCGACAGGCATAGGTACACACCTTCCTGGCCCCCGAGCAATTCCGGTGCAAGGATTATGGCCGGGGACGGTCCTTAAATACGTAGATACTTAAGTAGAGTATCGATGGTCTCGAAGTTCCACAAGATATGACTAAGATCACTTCTATTACAAGGTCTCACCAGCGCATCGAATGCAGTTTTTCCCACATCACGCGGCTCATCAATCTCGTGGACGCTCCAATTCCGCGTCATCTCAACCAATTTCGTATCCGGATCAGCTTTACCATGACTGACATCCCACCAGGTCAGTTGACCATCGTGTGACGCCTAGGGGGACGCGGCCACCGCAGTGGCTTGCTGCCGCGGCACGTCCAGGCTCGCGCCGGAGATCGCTGCCTCACCCCGGAGCCACTGCGACTCGACTGGATCACATGCCCAGGAAGCGGCCGCGGCCGAACCTCCCGCGAGCGCCGCCCCATTCGCGCCACAGACTCACTCGAGGCCCCGAGCGCTTCGCCTCTCCTGGGTCAGTGGATGCTGGTGATCAGCGCATCCCACTAGGTCGTCTGGCTCATTCTCTATTGTCCTGTCAGTCCTGTTCAAAACCTCAACCAGACCTGCCTCTCTCCAGCGGCCTGTCCGCACGCGGGATGGTCGTGGTCGTGCACTTCGTCCCGGCCGTCGTCTCCACACAGTTTGTAGCTGTCATGAACGCCGGGGCGATTACCGGCGTATCCACTACTACAACCGCTCCGACATGCGGAGCCGGGACCCCTAAGTCGCGCCAAAATTTCGATTCGTCGCGGACTTTCCCAGCTGAAAAGGTGATTTATGGTTCTATACGAAGGCTCGCCGAAGGCCGTCCCCTCGGTGACCCCGGACCTTGCACTCAAGACTTATCCTGATCCCGTCCACCGTGAAACCGCCCCGAACGAAGTCAGTGCGCTGACCGCCCCCGCAGGCGCTTCGAAGGTCAACGGATTCGGGAACACCCTCGCACCATCGACCGCCGTCTACTCCGGCGGTGCGGTGACCACTCCCCGCACCCTGCTGGACATCTTCTTCCACTCCGTGGACAACTTCCCAGATGCCATCGCACTCGATGACGGTGTCGTCGCGCTCACCTACCTGGAACTTCTGGGTCGCATCGATACGGTCTCGCTGACCATGCGAGCAGCCGGCATCGGAACTGGCGACCGAGTGGGCATCCGGGTCCCCTCCGGAACTGTGGATCTCTACATCGCCATCCTGGCCGCGCTCTACCGCGGCGCCGCGTACGTTCCGGTGGACCACGATGAACCCGACGAGCGCGCCAAGCTCGTCTGGCAGGAAGCCGGCGTGACCGCCGTGGTCGAATCCGGTCTCAACGTGCGTCTTCTGCCTGATTCCCCTCCGCGCGGAGCCGACCGGCCCCCCAGCGGCGACGACGACGCGTGGATCATCTTCACCTCGGGATCCACCGGCAAGCCGAAGGGCGTCGCCATCACGCACAGGTCTGCGGCGGCGTTCGTGGACGCCGAGGCCTCCATGTACTGCCTCGACTCCCCGCTAGGCCCCGGCGACCGGGTGCTGGCGGGACTTTCGGTGGGCTTCGACGCCTCCTGTGAAGAGATGTGGCTCGCCTGGCGCTACGGCGCCGCCCTGGTCCCGGCGCCGCGCGACGTCGTCCGTTCCGGCGAGGACCTGGGCCCCTGGCTGGTCGAGCGCGGCATCACCGTCGTCTCCACGGTTCCGACGCTGGCCGCCATGTGGCCGCCCGAGTCCCTGAAGAAGGTCCGTCTGCTGATCTTCGGCGGCGAGGCCTGCCCGCCGGAACTTGTGGCCCGCCTTGCCACCGACGGTCGCGAGGTGTGGAACACCTACGGTCCCACCGAGGCCACCGTGGTGTCCTGCGGCGCCCTGGTCGACGGGTCCACCCCCGTGCGCATCGGCCTCCCCCTCCTCGGATGGCAGCTGGCGGTCGTGGACGCAGAAGACCGGCCGGTCCCCTGGGGAGAGGTGGGCGAACTGGTGATCGGCGGAGTCGGACTGGGTCGCTACCTGGATCCGGAGAAGGACGCCGAAAAGTACGCTCCCATGACCACACTCGGCTGGCCCCGCGCCTACCGCAGCGGCGATCTTGTGCGAGCCGAGATGGAGGGGCTGATCTTCGTGGGCAGGGCTGATGATCAGGTCAAACTTGCAGGTCAGCGTGTCGAGCTGGGCGAGGTCGACGACGCGCTCAGCCATCTTCCCAATGTCGCAGCGGGCGCGAGTGCAGTGCAGACCAGCCCAGATGGCAACGGCATCCTCGCCGGGTATCTCGTACCGGCCGCTGGCCACAGGATCGACCTGGTCGAGGCTCGCGCCCAGCTGAGTGAGAAGCTGCCCGGACGCCTCGTCCCCGCGCTTGCGGTGATCGAGGAGCTGCCGGTGAAGACCTCGGGCAAGGTCGACCGAAAGGCCCTGCCCTGGCCGTTTCCAGCCGACCCGAGTGCGGCCGCCGCGGCCACCGAGCTGCACACCGACTTCGTCTGGCTGGCCGAGAAGTGGACCAGCCTGCTGGGACCGTTGCCGCTGAACGCGGACAGTGACTTCTTCGCCCTGGGCGGTTCCAGCCTGACCGCGGCCCAGCTCGTCTCGATGCTGCGCAAGCGCTACCCAGACGTCTCCATCGCCGATCTCTACGCCCACCCCACACTCTCCGCGATGTCCTCACACCTGCGCCATCTCGACCCGGCAACCGCCGTGGAGCGGACAACACGTCCCACGCCACGGTGGACCGGATTCCTGCAGATGCCGCTGATCGCGGGACTCTACGGAATCACCGGACTGCGCTACGTCACCGGAATCATGATCGTGTGCCTGGTGCTGTTCCAGATCGGTGAAACTCCATGGGTGCCGAACCCACCGCTGGTCCCGACGATCATCGCCTGGCTGGTGCTGTTCAGCCTGCCCTCCCGTGCGCTGGCTGCCGTCGCTTCTGCCAGACTGCTGCTGTTCAAGGTCAACCCGGGCATCTACCCGCGAGGTGGATTGGTGCACGTCCGACTCTGGGCCGCCGAACGGATCGTGACCTTCTGCCAGCTGGACGGGCTGATGGGCACTCCGATGGCTCCGGCCTTCGCTCGCGGCCTGGGCGCCGTTGTCGGCAAAGACGTCCACCTGGACGCACTTCCGCCGGTCACCGGCCTCGCGGTCATCGAGTCAGGTGCCTCCATCGAGAACGACGTCGATCTGGCCGGTCACTGGCTTGAGGGCGATGAACTGCACATCGGCATCGTTCGCATCGGCCAGAATGCTCGAGTGGGCACCAGGTCGACTCTGCAGGGCGGTGCGGTCATCGGAGACAACACCGAGATCGCCCCGGCCAGCGTGGTGACCGACATGGTCCCGAACGACGAGCACTGGGCAGGATCCCCGCTGACATTCCTCGGCGCCTCAGGGCAGGACTGGCCCGAGGCCGCGGAGTCCAAGGCGGACCGCTCACGCGGCGTCGCGCTGCTCTACCCGATCGGACTCGTCCTGCTGGGTCTGATGCCGCTGCTGGCACCGCTCCCCGGCGCCGCGCTGATGCTCTTCCTGATCTCAGGCTTCGAAGCCCTGGAACCCGCGCTGTGGACTCTCGCCGCGTGGACACCGGTGTTCATCATCATGACCGTGGTGACGTACCTCTTCCTGCTCGCCGGATCTGTGCGTCTGATGGGGCGCCTGATGCCCCGAGGGACCCACTCGGTCCACAGCGTTCCCGCATGGGCGGCATGGATGTCAGGACGCCTAATGGGGAAATCCCTGATCAACCTGTACCCGCTATACAGCAGCATGCTCACCCCCGCATGGCTGCGCCTGCTCGGTGCACATGTGGGCAAGGACGTGGAAGCCGCCACCGTTGAGGCGATCCCGCACCTGACCAGCGTCGGCGACAAGGCCTTCCTGGCAGACCATTCACTGGTCTCCGCCAAGTACGTCCGTCGCGGCTGGCTGCGGCTTGAGAGCGGCAGCGTCGGCCAGCGGGCCTTCCTCGGCAACTCGGCCATTCTCGGTCCGGACCAGAGGATGCCCTCGAACTCGCTGGTCGCCGTGCTGTCCTCCGCGCCGAAGGACATGCCGCCGAACTCCCTGTGGCTGGGCAACCCGCCGATCGAACTCCCACGAGCCGCCGAGACGGTCGATTCATCGTTGACCTTCGATCCGCCCCGTCGGCTGAAGGTCGCCCGCGCAGCAGTCGAGCTGTGCCGCATCCTGCCGATGTTCATCGCGGCGTGGCTGGCATTGGTCACGGTATACGCGCTTGCTCTGGTGTACACCAGCTACGGATTCTTCGCCGCCGTCATGCTGTCCGGCCCGGTGGTCCTCGCCAGTGGGATAGTCGCGGCACTCATCGCGCTGGCAGCCAAGTGGCTGCTGGTCGGAAGGTTCAAGGCGACCGAGAAGCCCCTATGGAGCTCCTTCGTGTGGCGCAACGAACTCGCCGACTGCTTCTCCGAAGCTCTCGCCGTTCCCGGCCTGATCCGGATGAGCCTGGGCACCCCGCTGCTGAACCTGTGGCTGCGTGCCATGGGTGCGCGAATCGGTCGAGGCGTGTGGTGTGAGACCTGGTGGCTCCCCGAGTTCGACCTGATCAAGCTCGACAAGGGCGTCTCGGTCAACCGAGGAACCGTGCTGCAGACGCACCTCTTCCATGACCGAATCATGCGCCTGGACGGGGTCCACCTCGAAGAGGGCTCTTCCCTCGGAGCGAACAGCATCGTGCTGCCCGGCAGCTCGCTGGGTGCGCACGCAGACGTCGGAGCCGGTTCTCTGGTGATGCGTTCGGAGAGCATTCCGGCCTCGACCACCTGGAACGGAAACCCTATTCGCCGGTCTCTCGGCGCCTTGGCGAATCGAGAGTCAGCGCCGGTCGGGTCTCTTCGTTGAGAGGCCACAGCATTTATAGAGGAAGAGAAGGAGGCACGATGGACTCGACACCTGATCTCAGGTTTCACATCACCCCACAGTTCGGCACGGTGACGACAGCCATGGTGACACCCTTCGATGAGTCTGGGCAGCTGGACCTGGAGGGAACGCGAGATCTCGCTCGCTGGCTCACACGTGACGGTTGGAACGACGGCCTCGTGGTCAACGGCACCACCGGCGAGTCGATCAGCACCACCGACGCGGAGAAGACGCTCATGGTCAGGACGGTGTCCGCCGCTGTCGGTGGACGCGTGTCAGTGATCGCTGGCGTCGGCGCGGGCAGCACGCAGCACAGCATTGAGCTGGCGCAGGCCGCTGCGGGAGCAGGGGCCGACGGGTTGATGGTCGTAGCGCCGTATTATTCGCGTCCCACCCAGGCAGGCCTGCTGCGGCATTTCACCGCAGTCGCGGACAGCACCTCGCTGCCGGTCATGCTCTACGACATCCCGCAGCGCACTGGAGTCGCGATCAGTCCGGAGACTCTCGTCGCAGCAGCAGAGCATCCGAAGATCGTGGCGGTGAAGGACGCCAAGGGTGACCTGGCCTCGAGTTCATGGGTCATGAGCCACACAGATCTGAACTACTACTCGGGGGAGGACGCGCTGAACCTTCCGATGCTCTCGATCGGAGCAGTCGGTTTCGTCTCGGTCGTCGGACACGTCGCCGCGGACATGCTGCGCCACATGCTGGACTGTCACCAGCTCGGGAGGCCGACACAGGCGGCGGCTATCCACCGTCAGCTGCTGTCGACCTACACCGGCATGTTCCGCGCGCCGGCCGCCGCCACGGTCAAGGCTGCGCTGGCGATGCGCGGGCTCCCCGCCGGGCCCCTGCGGATGCCGATGGTGGAGCTCGACTACGTGCAGAAGCAGCAGCTGTCCCTGGACCTGATCGCCTCCGGGATCACAGACCGACCCGTGCCGGACCGACCGGTCAGGTCGGTGGAGACCGTCGTGTTGGAGTCCGCCCCGGCCCGACCCGTTCTAAGTCTCCGACTGCCTTGACCGGTGCCGCCAAAGACCCTCAAGTTCGCGGGGCAGTTCAGGGATCCGTGACCGCCGAGAAGCGCAAACGTCGTCTCGTCGGGGTCGATGCGGCTCGAGGCATCGCCCTAATAGGCATGATGGCCATCCATGTCTTGCCCAGCATCACGGATGACATCGAGCCGACGTTGACCTGGCTCGTCTTCTCCGGCGTCTCGGCGGCGCTCTTCGCCCTCCTGGCCGGAGTGGCGGTGGCGTTCATGACGGGCGGGCCTCGTCCACCGAGCGGCAGTGCGCTGACCGCGTCTCGGGCAGCACTGGCAGTCCGGGCGGCGTTGATCACCCTGATCGGTCTGCTGCTCGCCTACGTCGATCCGCCGGCCGCCATCATCCTCGTCTACTACGGCGCCATGTTCCTGCTGGCCATACCGCTGCTGCGGCTCTCCGTCCGCGCACTGTTCAGCATCGCCGTCGGCATCGCGATACTGGGGCCGGTCATGGTTCATCTGGCCCAAGGCGCCCTGCCGGGCCTCGACGGCTACGATCCCAGCCTTACCACGGTGGTCACCGATCCCATCGCCTCTGCCAGTGCCGTCCTGTTCACCGGCAGCTTCCCCGTCATCCCGTGGATGGCCTACGTGTGCGCCGGCCTGGCGATAGGTCGACTGAATCTGCGGGACAAGGTTCCAGCAGTTCGTCTCTTGGTCGCGGGCATCCTGGTCGCCCTCGTCGCGTGGTTGACCTCGACCGTGCTGCAGGGTCCGCTAGGGGGCCGTGATCAGCTGGGCGCCGCGACTCCGTGGTCAGCGACCGAGCTCGACTGGTTCATCACCTGGGGGCCTCCCCCGGAGCTTCCGACGACGACCTGGTGGTGGCTCACGGTTCTGGCGCCGTATACGTCCACCCCTTTCGAAGTTCTGCATTCGCTGGGCGTCGCAGCTGCGGCGCTGGGCGCGATGCTGCTGATCGGCAGAGCGGCGGGAAAGTTCCTCCGACCGTTGGCGGCGATCGGCAGCATGACCCTGACCCTGTACACCGTGCATCTGCTCGTCCTGGCCACCGGGTTCCTCGCTGACGCGCCATGGGCATCCTTCATCATCCAGACGTCCGCGGCGGTGCTGTTCGCGATGGTGTGGCTGCGCTTCCGGGCCGCCGGCCCGCTGGAGCGTGGGATCACCGTGGCGTCCCGCGCCGCCCGAGACTGGGTCGAGGAGCGCCTACGACGACGGACTCCGAGGTAGCGCTGTAATCACGCCTGGAGTACTCAGTCCACTACACTGACACCGAGAACCAGGCGTCGCCATATGAGCACGCCTTCTGTCGTTATTTTCCACGGTGCTGGAGGGGTACGTGCGCAGTAGCCGGGACAAGGCGGCCAACGCCCTGTACGACGAACGCAGGAAGCTGCTTGCCGGTCTGATGATGTCGGAGGCTGAGCCATGGGAGGACCTGCCCGAGGACGTGAAGGAACGGTGGCGGAGCAAGATCGACCGCGCTCAGACGCCCGAAGGTTCGAACAGGCCCGCGACCCGCTCCGAGTAGCGACACGGGAAGCGTCGTCCGTTCAGGCGTACCACCGGCCCGCCGGCTCACCGGCGCGGGAGAACGAGCGGCCCGGTGTTCCGCGCCAGAGCGAGCATCACAGGCTGCTCGCCTCCGGCGTCGTCCCGAGTGTGCAGGTCGATCACAGTGACCTGGGCGTGGCTGAGACACAAAGGCGCCTCCCAAGGCGCATTGAGCACCACGTCTGCAGGCGGCAGACCGCCGCGGCCGACGTCGAACCCGGTGTGCAGCGCCTTCAGCACCGCCTCTTTGCGCACCCAGATCCGCAGCAGCCACTGCAGTCGCTCGGCCTCGGCCTCCCCCGCCGTCGCACGGAACCACGCAAGCTCCTGCGGTGCCAGGATGACCTCCGCGAACACAGAAGGCTCCGTCGTTGACTCCAGAAACGGTCGGACTGCCTCGATATCGATCCCCAACGAGTGCCGTTCCCCCGGCCCGGCGCACGCCGCCGCAACAAACCCATGGGAGCCCGACCTTGAGACCTCGATCCGCCTCCCATCGATCCGGGCCTCCGGCGCCCCGCGGCGCTGGACCAGCTCCACATGAGCCGGGTCGACCCGGTGGGCGTCGGCCACCAGGGCGCGCACGATCGAATCCCGGTCGTTGGTGCGGCTATAAGTCCATTCCACCGACCCACCTCCTGAAAATGTGGTTCTGGTTGACCACCGACTGCGAATGCGTGAACCCATCTTCACATCGTTTCGCCGACTGTGAGCGCTGCGCACGGAGTTCTGGAGATCATTGCAAAGGATGCGTGCCCCGCTGATGATCCAGCCCGACTCCTATACTCCGACCTCCGGGACGGCGGAGCTTCAGATCGACCACTATGACCTGCATCTGGACTATGAGATCCGACCGAACCGGCTGAAAGGCCGCGCGGTGCTCCACGGTCGTGTGCTCGCACAGACATCCGCCATCGAACTCGATCTGCGCGGACTCAAGGTCAGTGCGGTGCAACTCAACAAGACCACGGTCAGGTTCCGGCAGACTCGCACGAAGCTGGTGCTGCCCGCGGACCTCTCCGAGGGCCAAGCGATCACCATCGAAGTGCACTACCGGGGGAAACCCCGACCGCAGAAGGGTCCCTGGGGCGACGTCGGGTGGGAAGAGCTCACCGACGGCGTCCTGGTGGCCGGACAGCCGAACGGCGCTGCCACCTGGTTTCCATGCAACGACCACCCCCGACACAAGGCGACGTGGAACTGCACCGTGCTGGTCGACTCGGACTACACCGCGATCAGCAACGGTTCCCTTCTCCAGGTCACCCGGGATGGTGACCGGAAGGCCTGGCGCTGGGAATCCAGGACGCCGCTGGCGACCTACCTTGCGACGGTTCAGATCGGGCAGTACAGGCGCGGTGCGATCAGAAGCGCAGAACACGTGTCAGCTCGGGTACCGCTGCGCCTGGCCTGCGGGGAGCATCTGTGGCGTCAGGCGCAGGATGTGCTGGCCAAGCAACATGCCATGATGGCGGCCTTTGAGCGGGACTTCGGCGAGTACCCCTTCGACGCCTACGAGGTCGTGGTGACCGACGACGAGCTGGAGATTCCGCTGGAATCTCAACCGTTGTCGATTGTGGGCTGCAACCACCTTCAAGAGGGGTGGAACAACGAGCGGCTGATCGCTCACGAACTGGCGCACCAATGGTTCGGCAACTCGCTGACACCGCACCAATGGTCTGATATCTGGCTCAGCGAAGGCTTCGCCACGTATGCGGAATGGCTGTGGTCGGAGGCGTCTGGCAAGCTCGATACCCACTCCCGTGCCCGCACGTCCTACGATCGGCTGGCATCTCGGCCCCAGAACATCGTCTTGGCCGACCCTGGTGGGCCCGACATGTTCGATGATCGTGTCTACCTGCGCGGGGCCCTCACCCTTTACGCGCTGCGGTCCTTCGTGGGCCATGACGAGTTTCTCCGGATCCTGCGGACCTGGACCCAGGAGAACCGTCACGGCACGGTGTCCACGGCAGCCTTCCTGGAACACGCCGAGCGGTTGTCCGGGCCGCGGATCAGGCCGCTGCTGAGCGGCTGGCTGTTCCAATCGACACTTCCCGCATTTCCCGAATGACGCGTCTCCCGAAGGCGGCAAGACACTCTGCGGATGACACTCGCACCGGGGCTTCCGGCAGATCTTTTAGACTTTTCTCAGAGGACACACGAGTGATGCACGACCACCACCACATCCGTCGTCCGGAGTCTCCGCAGGAGCCTCTCACCCGACACTCGGAACCAGGGCAAGGACCGCTGCTATGACCAGACGTTGGGCCGTGCTCTCCGGACTGGTGGCGGCCCTGCTCGCCGTGGTGCTCGTGCTCTTCCTCGGAACTCCCCGCTCGAGCGAGGGAGACGCTCCCCAGGCGGCCGACGGGACAACCGCGGATGCGACCCCGGCCCGATGCGAAGAGCACGGCCTCACACGGCCCGATCCGCGCGCAGACCCAGATCCGGTCAGCAACGCCGCAGACGAGCCGGCGGACTCCGTGCAGCTTGATCGAGAATTCACCTCGGGCGCGACGACAAGTCAGTATCACCTGTTCACGAGGGGAGTGGATTTCGACCAACCGGTAGGGGTGGTGGTCAGACTCCACGGGGACGGCACCAACGAATACGAGAATCCTGACGGGCTGCTCAACTGCCTGGCTGCGGTCGCTGCGTCGCACAACATGGTGCTGGTCGCTCCGCTCACCCCGGATGTGGAAGGCGAGATCACCTGGTGGGAGGACATCTCGACCAACCTCCCCTGGCTGATCGATCTGTTGGACCAGCGCGTGCTGGAGCCCTATGCCCCAGATCCGGACAATGTGTGGTGGATGGGGTACTCAGGCGGCGCCGAGATGATCACCTACGGAGTGATTCCCCGGAACCCCCAGTACGTGACGGGCGGCGCCTTGATGATCGGCGGCGGAGGTGCTCCGGAGGCGCTCGTCGAGGAACCCACATCGGAACAGCGCGAGTCTCTGGACCTGCTCTGGGTGACCGGAACGCTCGATGACGGCACCGATCCGTGGGCACCGTTCGACGCGGTGACCGCCACCCGAGAAGGTTCCAGCTGGTATCGCCAACAGGGCTTTGAAGGGGTGAGGGCTGACTACCCCGAGGGAGAGGATCACTTCTCCCTGCGCCAGGCCCGGATCCTCGATGAGACCCTGCGGCAGCCCGTCCTCCCGGACCTCTTGAAATAGAACAGAGGCCTTCTCGTCCCGCGCTCTGCGATCTCCGGTCCCCGTCGCTCTGGAGTCCCTAGGACTGTCGATCAGCCAGGAGCGCGGCGATGGCCTCCGCGCGGGAATCGGCCTGCAGGGTCTGGAGAATCCTCGAGATATGGAACTTCACCGTGTTCTCACTGATGCCCAGCTCCTCGGCGATGGCACGATTCCTGCTGCCTGCGGCCAGAAGGGTCGCAACCTGCATCTCCCGTGGTCGGAGACCGGCCAACGCGGCCGTGGACGGTCCGGCCGGCGGCGGGTCCAACGGCAGGACCGCCGAGAGCTCGGCCCCCCACCCAGCTGTCGAACTCACCGAGAGCTGACCTCTGAGCGCATGGACGCGCTGCCCAGCGATCTGCCGCAGCGCATCGGCATCGAGCGTGCCGCCATCACCGTCGTCCCGGACCCTGACCACCAGATCGTTCCCGTCACAGTCCCACTGCACGCGCACCCGGCTGACCTCGGAACTCTCCATGCGGCTGAGAATGACCCGGGTGACCACGGCTCTGGCTCCCCGAGCGACATCATCGGGGACCAGGTGGTCCCCCTCAGGCGGGTCGATGAACTCCAGGTCAACGTGCCAGTGTCGCGTGGCGGCCCAGAGCTCCTCCTTGAGCCGCGCGAAGGACATGCTGACAGACTCCTCAGCCACGGCGCGGGCCTGCTCGGTCATCGCGTTGAGCCGAGTCAGTCCTGCCGCGGATCTGGCGATGGCAGAGTCTCGCGCGGCCGCATCAGACAGCTGCCCCGATCTGAGTGGAGCGAGGATGCTGTCCAACGTCGCCGAGTATTCGTCCTGGATCTCGCTCAGCGCCTGCAGCCGCACCCCCGCAGTCGAGCGTGCATGACGGAGATACTCTGGCGCGGCTTCGTCTGCGCGCTCCTGCAGGTGCAGCGAGACGATGTTCCAGATGTCCAACAGCGGCGCAGATGCCGCGACTGGGCCGGGATCCGTGATCACCAGGAGCGCGCCGTTGCGCGCCAGGACCTGAAGCGCCGGACGCTGCGAATCCCCGACTCGCAGCGTTGTCCGATGAACGCCCTCGACGCCGCCGACCCCTCTTCGCAGCTGGTCGACGTCCAGTCCGCGCATGCCACGTTGGACGGCGGTGTCTCCTGTGCATTGGATGCGGCCGCCGCTGGCGTCGGCCGTGAGCATGACCAGTGCGGAGTGTGTGACCAGTGGGCTCAACAGTTCAGTGAGCCCGCGAACGATCAAGCCGAGCGGCGAGGCAAGCAGGTCGAAGAGCTCGGGAAGGAGACCGTCGAGAACTGTGACGCGTGCCATATTTCAAATTCTACTGATCTGACCTACCTAAAGGTAGAGCTCCACCCGGTCTCACGGGTCATTGAGAAGACCCACGGCCGACTAGAGACTTGACTCATGTGGCGGAAACCGCTCGTCACGATCCCCCGAGAGGATAGCAATGTCTACAAACAGTGCAATCGCGTATAAGAGCCCAGGCGTGGTCGAGGTCGTGGACACCCCATACCCCGAGTTCGAGCTCAAGGATGGGCCCGGGGTCAACCCCGCCAACATAGGTCGCAAGGTGCCGCACGGCGCCATCCTGCGGACAGTCGCCACGAACATCTGCGGCTCCGACCAGCACATGGTGCGAGGACGGACCACTGCGCCCGCCGGGCTCGTCCTCGGACACGAGATCACCGGCGAGGTGGTGGAAGTAGGCCCTGATGTCGAATTCATCAAGGTCGG
Organism: Nesterenkonia maliinae; assembly: GCF_051262655.1. Lineage (NCBI taxonomy): Bacteria > Bacillati > Actinomycetota > Actinomycetes > Micrococcales > Micrococcaceae > Nesterenkonia > Nesterenkonia maliinae. The sequence continues at coordinate 313,266 of NZ_JBIMEY010000002.1, read as the reverse complement.
AGACATCGTCTCAGTGCCGTTCAACATCTCTTGCGGGCGGTGCCGCAACTGCAAGGAGCGCAAGACCGGCATCTGTCTCAACGTGAACCCGGATCGCCCAGGCAGCGCCTACGGATACGTAGACATGGGGGGCTGGGTCGGTGGGCAGGCGGAATACGTGCTGACTCCGTATGCCGACTGGAACCTGCTCAAGTTCCCAGACCGGGATCAGGCGTTGGAGAAGATCCTCGATCTGACCATGCTCTCTGACATCTTCCCCACCGGATTCCACGGCGCGTACTCCGCCGGCGTCGGACCCGGATCCACGGTGTACATCGCCGGCGCTGGCCCCGTCGGGCTCGCCGCCGCTGTCGGCGCACAGCTGCTGGGAGCAGGTGCGGTGATCGTCGGTGACCTCAACGAGGATCGATTGGCTCAGGCCCGTTCCTTCGGCTGCGAAACCGTCGATGTCTCCAAGGGCGATCCCCGCGACCAGATCGAGCAGATCCTCGGGGTGCCGGAGGTTGAGTGCGGCGTCGACGCGGTCGGCTTCGAGGCTCGCGGACACGGCGCCGGTTCGGCGCAGGAGGCCCCCGCGACCGTCCTGAATTCACTGATGGACCTCACCGAGGCTGGTGGCGCACTAGGGATCCCCGGGCTCTACGTCACCGGAGACCCGGGCGGGGTCGACGAGGCCGCCCAGGTCGGGTCCCTCTCGATCCGCCTGGGACTGGGCTGGGCCAAGTCCCTCTCATTCGCCACCGGACAGTGCCCGGTCATGAAATACAACCGCCACCTCATGCAAGCGATCCTCCAGGACAAGGTGCAGATCGCCAAGGCCGTCAAAGCCACGGCGATACCGCTGGAAGACGCGCCCGCGGCCTACGCAGAATTCGACAAGGGTGCGGCGAAGAAGTTTGTGCTCAACCCCAACGGCTATATCAAGAACTGACTCGCTTGCGGGGGCAGACCACGTGCGTCCTGCCCCCGCAAGCAGGCACGACGACGCCGGAAGTCTCGCTCCTGGCTCAGTCGGTGCTGCCGGTGAGCTCGCCGCTGTTGACGAGGTCCTCGGCGAGCGTGAGCAGCTTCTTGTTGGTGTGCTGGCTGGCTCGGGCCAGAAGCAGGAAAGCCTGATGACCGGTGATCTTGTATCGCTCCATCAAGATTCCCTTGGCCTGACCGATCACGTCGCGGCTCTGCACGGCCTCGAGGAGCTGGCTCACCTGCTGGGCATCGGCCAGGGCGACCGCGGCGTGGGAGGCCACGATCAGCCCAACATGCTCGGAGTCATCGTCAAATGCATCGACCTGGCTCGAGTAGAGGTTCAACGCGCCCAGGTTGTCGCCCACGACGAAGAGCTGGAAGGCCAGCATGCTGCCCACACCGGCGGCGGTCGCCTTGGCAGCAAACCCGGGCCACCGGGTCTCGCTCGCCATGTCGCGCACGCGGATGGTTCGTTCCGAATAGATCGACTCGAGGCAGGGACCTTCGGTCAGTGCTACCTGCAGATCATCCAGCCGCCTGAGCAGCTCACTGGACGGAGCGACCGTCTCGACTTCCTTCCGCCCGGTGACGATGCTCAGAGACGCCTCCTCGACACCCGGAATGAGTTCGATGGCGGCCGCCACCACAAGCTCCAGGACTGCGCCAGGGCTCTCCTGGTTGAGCGAGCGAGCCAGGTCGCCCAGCTGGGTGGCCAGCTGATACTCACCAGCAGAGCTCCCGTGATCGTGCACTGACGGCTGTCCCGGCTCGGTCTTCGCCCGGATCTGGATCTCTTCTACGCGCTGCATGGTCTACCCCTCGGATTCATATGACGGTGTCGTGCCGCCGTCGGCCGTGTCATTGCTGTAGGACGCTCGAGGAGGCGGTGGGAGCATGTCGATCATCTCGTTGACGGCCTGGGCCAGGATGTCCCGCTCGAGGACGGGCAATGAGTACAGACCGTTGATGTAGGCATCGAGCTCGTATTCGCCGGCTGTGCCGCCCATGCTGAAGTAGCGCAGCCATAGTCCCTTCAACGGGAGGTCCGAATGACGCACCGCCCTGCCGAGGGCCTGTCGCTGCAAATCATCCTCACCCGAGGCAGCTGGATCACTTTCAGGTTCTGATGGCTTCGGTGAATCGGGATCTTTCACAACGGAGTGCTGTCCTGCCGCTGGCTGGCGGCCATGATGCGTCGAGCAGTCTCTCCCATCGTGACTCGTTCGGCGCGGGAGACCTGGATCAGGTGCAAGGTGGCGGCGTCTTTGTCGAACCCGTGCTGGGCCATCAGCACGCCTTTAGCGATGTTGATCGTGTCGCGCTGGCTCATCGCGGTGCTGATGGATTCGCTGAGCTTCATGGGGAGGTCTTTGGTCTGGATGTGCGCCAGCAGCGCGGCGGCGGGCCCGGCGAACATGGTCAACAGCCGTTCGGTCTCCGCGGTGAAGGCGTGCTCGGCGGCCGAGTAGATCTTCATGGCGCCGACGACGGTCTGCTGGTGCTGCAGCGGCGTGCTGAGCACCGAACGGATAGGCAGCCTGACGACGGCTGAGGACCAGTTCGGCCAGCGCGGATCGGAGTGGACGTCCTCGACGTTGACCACCGTGCGTGAGGCCCAGGCGCTCAGACAGGGGCCCTCCCCGATGGTGTACTGGAGGTCATCGGCCTCGCGGACCACCCGGTCGGTGCTGCCGGCGCTCTCTTTTCTGCCCGCGTTGCTGATCAAGGAGACCCCGGCACCGATCGCCCCCGGAACAGTGTTCTTGGCCGCCTGCGCGAGGAGATCGACCGCGTGCTCCACGGTCTCCTCGCTCAGCAGCATGCCATTGACACGGGCGAACACAAGCGACAGTTCATCAAGTGGAAGTTCCGTTGCCATCATCGTCTCCCTGGGGCGGCCTCGGCAGAGCCCTGATCGTAGGGACCCGGGAACGTCGATGAGCTCGCCCTGCGCTCTTGTCCTGCGGTCGTGGTTGCGCGACCGTGAAATCCATCCTCGCGTTCTGCGCGTTGGCGTACGGCCATTCGACGGGCCCCCTCCGTGGTTATTCACGATACGCCACTATCCTGCGCAGCCCGAGAGTGCGGGAGCCTCACCCATGGTGGGACCCCCGCACTCTCGGAAAAGGCCGTGGTCATTCCTTCTTCAGCTTGTCCTGCACCGCGCCTGCGGTCTTCTCCACGATGTTGGGCACCTCGGTGGTGCCGTAGAAGCGGGAATCCGGATGCGTGGGAGGCGGCATCGGCACTCCCTGCGGCGGGGTGTCCACATAGCTGAACTCGCCGAGCCCATCGGGGCTCGGTCCCGAGGCCCAGGGGCCCTCCGCCATGGACTTTCCATCCGAGAAGTTGATCGCCTGATAGGAGAATTCGCGGTGCTCCTTCTTCACGGGGAAATTGCTCGGGACCGGGAGCTGTTCCATCCCGGTCTCCTGCAGCTCCCGGGCCGCGGCCAACCACTGATTCTGGTGGTGGGTGTCCCTGGCGAGCAGGAACGAGAGCAGGTCCCTGACACCCGGGTCGTCGGTCTGGTGATAGAGCCTGGCCACGGCGATGCGGCCCTGCATCTCAGCGTTGATGTTGGAGGTGAAGTCCGCGAGCAGGTTGCCGCTGGCGGTCACATAGCCGGCGTTCCAGGGGTTGCCGTTGCTGTCCACGGGCCGGGCGCCGGCGCCTGCGAGGATGGCGTCCTGGACGTCCATCCCGCCCACGACCGCGGCCACGGTGGGATCGTCCTGAACAGCGTCGTCGGTGATTCCTTGAGGAGCCTTTTCCAACAGCTGGGCGACCATGGTCGCGAGCATCTCCACGTGGCCGAACTCCTCAGCCGCTGTGGAGAACAACAGGTCCCGGTACTTGCCCGGGATGTGCGCGTTCCATGCCTGAAAGCTGTACTGCATGGCCACGGTGATCTCACCGTACTGTCCACCGATGACTTCTTGGAGTTTGCGGGCATAGACCGCGTCGGGCTTCTCTGGTGTGGCGTTGTACTGCAGAGCTTGTTTATGCAGAAACATGGGTTCCTCCCAATGTGATGATTCCGGATTGATGAACAGGCTCCGGTCGACGGGCCCCCTGGGCTTCGGATCACGTCGCGGCCCTGGAGGCTGCGCGTCTCATCTCGGCGGAGAATGGGGGCATGTCGCTCGTTCAGACGGGGTGAAGGCCCTCCTGCCTGCTCGGAGCTGCGCACCTCACGGACTCCCGATGAAGGTCACTGAGCCCGCACGGACGGGGAAACTGCGGCAGCGCGAGCGAGATCTCTGGCAGGCCCTCGGGAACGCGGTGGCCGGCGAAATACATCTCCAACGCCGCCAGTCCCACGGGCTCGATATGGGCCGTGCCGCGCAGGTCGACGAAGAGGTCAGGGAAAGATCGGATGGTCGACAACTGGTCGAGGACTGCAGAGGCTGTCGAGAAGCTCTCCAAGGTCAGGCGCCCCACCAGTTCGACGGTGATCGGCCCAGTCAGGCTCGAAGCGGTGATGACAACTCGGGAAATGTGCTCCATGGGACACCCTTGTCTGGAAAACAAGAGCCCATCGTCTTGAGCTACGGCCACAGCGTAGCCGATCGGTCCACGGCTGCCTATAGCCCAGCAAGCTCTCCCCGCTCGTGCTCACCCTCGCACTCCAGCGTCAGCTGCGCCGAGCTTTCGGGAATCAGTCGCCGCGAACGGTTTGCATCTGCGGGATCAGCACGTACTCTCAGAACAGAGTTCAAGTAGCGGACTCCTCCTACCTATCTGTTGAGGTACTGATGGAGCACACGCTACGAAACGGTCTGGCCGTTGGACCTTCTCCCGACACCTCCCGCATCGGTCTCGATGCCTGCCTGGGCCGAGTCCGAGCCCGGGGCCGCCCTTTCTCTTCCACTCGGAACGTCGAGGGACGCACCTCTTCTGTGTGCCTCAGCGCATACACCGACCCGCCCGGCATGTCTGCGTTACGAGACCCACGGCATCGTTCACTGCCGAGCCTCGGCATGTCTGCTGTGTGGGCAGGTGCCTCATGACGGTCATCGAGGCAGGCGGCTTGTCCACTCCCGAAAACCCCTCACCGGACCGTTCGGGGCCCCCGCGGATCCTGAGCGCGGAACAGAACCTCGGGAGCGTCCTCGCGGCGCTGGGCCCCGAGGTCTTCGCCAGCGAAGACATCGCCATGGCCCGCCAGAGGCTGCGGCAGGGAGGTGTTGAACACCTCGTCGTCACCGACGCCGCTGGCAGATCCGTGGGGTTCCTCACCCGGGCAGATCTTGACCTTCTGGACCGGATACCTGGTGTCTCGTCATCGACGCCCTGTGCGGACCTCATTGCGACCTCAGTGCCCAGCCTGCACCCCGAAGACTCCTTCGACGCTGCCATCGCGACGCTCCAGATCCACGGCGTCCGACCCCTGCTGGTCTGCGAGGACGAGGAGCTTATCGGCGTCCTGGAACCCACCACGGTCATCCAATGGTGCGCGCAGCACCGCCCCAACGCCCTCGAAGAGCTGGTCGCCCGACCGACAGCAGAGGTCTTCCGGACACTCGCCTCGACTCAGCCGCACCGCCCTGACACATACGCCTCCGGCTGATCCAGTAGTCCACCCCTAGGAAGGAGTTCTCCTCAACGTCGCGCCGTTCCGCAGCACCAAGACTGCCCGCTGATCCACGCGACGAACCAGCGTCAGCCACCTCCCGATCATCGCCCCGCCGAGGATCACAACGAAAGGCCATCATGACGGATTCCATCAATACCTCGCAGAACAACCAGTCCTCGGAGCGCCCAGACGCCAAGAATCCCCGTGCCGACGCGCACCGCTCGACGTCGCCCGCGTCGGATGTGACTGAACCGGTTCCGGCAGTCCCGGTCGCACCTCCCGGGCTCGAGTCAGTGACCGGGGAACCGGGCTACGCCACCCGGCAGGCCTCAGATTCTGAGACCCCGGGCACCACCGATCGGTCCCGGTCCGGCCAGTCCGGCGCGGGCCAGTCCACCACGAGCCCCTCCGGCTCTAACCAGGGCAGCTCTAACCAGGGCAAGTCGGATCAGGCCAAGGGCGCGGCACAGGATGTCGCCGGTGACGCCAAGGATGCCGGACGGGCGGTCAAGGACACCGCGGCACAGGAAGCCGCGGGGGTCAAGGATGACGCTGTGCGTGAGGCCAAGCGCTTGGGCGGTGAGGCGGGCACGATGCTCGAGTCTCAGGCGTCCGAGCAGCTGGACCGCGCAGCCGGCACGGTGCGGACCTTCAGCGACGACGTCGCGCGCATCGCGCGTGGTGAGAAGCCTGAGCCCGGGGTCGCGAAGGACCTCCTGGATCAGGTGAACTCACGGGCGGAGGCGACTGCGACCTGGCTTGAGGGTCATGACCCCAAGGAGGTTCTCCAGGAGGTCCAGAGCTTCGCACGTCGTCGTCCGGTGGCGTTCTTGGCGATCGCGGCCGGTGTCGGTTTCGCCGCTGGCCGGGTGACGCGTGGGCTCAAGCAGCACCACGCCGATGACGACCGGCAGGGCTCCTCGACGTCGAGCCAGGGTGCCAGCACCAGCACGCCCGGCACGTCCGCCGGCGCAGCTTCCGGGCCTGCTGGCGGCACCTCTTCCGGCGCCGCTTCCGGGCCGGTCCCCGGCACCATCCCCACAGGAAGCACGGATTCCTCCGCAGGAGGTGGCGGCCGATGAGCAGCATTCATCCCCCCGCAGGTCCAGCCCCAGCGGGGCCAGCCTCGGCCGGCCCGACACCTGTGGATCCGGCGCGCCAGGCCGAGCGCAAGGCGGAGCATGAGTCCTTGGGTTCGTTGATGTCCCAGGTCAGTAATGACCTCTCCACCCTGATCCGACAGGAGACGGCGCTGGCGAAGGCAGAGCTGTCCGAGACGGCGAAGAAATCAGGAAAGGGCGCGGGCATGCTCGGCGGGGCCGGGATCGCTGGGCACTTCGTGCTGCTCTTCCTTTCCATCGCGCTCTGGGCCGGGATCAGTTCCACCGACCTGGGATCAGCCTGGTCCGCAGTCATCGTCGCCGTGATCTGGGCGATCATCGCCGCCGTTCTGGCGATGCTCGGAAAGAAGAACCTCGAGCAGGTCAAGGGCGCTCCGCACACCACGGAGACCCTCAAGGAAATCCCTGACGCTCTCACCCCTACGAAGGAGACCCGATGACACAGCAGACTCCGGAAGAGATCCGCGCTGATATCGAGCGGACCAGAAGCAGCCTCTCCCTTGACGTCGACGCCGTCGCGGACAAGGTCTCCCCCTCCAAGGTCGCTCAGCGACAGACCGAGAAGATCCGCAGCACCGTGGGCGGATGGAAGGATCATGTGATGGGCTTAGCCGATGATGCTTCGACCAAGGTCTCAGATCAGGCGCACCACGCAGCCGATGGTGTCCAACAGGCACCCGGTGCGGCGAAGCAGAAGACCCGCGGGAACCCGCTGGCGGCCGGGCTGATCGCCCTGGGCGCCGGTTGGCTCGCGGCGTCGATCGTGCCGGCCTCAGAGCCGGAGAAGAAGGCGGCCGCCAAGCTCGAGGACCGGGCCCAGCCGTTGGTCGATGACGCGAAGAGCCAGGCGAAGTCGATGGCCGAGGAGCTCAAGGAGCCGGCACAGGAGTCTGTGCAGCGGGTCCGAGACTCGGCCGCTGAGAGTGCTCAGAACGTCAAGTCTGAAGGACAGGAGCAGAAGGACACGGTCACGGACTCTGCGCAGTCCTCAGCCCAGGACGTGCGCAGCAGCTAGGAGACGACATACCAGCTCGGGGCTCGCCTTCAACAGAAGTCGGGCCCCGAGCTGCGTCCACGCAGATTCAACGCGCGCTGCCCTGGTGATGCCCTGGTGTGGGGTTCGGCCCAGCAGAGCTCCCGGAGAGGTCGGAGATCAAGACTCCCCTGTGAGTGGCAGCGCACCTATGCTGAGCTTTATAGACCCTCGAGGGCAGAGCCGGTGACTCCAACATCAGACTTCCGTGACCTCTATGCGTCCGACGCGCACACGCCGAGTCGGGCGGAGATGGCGCGGGGCAACCACTTTCTGACCGCTGACCATGGACTGCTGGGTCTGCTCCAGGCCAGCCAACTCGTGACCGGGGATTTGGACGTCGATCAAGTCCTCTCCAACCTGGCAGAATCGGCCCGCACCCTGGTGGATGCCCGGTTCGGCGCTCTCGGGGTCGTCGATGACAAGGGAGCGATGGAGCGATTCATCCACGTGGGAATGCCCCCTGAGCTGGTCGAGCGGATGGGCCACCCTCCCCGCGGTCTCGGCGTCCTCGGCGCGGTCCTCACCGGTGGTGCGCCCATCCGGCTGCGGAATCTCTCGGACGATCCACGCTCCGTGGGCCCACCTCTGGGACACCCTGCGATGAAGGCATTCCTCGGTGTCCCCATCACCATCCGGGGAAGCGTCTACGGCGCCCTCTACGTCACCAACCCCTCCGAGAAGGCTTTCACCGCACATGACGAGGCCCTGATCAAGGCCCTGGCTGCGACCGCGGCGACTGCGATCGACAATGCACGGCTCTACGCGAGATCCCGCCGAGCCCAGGAGCTCAGCTCAGCGCTGAGCGATGTCGCGGCAAAGCTGTTGAACGTGAGGACCACCGAGGTGTTCGCGGTCCTCGCGGAGAGCCTCGTCGCACTCACCGGGGCGCAGCTGGTCAGCGTGGTCGTCTCCGAAGCGGTAGGCAGCGAGCTCTATGTCGACACGGCTCGGGGAGCCCGTGCCGCCCAGATCGAAGGCTCCTCGGTCCCTTGGATGGACTGCGTGCTCTCCCGCGCCATGGATGGGGAGCCCGGGATCACACCGGAGGGGGGAGATGAGCCGGTTCCCTTCGCCGATGACATTCCAAGCGCCTCCATGGTCGCTGTGCCACTCGTCGTGGACGGTGACCGGGTGGCGGCGCTGTGCGCGACCCGGTCGGCCGATGAAGCGCCGTTCAGCCAGGATGACCTCGAACTGCTCTCGGAGTTCGCCGCCCAAGCCGGTCTGGCCGTCGCCCTCGCCTGGGCCCGGGCTGACAAGCAGCGACTGGAGATCGTCGAGGACCGCGCCCGCATCGCCCAGGATCTCCACGACCATGTCATTCAACGACTCTTCGGCACCGGACTGGGGCTGGAGGCCCTGGCATCGGCACATCCACAGCTCACCGACAGCATCGAGACGCACGTGACACAGATCGATGCGGCGATCGCTGACATCCGCACCGCCATCTTCACCCTCCAGACCCGCACCGGCACGGAAGCGACCCGTCACCGGCTGCTGCGGATCCTCACGGAGCTCTCCGACACTCTGCCCACGCCCGCGCAGGTCACCTTCGCCGGGCCGATCGATCTCATCATCCTCGGCCCACTGGCCGACGACATGGCAGCGGTGCTTCGCGAGACGCTCAGCAACGTGGCACGGCACGCCGACGCGAAAACGGTGAAGGTAGCGATCACCGCAACCTCCCACACGGTGGAGCTCAAGGTCGACGACGACGGCGTCGGGCTCTCCGCGGACTCCTCCCGACGCAGCGGAATCGAGAACCTCAGCGCCAGAGCTCGCGCCCACGGTGGAGACTTCACCTTGTCCGCGCGCAGCTCGGGCGGTACGCGGGCACTGTGGCAGGTCCCGGTGAACTCGCCGGAGCACTCATGATCAGGGTCTTCCTCGTCGATGATCACGAGGTCGTGCGACGTGGCATCGCCGCGCTCATCGACGCAGAACCAGGAATGGAAGTAGTGGGGGAATCGGACACCGTCCGAGGGGCCGTTGTCCGCATCGCTGCGATGCGGCCGGACATCGCCGTGCTGGACGTGCAGCTTCCAGACGGCAACGGCATCGAGCTGTGCCGTCACATCTGTTCGACGCACCCCGAGACCTCCTGCCTGATCCTCACCGCCTACGACGACGACGCCGCGAGCGTCGCCGCCGTCGTCGCCGGAGCCTCTGGTTATGTGCTCAAGAACATCCGGGGACGACATCTCATCGAGTCGATCCTGCGGGTCTCCCAGGGAGAGAACCTGGTCACTCGCGACCTCGCCCACAGGGTCCACTCCTCGCTCAGCGCCAAGGCCGCACAGTCGCAGGAAACATCCCCAGATGCCGCGCAGATCGAGCTCACGCTGCGTGAGACCCAGGTGCTGAAGCTCATCACTGAGGGGCTCACCAATCGGCAGATCGGAGCGCGGCTGAACCTCCGGGAAAAGACCGTGAAGAACTACGTCTCCGGGCTGCTGGCCAAACTCGGAATGGACCGCCGCACCCAGGTGGCCGTCTATGGCGCGAGGATGAACACAGACACTCCCCCGCCCAGCCAAGAGGCCGCCCCTCGAAGTGCCGAAGTGCCCGGGAGCGACGGTAGGACCTAAGGCCCTACAGGATGCCGACACCTGAGACGACCGTGGGATCAGACCCGCAACTCGGTGGGCAGAGACCAGAGGACTTCGTCTATGCAGATCGCATCCTCGAGCATGACCTCCCCGAACCTCGCCCTCCAGACCGCAGCGGCCGTGGAGCTGGAATGGACCCCCGAGCTCGACGCCTCCAGGCTGACGGTCTGGGCCGCGAGTTCAGTGGTCACCGTCTCAGGTGCTGTCGGGTCCTATTCCGAGCTCGCCGCCGTAGGGCGCGCGATGCGACGCGTCCGGGGAGTGAGCTCAGCAATCATCAATGTGGTCGTCGACCCGGCCGCTCCCCAGGGGGCCACCGATGGCGATATCCGCCGGGTCGTGGAGCGAGCCCTGACCTGGGCGCCCGCCGTTCCCAGCGCCGTCAAGTCTCAGGTGCGCAATCGCCACATCACCCTGACCGGTGAGGTCGACTGGGACTTCCAACGCGAAGCCGCCCAGCTGGCAGTCGAAGATCTGCGCGGGGTGAGATCCCTGGACAATCAGATCACCCTGAGCAGTCGCACTCGTGTGGAGACTGCAGAACAACGGCTGGAGTACGCCATGCTGCGCAACCCCCGGCTGGACGCCCGCAGCGTGACGGTCACGATCGTAGAGAACACCGCCATCCTGACCGGGCATGTCGCAACTCTGGCGGAGAAGAAACAGGCAGGACTGGCGACCTGGGTCTGCCCCGAGGTGACCAAGATCGAGAACCGTCTGGCCGTTCGACCCGACTCACCCCGGCTCAGGTGAAGATCCTCGTCATGACTGTTCATCCCACCGCTGACCGCAGCTTCAACGAGGAGACGCCCTTCAATGTCGCAGAGTGCTACGCCGCGCACGGAGCGGCCCTCTTCGCGTACGCGCTCAATGCGCTAGGTGACCGGGCGGAGGCACAGGACTGCGTCCAAGAGGCCTTCATCCGGGCCTGGCGGAACAGGACGCGCTACAGCAGTTCCCGAGGTTCGGCCCGGACATGGCTGTTCGCGATTGAGCGAAACCTCGTCACCGACGCACTGCGCGCTCGGTCCCGGCGTCCGGTGCCCTCCGACTCGGTGAAGATCCAACGGGCGAGCACCCCGGTCACGGAGGACCTCCTGATCGTGGAACGACTCGTGCTTTACGAGTCTCTGGCCACCCTCACTCCCGAGCACCGAGAGGTCATCGTGGCGGTGCAGCTCGACGGCCTCGGCTATGCCGAGCTGTCGGAGCGCACGGGGGTTCCGGTCGCCACGCTGCGGACACGGATGTACTACGGGCTCAGAGCTCTGCGAGCGGCACTGCATGACCACGCTCAGGAGTCGGAAGGCGCCGTCGCGTCGGCAGTGGTGCGCGGCCGGAGCACCCCACCCGGGGGCGACGATCACACCTCCGCCCGACTGGAAGGCCAGCGTCGCGCCTGACTCCACGCCTCAGGTCGTGCTGGTGCTGAGGTCCCCGCGCTCGACCAGCTCCTCCGCAAGCGCCTGCAGCTTCTTGTTGCTGTGTTGACTGGCCTTGGCTAGAAGCAGGAAGGCCTGATGGCCTGTGATCTTGTAGCGCTCCATCAAGATGCCTTTGGCCTGACCGATCACGTCCCGACTCTGCATCGCTTCGTGGAGTTGACTCACCTGCTGGGCATCAGCCAAGGCAACTGCGGCGTGGGAGGCCACGATCAGCCCGACGCGCTCGGAGTCTGCGTCAAAGGCTTCGACCTGGCTGGAGTAGAGGTTCAAGGCGCCCAGATTGTCTCCCACGACGTAGAGCTGGAAGGCCAGCATGCTGCCCACGCCGGCCTCGGTGGCCCGCCCGGCGAAATCGGGCCACCGGTCCTCGCTTGCCATCTCCGACACGCGGATAGTTCGTTCCGAGTAGATTGCTTCGAGGCAAGGACCCTCGGACAACTCTGCCTGCAGATCATCGAGTCTTCTGAGAAGTTCGCTGGACGGGGCCATCGTCGCGACTTCCTCCCGCCCGGTGACGACGCTCAGCGAGGCTTCTTCGGCACCGGGGATCAGTTCAATGGCAGCGGCCACCACGAGTTCCAGGATCGCCTCCGGACTCACCTGGTTGAGCGAACGGACCAGGTCACCGAGCTGGGAGGCCAGCTGATAGTCATCCGTGGAGCTCCGCTGCTCGTGCACGGAGGCGTGCCCCTGTTTGGTCTCGTTCGGAGTCGAGACCTCTTCTCCGCTGTGCATAGTTCCTGCCTCGGGATTGCTGCGTCTATCGCACCACCGCTTACACCGAAATGATGCAGTCGGAGCCGGTACAGCGGAAGGGCCGAATGACCCAGCGCGCAGCCTGCGATCCGGCGCCGTGAAACGTGCGCCGCAGCGAGAACTCATCACCGTCGGGCCGGGGTGGCCTCGTGGCCGGCACGCGTCAGGACCGCTCACTGCCTTGCGGCCGGCGGGCGGCGATGATTCGTTCGGCCGTCTCTCGCACCGTGAGACCGTCTGAGCGGGCCACCTGGATCAGGTATAGGGCGGCGGCGTTCTTGTCGAAACCGCGTTGGTCCATCAGGACGCCTTTGGCGATGTTGATCATGTCGCGCTGGCTCATGGCATCGGTGATCGATTCACCGAGTCTCTCCGGGAAGTCGCTGGTCTGCACATGCGCCAGCAGCGCGGCCGCCGGCCCGGCGAACATGGTCAGCAGCCGCGCACTCTCCAAGGTGAAAGCCTGTTCTGCGGAGGAGTAGACCTTCATGGCGCCGACGATGGACGCCCGGTGCTCCAGAGGTGTGCTGAGCACCGACCGGACCGGCAGCTCAACGACGGCGGCGGACCAGTCCGGCCAACGGCGATCGGACCGAACGTCATTGACGTTGACAGTGACGTGCGATGCCCAAGCACTCAGGCACGGGCCCTCACCGGTCGAGTACTGGAGATCGTCGGCCTTGCGCACCACCGAGTCGGTGCTGCCGGCACTCACTCTCCGGCCGGCGCTGCTGATCAACGACACGCCCGCCCCTATGGCCCGGGGAACTGCGCACTTGGCCGCCTGGGCGAGGAGCCCCACCGCGTGTTCCACAGTCTCCTCGCTGAGCAGCATGCCGTTGACACGGGCGAACACCAGCGAAAGGTCATCACGCGGTGTTTTCGTCGTCATCATCATCTCCTTCCGACAGGGCGGAGACTCTTCTCTCTGCTCGGGGTCACAACTGCGGGTGGACGCCAGCGAAGGAAAGGACGCCGTTCGTAGGTGACACCCGATCGCGATTCCGCGCGTGAGCCGGAGTCCGCCTGCGGGTCACGAGCTTCCGTGGGTGCAGACTCATCCTCTACGCAGAGTCGAGGAAAATGAGGGGTCAGCAGGGTGATCTCCGGCAGACCCTTGGGAACCCGACACCGAGCGAAGTACATCTCCAGTGCCGCCAGCCCGACGGGCTCGATATGCGATGTTCCCCGCAGGTCGACGATGAGATCGGGAAATGAACGTATGCCGGACCATCGGTCGAGGACCGCAGAGGCTGCCGAGAAACTCTCCAGGGTCAAGCACCCCACCACCTCGACGGTGATCGGCCCAGACAGACCGGAGGTGCTGATGACTACTCGGGAAATGTGCTCCATGGGACACCCTTGTCTGAGAAACAAGAGCCCGGCTGCTTGAGCTATGGCCGAAGCGTATCCAATGGAGGGATCGTCGCCTAGAGTCCAAGGCCCGTTGCTGCGTCTCGCGGCTAGGGGTGCATCCCAAAGCCGAACTCCACCCGTTCTACGACGCCCAGGGTTCTACTCTTGGATGTGGATGGATGCCGATGGACAGAAATCCGCAGCCTCCCGGACCAGATCGTGTTCGGCTGCCGGAGGATCGTCGTCGAGCAGCTCCACTTTTCCGTCCTCGGCACGTTGTGCAAAGACATTCGGGGCCGAGAGCACACATTGCCCCGCCGCAACACAGGTATCCTCGGTGGTCTCAATCTTCACTGAGTTGGTCCTTCCTTCAAGGGATGACTCAGCAACGAAAGTTGAGTCCACCAACCACGGGTTGGCGGGCGATCTCTCGGACATCGAGCCGATCCTAGCTCCGATATGTGGGCGTGGTTCCTATACTCGTCTTCCACATGGGAGTGCACAAGGCCACCACCGCTGCCAGGTTGTTGATTCGCCCATGACCCAGGACCTCTCTGTAAACGCCGTGGAGGTGTCGACAGAAGCAGGAGGAATCGGGGAGGAGCGGCCCCTGGGACTGACCTTGATGATGGGATCTGTCCGGAACGCCTGACGGAGAGGAGCTCCGGATCACCTCAGACACAAGAAAACCCCTGGAGATCCAGGGGCTTTCTCACCCGATACCGGGTAAAGGTGGCTCCGACCGGCGTCGATCCGGTGACCTTTCGAGTAAGAGTCGGGCTCTATCAGGGGTTTCTACGGAATAGCACGAGCTCTCGTTGCTCCAGGTCAGGTCAACATGTGGTTGGATGCAGCTCGCATCGCATGCTCGCGAATATACGGAATAGATCCGGAACCAGGGTCAGTCATCAACCCTGCGCACCAGGCTATAGACCAGTGCCCGAAGAGATCTGCCCTGGTCCTCACCCTATTGAGTCTGCTCAGCTCGATGCATGAGGTGACGACGAGGCCTGGCTCTTTACCTCCAGCTTAGAAGAATGTGGCATCAAAGCGGGACACTTCGGTGACCACCCTGGTTGAACGCCAGGCCCGAATGGTGCGACCGTTGCGTCTGTCCCTCTCAGGATGGACCGGCGTTGCATGGTGCCCTCACCGCCCACATGGCCGACTTGCCGAGGAACAAGGAGAGGGTTGCGAGCTGAGGTTCATAGCGAATCGATCAGGCTGCGCATCAACGCGGAAGCGGTGGTGTGCTGCTCGTAGGCTGCCTTGTCGAGCTTCGCGCGTCGGTTAGCGTCCAACCTCATGGTGAAGGGTCGAGCATCGGCCCCGATGCTCACTGGCCTGCCAACCTTGGGTGGCCCAAGATGACAATCGGTGTAGTCCTGCTCGGACTCAGCCTCAGTAGCCGATGCCTCGATATCTTCCTCAGTGAAGGTCTTACCGTTGACCGCGGTGCACTCGTCCATCTGGATTACCTCCCTAGGTCCACTTCGTTGAGCACCTTCTGGGTCGCGATCGTCGCGTGAAATACCAGTCACCCAGCGGACTTGTCTTTGGACGCCACGGATTCCGACACGTTTGCGTTCGTTCAGATAACCAACCATGTACAGCAAACAGCCCCGACATCACGCGTTCGTAGCAATGAAAGCTCGGAACGCTCAGAAGTTCCTACCGATCTGAGACACGTTGTGGCGAAGGCCTCTCAGGCCGTCTTATGTCCGCAAAGCTACGCAACCGTCAATCAGGCTCTCACCCATCTACATGCTGCGTGACACGGAGTGGGTTCGCGTCAAGGAGCGGGCCTGGCAGCAGCACGGCGGGGAAGTTCTGGTAAACCACAGGACGCAGAAATCGTGAGATCGCCGCGGTGCCCACCGCTGTGGTCGTTGACGCGGTGGTCGCTGGATAGGGGCCACCGTGTTGCTGAGCGTGCGTCACAGAAACTCCCGTCGGCCATTCGTTCCACAGCAGCCGTCCAGCACGGTCGCAAAGGATTGGCAGGAGTTCCTGTGAGAGCTCTTGATCGTCCTCGACCTCCCCGATGAGCGTGGCGGTGAGCTGGCCCGGAAGTTTCCTAGCTAGCCGGACGGCCTCTGCCGGATCCCCGTATTCGACAACGAGAGCCGCCGGACCGAACATCTCGGTCAGGATCCCCTCGACGTCCGTCATGACCTCTTCGACGTCGGCCCGCAGCAGCGTAACCTCTGGAGCCTCCGCCCGGCTCTCTGGCCCGGCCCTCAACACCGTGATCCCGGGATGTTCGGAGACTCGTCCAAGCGTGCCGAGAAAGACCTCACTGGTGCGGAGGTTCAACAGAGGCGCCCCCTCCGCCACGTCTATCCGCCCGAGCTCTTCGATGATCGCCGATCCGGCGGGAACGAGCAGCACCCCCGGCTTCGTGCACAGCTGCCCCTGGCTGCCCGTCACGGCAGCGAGAAAGGACGCCGCGATCTCTTGCGGCCTGGTTTTCGAGGCAGCCGGAAGGACGAAGGCCGGATTAACGCTGCCGAGTTCCCCGTAGAACGGGATCGGCTCCGGGCGCGCAGCCGCGATGTCGAACAACGCGCGCCCGCCCTCGATCGATCCTGTGAACGACGCTGCTTTGATCGATGGATGTTTCAACGCAGCGACGCCGGCGTCCTTGCCGTGGATGACTCGCAACAGGTTCTGTGGTGCTCCGGCGGCCGCGAGGGCGCGAGCGACCACCTCGGCCGTCGCGTCCGAGAGCCGCGGGTGACCCGGGTGGGCCTTCACAAGCACGGCATTGCCCGACGCCCAGGCGGCAGCGGTATCTCCGCCCGCTACGGAGAATGCGAAGGGAAAGTTGCCTGCCGAGAAGACTAGGACCGGACCGATCGGCACGAGCATGCGCCGCAGGTCAGGTCGAGGGGCGCCCATAGGCCACTGTCTGTCCGGACGATCGATGCGCACCTCGAGGAGGTCTCCCTCCTCCACCGTGTCCGCGAAGAATCGCAGCTGGAACGTCGTACGCTTCAGCTCCCCCCGCAGGCGCGCCTCTCGCAGATGCGTCTCGGCCATCGCCAGGGGCACCAGCTGGTCCGCGGCCGACTCGAGCCCCGCGGCGACACCCCGCATGGCCTCTGCACGTTCGCTCAGCGACATCGCCGCCCAGACTGCGGAGGCACGCGTGACCTGCTCGATCTCTTCATCCATAGTGTCGCTCATTCCTCGTCAGCTCCTTCATCTTTCACACCTAGTTTTCTCCGCGCCGTTTTCACCCGCGTCGTCTTTCACCCGCCGAATTCATGCACGGGCGCGCCGGAGGCGTCGACGCGGCGGGTGAAGACCTGACCCGCGAGCGGCTCTGCCGCGGCGTCAGCATTCTCCTTGGAGGTGGTCACAAACAGCGTCGATCCGTCCTTGCCGCCGAAGGTGCATGACGTGGGATTGGTGACCGGGAGTGAGAGGACCTCCGTGAGCGTGCCGTCTGGCGCGTAGCGGTGAACTGCCGCGCCGCCCCACATCGCAACCCAGAGACAGCCTTCGCTGTCAAGCGCCATACCGTCCGGCGCACCGTGCCCCTCCGGGATCGAGACGTAGATCCGTGAGGTGCCGAACTCCCCGGTCGAGGGGTCTACTTCGTAGGCACGGATCTCTCGATGCATCGTGTCCGCATGCAGCGCGGTGTGCCCGCCTTCGATCCACACCAGTCCATTGGGGATTGAGACTCCCTCAAGGGCCCGGTGCACCCTCAGGTCAGGATCGAGGCGATAGAGCACCCCTGCTCCGCGGCTGGCCTCGTAGGCCATCGACCCGCAATATAGCCGACCCGCCGGATCGCAGCTGCCCTCGTTCATGCGCAGGCCACCATCGTCGAACGCCGTCACGTACTGTTCGGGTCTGAAGTCCTCACCGAGGAGGCGGAAGCCTCGTTCGACCGCCACCACGTATCCTCCGGCGCGGCGACCTCTCATCATGGCGACCAGCGCCGAGAGATGCGTTCGCGTGGTGTCTGGGCCCTCCAGGGTGACGATGTCACCGGTGTACATGTCGACGTAACGGAACACGCCGGCTCCCGCGTCCCAGTAGCCGCCCTCGCCGTGGAACACCGTCGGATCCCCCGACCAGCTTCCGCGATGCTCAAACTCAGAGCCAGCCACCGTCGACCACCCAGTTCTGCGCCGTGCACCTGGAAGAATCATCCGCCGCGAGCCAGAGGACCATCCGCGCCACATCCTCCGGAAAAAGCTTTTCGGTCAGACACTGACTCGCCTCGATGTGCGCCGTCGCCTCCGGAGTCACCCACTGTTCCAGCTGCCGCTGAGTCATCACCCACCCGGGGATCACGCAGTTGACTCGGATGCGCTGAGGCCCAAGGTCTCGGGCGAGAGCGCGCGTCAGCCCCTCGATGCCGGCCTTCGCGGTGATGTAACCGACGAGGTCGGGGAGATCGATGTGCGCGCTGATGGACCCGAGGTTGATGATCGAGCCGCCTCCAGCCTCATCCATCATGGATGCCACCGCACGTGCTCCGAAGACATGGTGTCTCAGATTCACCGCCTGGCGGTCGTCCCATTCTTCGACATCGAGGTCGGCGAGCGTATGGCGCATATCGTGAGCCGCGTTGTTGATGAGAACCGTGATCGGGCCGAGCTCCGCCGCGACGTGCGTGATCGCCGCCTCCAGCTGCGGGATCTCCCTGACATCGCACTGGATGAATCGTGCCGCGTCGCCGAGATCCGCGAGGAGAGCCTCTCCCCTCTCCTCGTCCACGTCGATAAAACCGACTCGGGCCCCCTGCGCGACGAATTGGCGGACGAACTCCTCGCCCAACCCACTGGCGCCACCGCTGATGAAAACCGTCCGCCCCGCGAGGCTGGGGTATGTCGCGTATGTCATGGGTTGACTCCCTCCGGGACGATGACCGATCTGCCGACGGCACCCTGTGCGAGCGCGTCGAACGCCACGGTCACGTCCTCGAGTGCGTACCGGGCCCCGATGAGCTCATCCAGCGGGAGCTCCCCCGAGCGGTACAGCTCAAAGATCACGGGAAGGTCTATGGCAGGTGTCGACGAGCCGTACAGCGAGCCCACGACGCGCTTCTGCCGCTGGACGAGCTCGTTGATCGGAATCTCGAACGTCTGTCCCACCGCACCCAGACCAACCGCGACGGCGGTGCCACGAGGTCTCAGCATCTGCACGGCGTCACGCAGAGTATCGGGACGCCCGATGGCCTCGATCACCCATGCCGCTCCCCCACCGGTGAGCTCGAGAACCGCCTCAACCACGTCCCGATCGCGGCTGTTGATCGTCGCCGTCGCTCCGAGCCGCGTGGCGAGCTCCAGCTTGCCGTCGTCGATGTCGACCGCGATGAGCGGCCGAGCCCCGGCCAGCCGCGCACCCATCACAGCCGCGAGCCCTACGCCACCCGCGCCCAGCACCACGACGGGGTCACCCAGGCAACCCCCAATGACGTTGCGGGTGACACCGACCCCGGTGATCACGGCGCAGCCGGCGATCGCTGCCACCTCTGCTGAGATGTCCTCGGGCACCGGGACGACGCTGCGCTCGTGGACGACCACCTTCTCCGAGAAGCAGGAAACTCCCATCAGGTGATGGATGGGGCCGTTCTCGTCGGACATTCGGATCGAACCGTCGATCAGACCGCCCGTGCGGGCCTGAACCGCTGCCGATGTGCACATGACCGAGGCTCCGGACATGCACTGCACGCAGCGCCCGCAGTTCGGGCGCCAGAGAAGCGCGACCCGGTCACCGACGCTGATCGCGCCGCTCGTCCGCGACCCGACGGCGATGACCCGCCCTGCACCCTCGTGGCCGGGGACCAGAGGAAGAGGTGCGCGGAGCCCGCCCCGCAGGTAGTGCAGGTCTGAGTGACAGACTCCCGCGGCCTCGATCTCCACCAGGAGCTCTTCATCGCCTGGCTCAGAGAGCTGGATCTGCTCGACGCGCATTGGCTGGTCGATCTCCCGCAGCACAGCGGCATTGACCGTGTAGGACATTTCAGAAGTTCCATTCGTCAGTGGGAATCGCGCATCACGGCAGGGCCGGTCGCGCCTGTCAGAAAGTCGAGGTCGGCACCGGTATCCGCCTGTTGGACGTGATCGATGTAGAGCTGTTCCCAACCACGCTTCGGCGATGCATACGCGGCCTTCAGCTGCGTCGGAGGGGTGCGTCGTCGAAGCTCCTCCTCGGGGACCAGCAGCGTGAGCCCCCTGGCCTCCACGTCCATCTCGATGAGATCCCCGTCCTGGACCAGAGCAAGCGGACCGCCGGCGGCGGCCTCGGGTGCCACGTGGAGCACCACCGTGCCGTATGCGGTGCCGCTCATGCGACCGTCGCAGATGCGCACCATGTCTCGCACACCCTTCTCCAGCAGCCGGCGCGGCAGCGGCATGTTCGCCACCTCCGGCATGCCGGGGTAGCCGCGCGGGCCGCAGCCCCGCAGGACAAGCACCGAATTCTCATCCACGACCAGATCTGGATCGTCGATGCGCGCCCTCATGTCCTCCACGGAATCGAAGACCACGGCCGGACCGCGATGACGCAGGAGCTGTGCGCTCGCGGCGGCCGGCTTGATGATGGCTCCGGACGGTGCCAGATTGCCCCGCAGCACGACGATGCCGGCGTCGGGCTGGAGCGGCTCCTGCGCGGTCCGGATCACGTCACGATCCCACACTGCTTCTACCGGCAGCTCATCCACCAGCCGCCTACCCGAGACGGTCACAGTGCTCGGGTTGAGCAGATGCCTGACCTCGTTCAGGACGGCGAGGAAGCCACCCGCGCGGAACAGGTCCTCCATCAGGTACTCGCCCGCCGGCTGGAGATTCACCAGCAGCGGCACTCCATCGCCGATCCTGTCGAAGTCATCGAGCGAAAGTTCGACACCGAGCCGACCTGCGATCGCCAGCAGATGGACCACGGCATTGGTGGACCCACCGATGGCAGCCAGTGCCACAATGGCATTGTGGAAAGCACCTTCCGTCATGATGTCCGCAGGGGTAGTCTCCTGCCCGACCAGTTCCACGATCCTGCGCCCGCTCGCGTGAGAGAGCTCGAGCAGACGGCTGTCGGGAGCGGGAGTGCCGGCGACACCCGGCAGCGACATCCCGAGCGCCTCAGCCATGAAGGCCATGGTCGAGGCCGTGCCCATCGTGTTGCAGTGCCCGCGGCTGCGGATCATCGAAGATTCGGTCGAGCGGAACTCAGCGTCCGAGAGCCCACCCGCACGGACCTCCTCACTGAGCTTCCACACGCCAGTGCCGCACCCCAGGGGTCGACCCCTGAACGATCCGTTGAGCATCGGGCCCCCGGGGACCACGATCGCCGGAATGCCCACCGAGGCCGCAGCCATGAGCAGCGCGGGGATAGTCTTGTCACACCCCCCAAGCAGGACAACCCCGTCGACGGGATTGGCACGCAGCAGCTCTTCAGCGGCCATCGCCGCCATGTTGCGCCACAGCATCGCAGTGGTGCGCACAGTGGTCTCCCCGAGCGACACCATCGGCAGGTTATAAGGAATACCTCCGGCCTCGTAGATGCCGTTCTTAACACTCTGCGCCACCTCATCCAGATGGGCATTGCAGGGAGTGAGATCCGAGGCGGTGTTCGCGATGGCGATGTTCGGGCGTCCGTCGAAGGCGTGGTCGGGAACACCCCGGCGCATCCACGCTCGGTGGAGATAGGCATTGCGGTCAGAGCCGCCATAAAACTCCGCACTGCGGCTCATGCGCCGTCCCCATCGTTGGTCCGCGACTCCAGCACGACGTCCCGTTCAACCGCACCCTGTTCAAGCCGGAGGTTCGCGGAGCCCCGGGCCCCCTCCAAGAGATAGTCCCCCGCAAAGCCCTGAACTTGAAGCACCCCGGCGGCGTCCGCGACGAGGCTTTCCTCGGGGTGCCACCAATCTTCTTTGATCAAGGAACGCAGGGCATCGAACGCAGGCTTCCTGCTGCCATCCGCACGCAGAAGCCCTGAAGGAGCACCGAGCCATGAGCCGTGGTCGGTCATTCCCCAATACGTCAGCGACTCTGCGGCGGGATGAGAGAAGACCGTCTTAAAATGCCTCGCGATCTCCTCAGCCTGACGCTCCTCGCCCGCCGGCGTAGAGGGCCATTCATCCACGATGTAGTCGTTGAGGTCACCGATATGTCCCGGCATGAGCTCCCCCGAGACCAGCGTCGTCTCGGTCATCTGCAGCGGGAGACCGAACCGGGCAAAACGTTCCATGACGTTCCAGATCTGCTCCTCCCCCCGATACCCCTTGTGCATGTGACTCTGAAGCCCAATCGCATCGATCTGTATTCCTGCCTCAAGGCACTCTTCGATCAGCTGCTCATAGGACTCCGAGAGATCGAAGTCATTGAGCACCAGACGCGCCGAGGGATTGGCCTCCCGAGCCACCTCGAAGGCCATCTTGACCATCCCGAGGCGGCCCTTGGACTGCGCGAGCCTGGTGACCGCGTTGTTCTCCGCGGTGAAGACCGGAAGGATGACGGCCTCGTTGATCGCGTCCCACAGATCGATGGTTCCGGTGAAGCCAGACACGAGCTGCCGGATCCGCTCGCGAATGGCCGACTCCACCCCGGCGTCGTCGAGCTCCAGCAACCAGGCCGGGGCCAGGGTGTGCCAGAGCAGCGGATGCCCCTTGACGGACACTCCGCGCTTCGTGAACCACTGCGCGGTGCGCCTCATTCTTTCAGTGTCTCGGTGGCCAGGTTCGGGCTCGAACCCCCGCCAGTAGAACGGCAGGGTCGCCATGTTGAAGAGCTCAAGCCAGTCCTGCGCCAGGGCGTCCGGGTCCGGGGCGAGCGCGCCACCGAAGAATTCGATTACGCGGTGTGAATCCGTCGGGGGTGCACCGCCCACCCATTCAATGAAGTCAAAGCCGATGTTTCCGAAGCCGAAGGCATGTCCGCTCTGGCGCACATTCACCCGCGCGCCGGGCAGCGGCTGACCAGCGGCGTCTGTGATCCGGATGCGTGCATCGCTGTGCCTGTGGGTCAGGTCGGTCATTGCACGACCTCGCTCCCGCGATCCCGGTCCCCACGCGCACCCGGATACCAGTCCTGCAACGTGTTCTCCGAGATGGCGATGAAGACATCATCGGGCCGCACGCCTTCGGCTTCGAGACGACGCGCGACGGAACGGAAGGCCTCGGCCTTCGTCGCGTCGTCGTACATCTTCACCATGAGGATCCGCACGTACACCACGTCGCGGCGCTCGCCGCCGAGATAGTTCGGATCCGCGATGAGATGACCGGCCGGCAGCGGGTGAATGACCTGGAATCGATCGGCTGCGTCCATGCCGAGTCCAGCGACGAGGCCCTCATGCACGGCGTCCGCATAGGCGAGGCGCTTATCGGCCGGGACGGTTTCTGAGACTTCTATAGTGATGAGGGGCATCAGGCCCATACCTCCTTTTCGACGCGGACATCGGCGCCGGTTCTGGCGGACTCCACGATCGCGAGTCCTAGAATGTGGTCCTGGCACGCGTCGGCCAGGCTGTATGAATCGGACGCCTCGTCTCGGGCCCATGCGCCGGTGCGCTCAAGGAACGAGGCGACGGCGATGTCGTCCTCCGAGAGCCGGGTGCCGACCCAAGGATTCAGGTAGACCATCCGGCCCTCGAACGACACAGAGACGACCTCGTTCCCTTCCAGGTTCATGTCGATCCCGGTCCGTCGGTACGACACCGGGGAAATGATGACGCCCTCGTCTGTCAATCGGGTCACGGTGTCATCGACGATCTCGCCACGCTCGCCGCGGAGTACCAGACGCCGCGCAAGCAGCGGGTTCCACCATTGGTTGTCGACGAAGTTGTAGAGACCCATCCGCCCGTCCCCGAAGTCGAGCGTCGCGATCGTGGTGTTCCGTGGTCGGGGCTCGACGTCCGAGGACCAACCGCCGAAGGAGAGCGGATCCGCCAGAGGTGCGGTGAAGGCGCGGGCATTGACTGTCGCCTTCTCCATACCGGCCCCCAGGTAGGCACGCATGAGCGCCGTAGCATGATAGAGGTGCGTCGAAGCGACCTCGACGGAGTTCACCCGCCCGATGGCGTCGGATCCGACGATAGCGAGACGCGCGGCGTGGCCCGGCATCAGCATGTACTGCTCGGCCACCTGCACCCGGTTCGTATGGCCCACCGCTGCCCACAGGGATCGCAGGCCATCGGCATCCGGTGCCGGTGGGGTCTCCGCGAGAACTCGGGCGCCCCGTTCGACGAGATCGGTCACAACATCCGGCATCGCTGGCCAGGGCACGGATGCGATCACGAATTCCGGGGCCGCTGCCATGAGCTCGTCTAGGGAACGGACGACAGGCACATCCCAACGAGCCATCCGCTCAGCGGACTCCTGCGACCTCGCATAGACTGCGACCACTTCGAGCCGGTCCGGCGCGGCTTTCGCCATCCGAATATGAAACTCGGAGCGCCAGCCGGTGCCGACGATTGCATACTTCACTGGATTGGACAATGTGTACCCTTCTTGTTGAACGACGAGCGGTGGAGCCTCATACCTGGCTCATGCCTCCGTCTACGATCAGTTCCACCCCGGCGATGAAACTGGATTCCGCACTCGCGAGGAAAGTGACCGCGGACGCGACCTCCTCCGGCCGCCCGACACGTCGGAGCGGCACCATGGCGGCGACCTTCTGCTCTATCTCTTTGGAGCCGCCGGTGAACTGGTCGAAACCTACGGTCGCTGTCGGACCGGGGCTCACCGCATTGGCGCGGATCCCGCGTTCTCCGAGTTCGGACGTGAGCGTCCGGGCAAGAGAGCGCACGGCCGCCTTCGTGGCGTTGTAGACCGAATGCCCCCGGCTTCCGTTGCTGGCTCCGATGGAGGAGACGAGCACGATCCGTCCGCCGTCCGCCATGCGGGAGGCGAGTTTCTGCAGAAGGATGTAGGTGCCACGGAAGTTGAGGTCGGTTACGTAGTCGAAGTCCTCCGGTGTGGTGTCGGCGAGATTCTTCGCGTCGACATCGCGTCCGGCATTGGCGACCAGTACGTCCACGTCTCGTCCGGTGGCCTCGATCTCGGCGACTAGCCGACCCAGATCGCCGAGATCACTTCCATCTGCACGCAGCACCCGCGCCCGATCACCCCAGGCACGCTGCGCCTCGTCGATGCGCTCGGGGCTCATTCCGGTCACGATGACTTCGGCACCTTCAGCGAGGAAGCGTTCCACGACGGCGCGGCCGATTCCCGAGGTACCGGCCGTCACGACGGCGAGTTGGCCTTGAAGCAGTGGCCCGCTCACTTGAGGGCTCCCGCAGACAGGCCCCGCTCGAACGTGCGCTGAAGCAACAGGTACGCAAGGATCATCGGTATCGACGTGATCACTGCGGCAGCGAGGATGCCGGTCTGATCGTTTGTGTACTGACCAAGGAAATACGAAGGCAACAGTGTGACCACCTGTTTGCTCGGATCGTTCAGCATCAGCATCGGCAACAGATACGCGTTCCAGCTGTTGATGAGTGTCAGGATCACCACCGCTCCGGCGATTGGCCGAGTCAGTGGCAGCACGATGTGCCAGAACACCCTCACCACATTGGCTCCGTCAATGCGTCCGGCCTCCATCAGCTCGGTGGGCACCCCGGCGAAGAAGCTGCGCGCGAGGAGCACGGTGAAGGGCACCTGCAGGGCGGCAAGGGGCAGGATGACGGCGATGAGTTCGTTGTAGAGGTCGAAGGTCGATGCGGTGACGAACAGCGGGGTCAGCAACACCGCTTCGGGTACGGTGAGGGCGATAAGCAGCATCCAGAACCAGACTTCCTTGCCCCGGATCCTTAATTTCGCGAAACCGAAGGCCGCCAGCATGGTGAACACGTAGACGATGACGATGGCGCAGCCGGCAACGATGATGCTGTTGCGGAAGTATGTCGGCACCACTCCGGTGTCGAACACCTTGACGTAGTTGTCGAATCCTCGTCCCGCGAGTGAGCCTTGCACCATGGCCAGCAGGGGAAGCAGGTAGGGGATGGCTATGAGGGTAGCGAGCACCTGTAGTGCGATGCGGGAACGTAAACTTCTGATCTCGAACATGATTCAGGCCCCTTCACTCTGACGATTGCCCAGACGCGTGAGCAAGCCGCCGACGATGGCGAGTACCAGCAGCGCCACCGAGATGGACGCTGCGTACCCGAACTCTTTTTGCTCGACCATCGTTTGGTAGATATACGTCCCGAGGAACTCCGTCGCGTGGTTCGGGCCGCCATTAGCGATCAGCCACGGCACGTCGAACGTCTTGAGTGAACCGATGACTCCGAGCGTGGCCAACGCGATTGTTGTACCGCGGCACAGGGGCCAGATGATGGACCCCAGTGTCCTGAGGTTGCCCGCTCCGTCGATGCGTGCGGCTTCGAGGATCTGTGGATCGATCTGGCTCATCGCAGCGTAGAAAAGGATGAATGAGAGTCCGGTCCACTGCCAGATGGTCACGGCCATCACAACGGCCATTGCGGTGAGATCCTCTGCCAACCATGGGCGGGCGAGCGATCCGAGGCCCATGGACTCAAGAACCCCGTTGAGGCTGCCATTGGCGTCGAAGATGACGCGAAAGACGGGGGCCATGATCGCGGGGGCCAGGACGTTCGGCACGAAGATGACGACCTTGTAGATCGGCGCAAGGTATATCTGGGAATGCATGATGGCCGCGAACGTGAACGATATCGCGGTCTGCACCGTGAAGGTCACGACGAAGAAGATGGCGGTGTGCCACATCGCTCTCCAGAAGACCTCGTCCTGCACCATGCGCACATAGTTGTCGGCACCGACGAACTCGGACGGGCTGAGGATGAAGCCGGTCCAATTGAGCATCGACATCCACCCGGTGTATCCGATGGAGAAGTAGATCATCCCGATCACTAGAACGAGTGCGGGAAGGATCCACGGCAGTCCGCTCCCGTAGAGGTTATGTCGCCTTCCTGCCTTCCGCCTGCGGCGATTCTTTCCTGTGGGAGGAAGGACGCCAACCTCTTCCAGAGATGAGTCAACGGTCGATCCGAGCGACTCGATTAGAAGGCTTGACCGTCCTTTGACGGTCACAATCTCGTCACTGCTCCTCATCGTTGACCGCCTGCAGCGTGGCGAGTCCGTCCTCGGCGGATTCCTGTCCGCGTGCTACCCCGATGAGGACCTCCTGGAACGCGTCGTTGAGGGCAGCGTCGACCGTGGCGAAACGGGGTTCGGTTGATACCGAGGCCCGCTCGGTCAGGTCCTGCAGAGCCTCAAGCTGAGCCTCAGGATCGACAAGTTCGATGTCCTCCCATTCCGGCTGAATGCCCGTCAGCGACGGGATGTCATTGAGCGTGTTGGCCACCGCCTGCTGACCCGTCTCGGACGTGCCCAGCCAGAGCGCGAATGTCGTCGCGGCGGCCTGCTGATCGGACTGACCATTGACTGCGAGCCCATAGTCGGCATCCCCAAAGTAGTTGCCTGTGTTGCCCGTCCCGGCGACATCAGGGAAATCAATCGGCACCATGGTGAAAGGTTCAGGATCGGAGACACCCGCGGCTTCCATCGCACTGACCATGGTGTCGCGCACTGTGTACTGCGTGTACCACGTACCCATCATCACCATCGCGTAGTCGCCGGACATGAATGCGTTATTCGCTTCCGGGTACTGCTGCAATCCGACGGCGCCGTCCTGCATGATTCCGTCGTCGAAGAGCGACTTCCAGATCTCCATCCCCTCGATGAACTGCGGCGACGTGTAGGACGCTTCACCCTTGGAGGCTTTCGCATAGAGCCCGGGCTCGATGTTCTCCATGATGGCTTCGAAGGTGTCCATGTCGAACGCCCCGTTCCCCGCCCCCTGCACAAAGCACCCCTGGCCTTCGGCTTCGAGTGTTTCGCACACTTCTTTCCATTCATCGAGCGTGGTCGGGGGCTCAAGCCCGTACTCGTCAAAGATGTCTTGGTTGATCCAGAGGCTGCCCGAGTACACGGAGCCAGCAGACAGCCCGACGACCTTGTCGTCGACCGTCAATCCCTCGACGCCGGCTGTCGCGAGCTGGTCCTCCCAATCGTCACCCAGCTCTTCCGTCACGGCGGGCCTGAGGTCGATCGCGCCGGCCTGGAATGTATCTACTCCACCGTTGGCGGACCCTGGAGCGACGTTGAAGACGTCGGGCCCGTCGCTCGAGGTGATCGCGGGACTTAGAACGGCGTCGTAGCCCGAGATCGGCTTTGAGACGAACTCGACATCGATGTCGGGATACTCCTCGTTGAAGGCTTCGATCAGCGAGTCGGCGAGAGGCTTATCCGGCGTCCAGCCCCACCAGGTGATGTTCCCGGATGTTGCGGAACCCTCAACCTCCCCCGAAGCCTCGTTGGAGCACGATGTGAGCGCAACGAGGGAGACCGCAGCGAGTGCACCTACCCCTGCTCTCTGCCAAGAATGAATGTTTCGCGACATGAAATCCTCCTCCGTGCGCTCTGCAATGAGCGAGTTGATCGCGGCCACACCGCCGCAATTTGCTTGCGAGTTGCCAGTAGACTGGACTTTACGCAACTTGCACTGCAAGTTGTGATGCACGTTACACTAGGAGCACAGTCACGAACGTGTCAATACCTAAAATCAAAGACTCCAGGAGGTCGCGTGGGCGAACGAACTGCTACCTTGGCGGAAATCGCAGGCGAGGCTGGCGTTTCAGTGCCCACCGTCTCCCGCGTCCTGAATGGTCGCCCCGGAATCTCAGAGAAGACGCGTGTCGAGGTCGAGCGCCTACTTGAGTTGCGAGGTTACGAACGTCGAAAGCCCCGCCGCGAGACTCCGCTCATTGATTTCGTGACCGTGGGGCTCGAGACGCAGTGGTCACTGCAGCTCCTGCGAGGAGCACAAGCCGAAGCCGCACGGGCCGGCGCAGATTTCGTCGTCACTGCGACTGAGGGACTGCCAGCAGGCGCCCCTGACTGGCTGGAACGGTTGCGATCCCGCGGCTCCGACGGGATCGTCGTCGTGGTCTCAGAACTTGAACAAGATGCCCGCGAGGAACTCTCGCGTCTCCAGGTCCCAGTTGTACTGATCGACCCCGTGGGAACCGACACGGAGTCCTATGTGACGGTGGCGGCGGCAGACTGGCTTGGGGCCCGCGATGCCACGCAACACCTGCTAGACCTAGGTCACGAGAGAATTGGCTTCGTAACTGGTCCGCTTCACCTCGAGTGCCATGCAGATCGGCTGGACGGTTATTATTCGGCGCTTGGCCGCCGCGGAATCTCCAGAAATCCTGATCTCGTGCGAGTTGGCGACTCCCTCGTGGCGGGAGGGGAGACCTTCGGAGGAGAGCTACTCGATCTGGAGGAACGCCCGACCGCGATCCTCAGCGGGTCCGACGAACAGGCGTACGGGATCTACCTCGCGGCCCGCAACAGAGGCCTGAGTATTCCGGAAGACCTCTCGGTGGTAGGTTTCGACGACGTCGACCTGGCTCGCTGGGTTTCACCGCAGCTCACGACCGTCCACCAGCCTCTGACCGGCATGGCAGCCACCGCAACGCGCCTCGTCTTGGCTCTCTCCCGGGGTGAAGAAGTGTCGAACCGTCGCGTGCAGCTCGCATCCGAACTCGTCGTTCGCGATTCCACCGCGCCTCCACGCGCAGTAGCATCACCGAATCCAGAGCCAACCAAAGTCACCCATAGCCCTGTCTGACTCAAACAAGGAGCACGCTGTCCCATTCGCGCTCGAGTAAGAGTCAGGCTCTATCAGGGGTTGCTACGGAATGACCTCGGCTGACGTTGTTCCAGGTCAGCTCTGTGCTTAGTTGTAAATGGTTCGCGCCGTATGGCTCGGAGTATACGGAATAGATCCGGAACTCGGCCCAGTCTCCATCATTCGAACCCGGAGCCGGTTTCTAAACCGTTTTCCACTCGCTATCGTTGCCGTCCACCGCACCTCTCACTCTATCGAAGCTTGCAGGCGAACCAGCCAGCTGCGACCAAGACTCTGATCTCCGGAGCACGGGATGCGCTAGTTGGTTTTGACCCGCAGGGGCAGCAGTTTGAGCAGTGTCGTGTTCTCAGCGGAGTCGAGGACGGAGTGCTGAGTGCAGGTGGGAACGAGCCGGCCGGTCTCCGGCTGGCTCAACGCCCCGAGCCGCTCTTGGGCCTCCCACACTGCTGGCTCATCACTGATCTGTCCCTGCTCCATCAAGGCCCAAGCCGGCGCCACCACGGAGGCGTCCATAAAGTTATGCGCCACGAACGACTTGAGGGTGAGGGTCTTGCCGCTCCAAGCCCGCCACAGTGCACGAGCACCACCGGCGCGTGCCACGATGCGTTGGGCCATTCCGAGGACCTCAGGTACACCCCCTGGATACCGCAGTACTGCGTGCAGGACGCGGACCGTGAGCAAGCAACGACTCTGGCCCCGAAGAACATGCCTTCGTGGTGCTTCAGGAGCCGGTCACGTCCCGCGGTGTCTGCAGGAACGTCCGGGGCGATCATCGGCAAGGGCAACGGTTCCGCGATCGGGACCTTGGTGGAGCGCGGCACCAACTACACGATGCTCATCCATCTACCAGATGGTTATAGGGGGGAGCAGATGCGTGACGCGCTCAGCGCGAAGATCAAGGCTCTGCCTGAAGCGTTGCGTGATTCGCTGACCTGGGACCAATGGATCGAGATGCGGGGTTGGAAGACGGTGAAGATCGATGCCGGGATTGGGATCTTCTTCTGCGATCCACACCCTCCTTGGCAGCGTGGGATCAACGAGAACACCAATCGGCTCTTGCGCCAGTATTTTCCGAAGGGCACGGACCTCGGCATCCACAGCGAAGCGAAACTGGACTGGCTAGCCCAAGAACTCAATAATCGACCACGGAAAAGACTAGGGTTTCAGAAGCCGATCGAACTGATCGAAGACCTCTGTCGCAATGACCGCCGGAATCCACCGTCGCGCTTCTGCACCGGAGTCCGCACAGCATCGCCACTTCTGGAGAAACCTTGATTGAACCGAATGAACCACCATACGACGACGATTTGACGAAGTCGTTCGACCTTAGGGAGGCCTTCCTTGCGAAACAGGAAGCACTCAGCATGGCGCTTCAAGTCACGGCCAGATTCACGCAACATGGCACCACCATCGGTGATGCTAGTGAGGCCAACTGGACGAGGATGCTCAGAGAGTTCCTGCCTGGCCGCTATGGCATAGGACCAGCGTTCGCCGTCGATAGTCGTGGTCGTCAGAGCCAACAAATCGACGTCGCCGTCTATGACCGACAATATGCACCGCTTTGGTTCAGCACTCCTGCCGGAGCACTTGTCGTACCCGTTGAGAGCATGTATGCCGCCTTTGAAGTAAAACCCGAGATCAACAAACCCCTGGCCGACTACGCAGCGGAAAAGATAGCGAGTGTCCGGGCACTGCATCGAACGAGCGCTCCAATCACACACGCGGGCGGGGTCTACCCCGCGCAAGACCCTTCCGAAAAGCCCATCCTGGGTGGGCTCCTAGCTGTTCGCTCGGGTTGGACCGACATAACGGGGCAGGCCGCCGTGCAGGCACTGATCGCCCGGAATGATGACCACCGGATCGATATTGGCATTGCCTTAGACGCGCTTTCGTTCAATATTGATGAGGGACAGATCACCTACAGTGAGTCAGGAACTCAACTCATCTATTTTGCGATGCGCCTGTTCGAGCGGCTTCGCGCTCTGGGGACAGCGCTAGCGATCGAGATGACAGAGTATGAGAGCAACATTCAGCCTCCCAACTAGGGTGCTGCGTTCGGAATCTAGAGAATCTCGCTAACAACGCTTCGACATTCAAGGGGAACCCCGAGGTTCAGACGTCATTTGGTGGTTATCGAATCGCGGAAGAGTGTTCGTGGACGCACCTCTCTGCGCCTGAATGTGTCCATAGTCACACCTATACTTCTTTTCAACTCGTAGTAAGGAGGGGTCATGGGTATTTTCGAAGTGTTTGATGATTTCCAGCAAAGCGTCAACGCAAACCCGCAGCAGGTGCAGATCGCACGCCACCGGCGAGCGAAGTTCAGGGAAGGACTCTTGTCTGCCCCAAATGTAGCGGAGGTCGTGGATTCCGGATCTTTGGCGCGGAGCACACAGCTTGCTCCCATTCACGACGTGGACCTAATTGCCGTATTTGAACCAGATAATGACTCGGAGTGGGGTCAGGACGGGCCCTCGTCCTCGGACGCACTCGATACCGTTCACGATTTGGTCCGAACGACCCTGGCGGACCCAGGTGGATCGCACTCCGAATTGGTTCGTCTGGCCAAGCCGCGGAACCGAGCGGTCAAGTGCTTCGTCGACAACCCGGACGCCGAGCACCCATTCACCGTCGATGTTATGCCCGCTCTACGCAACCAGGATGGAACTCTGCTTCTTCCTAGCAAACGAGAACAACGGTGGACGACAGCTAACCCTGAATTCTTGATCCGAAGAGTTCAAGAGCAGCAGGACACTTGGCGTGAGTACCGCTCCATGGTTCGCGTTCTCAAGCACTGGCGCAAGAATTGCGGTACCAGCGTGAAGTCTCTTGTGATGGAGGCTCTTGCATTGGATTACCTACCGTTGCAAACCAATCGTCCGAATGCCTTGCGCCAATTCTTCGTCGCTGCTTCCTACAACGTTTTGGGCGGGGTGCGGGATCCCGCTGGATTCTGCGGCGAGATTCAGCCGAATCTCGATTTGTCCGCCTTGCAGCAAGCCCTCAGTGACGCGGGGGACAAGTCCACACTTGCCATCGAAGCATCTGGTCGAGGCGATGACATCGCGGCGCAGTGGCATTGGAAGAGCGTCTTCGGCGAGGACTTTCCCACTCCGCCACGAAAATCCCCCGTTCCCGCCGTGGCCGCGCCTCCGATTAGGGATGCCCCTCAAGGTGCCCGTTAGCGCAAAGTGGTGGCTCTACGACGAGAATCGCCTCGAAGCAGACGTCGCCGAGATCACTACTCACTTCCCGGACCTGGAGCCGTTCAGCGAGGAAGGACCGGGAGGGGGCTGGTTCGGCCGGCTGCCGTTGTGGCCATTCCATCGTCCCGCCCCGGTGGACTTTTCAGACGATACGGCGGGGCTCGGCATCGTGTTGGCGTTTCCACCGTCCTACCCGATGGCAATGCCTAGGATTCTGCCGATTGACCCTGAGCCTGAGTTCATGGAACGGACGCAGCACCGTTGGCACGTCAATGGTGATGGTTCATTGTGCCTGCTGCAGGCCCAGCGTGCCTGGACAGGACGAGAGACGGTTACTGATCTGCTGTTGAAAGCTGCCGGCTGGCGATTGGAGTATCAACTAGTCCGAGAAGGCGTCTACCCCGGGATGTCTGCGACCGGAATTGTCACCGACACCTCCCGCGACGGAGCGATAGCCGCCTACTTTGGAGCTTCCGAATGACAACTCAAGAAGTCCTACTTGTTCCAGCAGCCGTCCGCAGGTTCGTTGAGAATCTAAGCGGAGAGTATGGCAAATTCACTCTCCGCTGGTCGGAGCCCGCCCAATGTGGAGCGATCATCGCAGCCAGTGCCGGCAACGCAGATCTCACGCCTTTTCCCGTGCAAGACCATTTTTTGCAGTTCGCTGATTCAGGGCCCGCTGGGCGATGGTTCGTCGGCACCGCTGAGCACGTGGGAATTTGGCGCGACGCGGCAGGACGCGGAGGGGCTATCCCGATTAGAGAGATGCGTGATCGGCTACCCGGTGTGTTATTCCAAGTCGGCTCTCGCCTCAAGTACTACGCGATTATCGTCTCCAAACTCAATGATGTGCCACCCATTTGGACTGGGTGGATAGTCACGTCGGACGAGGTGACACCGATGCAAATAGATGTCGAACGCGACGACGAAGGTCTGTCTACGTTGGGCAGTCGATGGCCTCTCGACAGTCTTCGTCAATCACATGTCGCCGTCATCGGAGTGGGTAGCATCGGATCGGCGGCGGCGACATCCCTTGCCGATCACGGTGTCGGCTCACTAACCCTCATCGATCCGGACAGGTTAGAATTCCACAACCTCGTCCGTCACCAACTCGGCCGCGCCGACGTTGGCAAGTACAAGGCTCCGGCGCTGGCGGACGCCATCCGCCAGAGCCACCCCACAACCTCTATCAACGCCACGAAGGACGACGTCGTCTGGAACACCGAGGCGGTTCGCTCCGCGCTCAGGGATGTAGACGTCGTCGTCGGAGCTACCGACGGGGTTGTTCCTCGTCGCACCATAATCCATACCGCCCGTCGGCTGAAGAAGACGGTGCTACTGGCGTGTGTACTCATGGATGGCGCTCTCGGCGAGATCATGCGTTTCAGGCCCGTAAGCTCACATGGCTGCCTTGAGTGTCGCCGTCGTACACACCCGGACCTGTTCACACTCGATGACTCACTCGAAATGCCCTATGGAACCGGTACAGATCATCTTCCAATGACGGCTGTGGGTACCGACTTAGAGCTTGTAGGCCGACTTCTGTCTAAGGCCACCGTGGCTACAATCCTTGAGCCGGTGGGTATGGCCGATCAGCGTCTTGCGGGGGAAACTGCAATCGTCGGGCTTCGCCCCACCGGAAACGCCCCCGCCCCATACGACGTGACCCGGACAGGCGAAGTCCGATGGCTTCCCGCTGAACCCCCGCAACCAGGATGCCCAACATGCGACCCACCAGTATGACTATCAAAGTCATATCGTCCGCCCTTGCCACTATGCGTGAAGAGATCGCGCTTACACCACCGCATCTCGAGACTGGAGGAATCTTGCTCGGCACACTTGAACCGTGGAATGTCACTGTGGCTGGACATGCTGGTCCCGGGGCAGTCCGGACACCAGCATTCTTCCTCCGCGACCTCGAGTACGCGCAACAGATGGCCGCCGTTGAATTCGAACGTTCTGGAGCGATCTGGATCGGCGAATGGCACACTCATCCCAGCGGGCCGCAACATCCCAGTGCCACGGATCTTGATACTTACCAAAACCTTCAATACCAAGCCAGGGGGCCGCTCCGCGCCGGTGTAATTTCAATCATCATCACGACTTGCAACGGGTGCCTGAACCTCACTGCTTGGTCCTGCGTAAACCGAACCGCTACGCAACTGCACGTGGAGGAATCGTGACGCAAAAAAGACTCGTCCCTGCACCCTGGTCTGCCCCAGGTTCCGAGGAGTTCAGATTTCGTGGATTCTGTATGTCCTGAGCACAGGAGGAACAGATGGGACGAAGAGGCTACCCCGCGGAGTTCCGGCGACGAGTGTTGGACCTGCTCCATGCTGGGCGCAGCGTTGCGAGCATCGCCCACGACCTACAGATCAGCGATCAGACGATCTACGCCTGGCGCCGACAAGACCGGATCGACCGTGGCGAGATCCCCGGGCTGAGCACTGCGGAGAACGCTGAACTGCGCGCGGCAAAGAAAAGGATCGTTGAGCTGGAGCTGCAGCTGGCCGTCACGACGAAGGCGGTGGAGGTGCTCAAAGCCGAGGCCAGCCCAAAAGGCGACACGCGGCGGTCGAGCTGATCGCCGCGCAAAACCTGCCAGTCCAGGTTGCCTGTCGGGTCCTCGGAGTGGCGGAGTCTAGCTACTACGCCCAACGCCGCCGACCACCGTCCGAGAGAGCGATCCGCCACGAATGGCCCGCCGGCGTCATCTCCCAGGTCCACGCGGCGTCTCACGGCCGCTACGGGGTGCGACGAGTCCACGCTGAGATCACTATGGGGCGAGGCATCACCGTCGGGTACCAGCAGATAGAGCTCCTGATGCGCCGGGCTGGATTCAGAGGTTTGACCGGGCGGCGCAAGTGGCGACGGATCCTGCCCGATCAGATCGCCACAGACTTGGTTCAACGCGGGTTCACGCGCCATGAGCCGAACCGATTGTGGGTCACCGATCTCACCGAGCATCGCACGCGTGAAGGCAAGCTCTTCTGCTGCGTCGTTCTAGACACGTTCTCCCGTCGGGTCGTGGGCTGGTCAATCGATTCCTCCCCAACTGCGGCACTGGCCACCAACGCTCTGGGAATGGCCATCGAAAGCCGGCTCGGCTCGAATCCAACGCCAGGCACGATCATTCACTCGGACCAAGGGGTGCAGTTCGGTTCCTGGGCCTTCACCTCCCGGGCCAAGGCCGCTGGCCTGCTTCCTTCGATGGGCTCGGTCGGAGACTGCTACGACAACTCCGTGATCGAAGCATTCTGGTCCAGGATGCAGGTCGAACTTCTAGATACCCGCATCTGGAACACTCGTGTGGAACTGGCCAACGCAATCTTCGAATACCTCGAGATCTGGCACAACCGCCAGCGTCGTCACGGCCGTCTCGGCTGGGTCACGCCCATAGAATATGAACGCAATCGGATCATCACCGCGGTATGAGAACCAAGAAATCCTGACGCCATCAAACTCAGGACGGACCAGATCAAGTACATGGAGGAGTTGCACGGCAGCACGATGATGCGCGGGAAGAAGCAGTGGAGCCCCCATGAGAGGTCGCTTCGCGATCTACATGGACGCGCTGGTTGCCATAGAGCAATCCCATGTGAAGGTGCACATTCAGGGCATCGACGCCAAGGTCTTCAACAAACCGATCTGGTAAACGCCTTAGGGTCTGAAGCTTCGTCAGTGTGGAGGGCGCGCGCGACGGTGGCAACGTCCTGCGCTCGCGCGAGATGTTCGTTGAGTTCGCTCACGAGTCCAGCGTAAATCCGTAATGCCGCGAGCGACCAGTCCCCATCCTCTAACAGGGCCGTTGCGCGCTGACGAGCGACTCCTCATTCGGCAGGCGAGTGCGTCCCGGCTCGCGGCGGATAGATGCCACATGCAATGGTTACCGCTCACTCCCTCCGGCAGAACTGCCTCCCTATTGGACTCGGGCGAGAGGCGGGTTGGGTGTGCCCCGCGGGTTGGGTGGAACTCCAGTGTTGGCGTGGCGATCGTCGCCGTCGTAAGGACCGTTGCCTTTAGTCATCGACTGGATCTTCTTACCTGGGTGGCCCACATGGTAGTGGGGTTGCTCGCTATGATCAGGGTATGCGTACCCGCATTCATAGACTGGCGTCTGACCCCTCACGGGGTTCTTCTTGAACAGTTCGAACATGCTGGACCTTCTCACGGTGATGTGCGCGTTCTCTCTCGAACGTACAGGCAAGCGCTGTTTAATCATCTTCCCAGAGACATTGGTCCGTGTGGTGACGGGTCCGTCGTTCGGGGAGGTTACGAACTATCGAGGTTTAAGAGGACAGCCCTAGATCGCGTGAACGACCGGCAGCTCGTCCCAATGCGTTGTGTATCGAGGACTCCGCATCTCTCGGCGCATCTCCCACGCAGGACCCGTCTTCAACCCCGCTGCACCGAGACCGATAGCCGGTTGATCGAGCTTCGCACGGATCGACTCGATCAATGGCCCGATCCCGCGGTCCTCGTGCGTGTTCGCAAACACGTCGAAGGTCGGTTCCAACCCAGTCTTTCGAAGATCTGTCACGACCACCCCAGCCCGGGCGTAACGCACTCCCTCGTGGATCTTCGGCAGAATTGCTTTCACCGCTCGCGTCAAGATCACTGGGTCCGCCGTGGCGCTGGGCAACTTGATCGTCACCGATGGCCCGTGCGCGCCATCAGTGTTGAAGTGACTCGTCATCGCCCACACCGTCACGAGCTTGGCCTGACGATGATGTTTCTGCAGCCGAGCCGAGGCCCGCTGGGCATAGATTCCGAGCACCTGCTCCATCGTGGCCCGAGTGGTCACCGGCTCAGAGAAGGAGCGGGAGAAGATCAGTTGGTCCTTGATCTCTGTGGCTTCCTCGAAGGGCAGACACGGCACCCCACGCAGCTCCAAGACCACGCGCATCATGACGATGCTGAACCGGTCCCGAATCATCACCGGATCCGCGTTGCGTAGCTGCTGGATCGTCTCGATGCCCATTGCGTTGAACCGCTTCGCCATGCGGCCAGCGATCCCCCAGACCTCATCCACTGGGAGGTTGGAGAGCAGCTGCTCGCGATGCTGCTCGGGCACGGATTCCCAGACACACACCCCACCTAGATGGTCGAGCTTCTTCGCTGCCCGGTTGCTCAACTTGGCCAAGACTTTCGTGCGCCCGATCCCAACGCACACCGGCAGACCCAGATGCTTCCAGAGGCGGTCCTTGACCATTCTGGCCCAGCTCAGAAGCTCAGGCAGAGTGCCGCGGACCTTCACGAACGCCTCATCGATCGAGTACTGCGCCACCTCCGGCGCGCACTCCTGCAAGACCGAAATAAAGCGATCCGACATCTGGCCGTAGAGCTCATAGTTCGAGGACTTCGCCACCAGGTTCAGCCGTTCGGCCGAGGCTGCGAGCTTGAACCACGGCTCCCCCAGCGGGATGCCCAGTGCTTTCGCTTCTTTGCTGAGCGCGACGCAGCAACCGTCGTTGTTTGAGAGCACCACTACGGGCCGGTCCCGGAGTTTCGGGTCAAAGACTCGCTCGGCCGAGACGTAGAAGCTGTTGACATCGATGAGGCCTATGAAGTCACGGCCCTCGGGCTCAGCGAAATTGGCTACACGTTGTGGATGCACTTGATGACGACTCCCCAGATCTCGAGTTCAGAGAGCTCCTGAACCTCGATCGGGGGGTAGGAAGGGTTCTCCGCTTGGAGCACCACTCCCCCATGGACGAGCCTCAGCCGCTTCACGGTCATTTCACCGTCGAGAATAGCGACCACCACGGACATGTCCCCCGCGGTCAGCGAACGATCCACGATCAGTTCATCACCGTCACTGATCCCCGCACCTTCCATCGAGTCACCAGAGACCCGGACAAGGAAAGTGCTGTTGAGATCTCGGATGAGGTACTCAGAGAGGTTGATTGGAGCTGTCTCGTAATCCTGGGCCGGGGACGGATAGCCAGCAGCCACAGACTCAGGAGCCCGCAAGAGGCCCCGAGCTACGTCGGTCTCATCGAGACTCTGGATCTGTTCGATACGCATGGAAGCCTCAGTATCTATCGAACATAGCTTCGATAGCAACGCGGCGGAAACGCGACGGTAAGAGAATCATGGGTTGGCCTATTTGAACCCGTCGCCGGACTCCCCTAGTCGCAGGTCACACGCGAACTGGGCCACCAGCAAGAAGATCGGCTTAGAGGTCACGCACGTCACATTGCGCGGTGTGAAAAGGCCGCCACGTATTGATGCGAATGTCATGGTGAGCGATGGTTTTACGGGCACGCAACTGCGGCAGCTCTCGATCTTCGCTCCTCGCTGGCAACCAGAACATCGTTTCTAGGTCGGCATTGTTGAACTCGCTTCCGGTACTGATCGCCCGCTACGGGGCATTCCCCGACTGTAGGGTGTGTGCATAAACATCCACAGGAAAGAGGAACGCATGCGTCGGAATGCACTTATTGCTGGTCTGGCGTCACTCACGCTCGTCCTGGGAGCCTGTGGAGATGACGGGGAGGAGCGCGCCCAGACCATAGACCCTCCCCCTTCAGAAGCTCCCGACGGTGAGACGGAAAACGCTCCGGAACCCGCGCCTGAGTCGGAGCACCTCGACGTCGAGTCGGCGCTGCTGACCCTGGAGGACATGCCCACAGGCTGGACAGAAGAGTCAGATGACGCTTCGAGTGACACAGATGACGATGCGGCCCTGTGTGACGTGGAGCTGATAGGAGACGCTGAAGCCGTTGATGATGCAAGCGCCGAATTCTCCGCGGGTGACTTCGGGCCTCTTCTTAGCCACACGGTTGCGGTATTTGACGACGATGAAGCGGAACAAGCGCTTGAGGCGTTCACGGAGGCTCTCAGCAACTGCAACGAGTGGACTGAAGAGTCTGAAGATGGACCGTTAACGTTTCGTCCAGCTCCACTGTCTTTTCCCTCCTTCGGCGATGACACCCTCGCCATCCGCTTCAATGTGGCGAGCGAAATGGTCGACATGACCATGGACATGATCGCGTGGCGGCAAGCTAACACCATCAATCTCATCGCGGTTGCTGAGGTCTTCGGAACACCGGACGCTGAGCAGACCGAGGAATTCGTAACGGTGGCGGATGAGCGTATCGCTTCGCTTCTCTAGCCCGCGGTTTGTACTCAACGCAGGTGCTGGTGCCGTTCCAGCAATCACCAACACCTCGAGGCCCTGGGGCCTGCCGCACGATCGGTCATCGAGATGTTAACCTGTCGGCTCCCTGACTGAGACATCACGCCGCCAGTAATATCAACGTATGCCGTATAAGCCCGTCGTCCCTGAAGGTCAACACCTCGGCACGTCACGCAACGTTGATGGTGCTGTCACAGGCCATCTATTCGACAACGAGACGAACGAGCTCAGAGGACACGCCGCCTGGGAATGGGTTGACGAATCCAACAATGAGCACTCGTGGGAGCCCGAGCCCTACGACTCCTCAGAATCGACACCAGAGGAGGATAGCGAATGGATCGAACTCATCGCTACACTCATCATGGCCGGGACCGCTACGGCCGTCATCGCGGCAACCCCACGCATCAAGCGTTGGTGGACTGAAATGGCCTCGCCGCTCCTGCGAGCTGCATGGGAACGGGTCAGCGCGGTCGTCGGCAAGACGAGCAACCGGGCAGACACTGTCAAGCCTTCGGCCATGCCAAGTACGGAGTTGATGACAACTACTCGGGCCTTGGAGCGTGCCGTCGTAGAATCCAGAATCAAAATGCGGAGTAGCGAGTGGGAACAACGATTCCGGGCGATGCTTGCCGCCGGAGTTTTCAAAGATGAGCAGCTATGGATCCTATCCAACGCGAAAATTGAAGATGACCACACCCTTGAGTCGAAGAGCCCTAAGACTCAACTAACGCCTCAACAGTTTGTGGATCGTATCAAGGTCATGCTCGAGACCAATCCCCTGTTGCTAGACGAAGCGACTTCCGCTGAGTTGATTCGAGTTTTCGGCGCGCCGATGACGCCAGAGAAGCCAGAGAAGCCAGGGGAAGAAGACCATGATCCGGCGGCACACACAGTGCCTCCCCATGAGAACGTGGAGATGCTCAGCGATAGTCCCCGCGCGCTTGGAGATGACAAAGAGACTAAGGATTA
The DNA here is from genome assembly GCF_051262655.1 of Nesterenkonia maliinae. Lineage (NCBI taxonomy): Bacteria > Bacillati > Actinomycetota > Actinomycetes > Micrococcales > Micrococcaceae > Nesterenkonia > Nesterenkonia maliinae. Next base: position 272,423 of record NZ_JBIMEY010000002.1, on the reverse strand, counting down.
ATTCGGGATCATGGAGGGACTAACAGGCTTGAGTTTTCCCGCCATTCATAGGGCAGCGGGTAGCTCAGCCGACCTCCAAAGAGTTCTCACCCTCGGATAGCGGTTCAATGTGCGCATAGAACATGAAGTGCGGGTCCCGTTTCCTTCTTCGTGTAGCACTGAAATCCGCGTCCTCGGAAAAAGCGACTTTGGGCTGTCGCCAACTCTGGATTGTCTCCGGAGTCTCAGTCCGCAACCACGAACGCAATCGCTCCAGAACCGGCTCTGTTGCTTGATCGACGATGTTCTCCATCGCGGCGATCAAGGCGGCGAAGTGTTCCGCGAAGGCAAGGGGCATCGGATGAGTGAGTGTTATCCCCACGACGTCACGACCCTGGCCTTCATCATTGAGGATGGCCAGCGGCAGGGGCATGACCAGTTCAGATTGGGAGTGAGCCACAGCGGTGTTGCGGTACTTCCGGATGGTGTCGTGCACGGATAGCAGCTCGAGCGGTACGGGCGGAATCTCAGACATCTGATCGAGGCGCGCCTGGACGTTTGAAGTGATGAACGGACGAATATAAGCAGTGACCGCATGCGAGGTCAGGGGTTCCCAAAGTTCGGACCCTTCACCGAGGCTGAAGGCGCCCTTCAAAGCGTTGGCCGCCTCCGACAGGTCGTTGGCATGACTGGTTAGGTCGGTCAGCAGCCGCGAATCTGCTGAGTCGGGCAGGAGCGCGATCCGAGGTGGTGAGATGGTCATTGAGGTACTGCTCCTCGCTCTAGTGACGGACCAGGAGAAGGCCCAATGCGATTCTTTCTAACCCTCAGGATCTGGCGCACGAGGTAGCCGTTCCAAAACACCTCGCTAAGCACATCACTTTCCATAGGATCATGATCTCCGTAGCTCCGCGGTGCCGGCTTCGAACCAGCGCAACGGGCTAAAGCGTGGAAAACCCGGGGGCTTCACTTCCGCCTTGGATTGGGAGCAGCGGTCCACGTCCCAATTTGCCGACTCCACCGACAAGGCTGCCATCGCTCTCCGGCGGGCTCGATGGTACCCCCTCCAACTACTCGAAGAAGTCCTCATCGATCTCGACCACGTCGTAGGACTTTTTCACCTGGACGCCGACGCCGTACTTGATCATGAGCTCTGCTAGACGTCGTCCGTCGATGAGGACGATTCTTGTCGGGACGGCGTTCGCGTAGTCGCGGGCTCCCTGCGTGAACCTGCTAGAGGTGATGAAGACGCCACGATGTGCTCCGAATCCATGAAGTGCACCCATGAATGCCTGGATTGACTCGCGGCCCACGGAGTTTCCGTCGGCGTAGCGTTTCGCCTGGACGTAGATCTGGTCCAGGCCTAGCGCATCCTGATCGATCACACCGTCCACACCGCCGTCACCGCTTCCACCAATACGTTTTCCGCGCTGTTCTGCACCTCCATAGCCCATTGCCAGTAGGACGCTCACGACCGCGTCTTCGAAGAAGGTGGGGTTGCTTTCCCGGAGTCGACGCAGCAGCTCTTCTGCCACGTTCTCCTTGAGCTGCGCGACCCCAAATTCGACCTGCTCTATGGGGTCGAGGCCGGTGATCTCAGAAATGGGCGTGGGGGTCGAACTAATGCTGCCTGCTCGTGGGGTGTCCGGCCAGTAGTCTTTGAACAACCGGTCGGCTTCGCTGAAACTCAGTGATGCGTTCGGGTTCTCCAGGAACCAAGACCGCCCCGGCTCGGTAATGCGGTAGACGGCACGTTGTGGACGTTCGACCCACCCTGCCTTATAGAGATTCGTCAGAGCCCAACCGACCCGGTTATCAGCACGACCATCGCCTGCGGCGAGAGTTTCCTTCCGCGCTTCCTCGGAAAGCTCTGCGGCATCCAGTACGCGTTCTACTAGATTCCTGCGGGGCACTGCCCCACCTGAATTGAGCACTCGCAGAACGTGGGGCAGGAAGTGTGGCCAGATCGGAACATTGGACTCTGCAGGCAATTCGCTCATCGTTCCCCTTGGGACGCGCGGGTGTGGGACACAATTCGGTCTCCTTTATTGTGATGCACTCAGCGCCGCGGAGTCCTCTCCGCCTCCGATCAGCGATCTCAGCATGCCTCCGTCAGTTGGCGTTTCCCTTGCTCTCCGCGCGCCAGAGCGCATGCTCAAAGTGCGTCACGGTCTCGGCTATCTGGGGACGCGCTTCGTAGACCTGGTTGACCAAAGCTACGACATGGTCTGAGCCCAGTTTCAAAGACTTATCCCCGTAGGCGTGTCGAGCGACGAACCGAGTCAGTAGCGAGTCTGCTTTCACCCCCGGGACCCCCAGGTGCATAGCGAAGTACGTGAAGGTGACCTTCCCGAGTCCATGCACCCGGGTGTATGACCTCCGCGCGTCCTCACGGCGCTCGGCAGTGAAATCCGCAGCACGGACGATCGGAGGCTCCAATGTTGTCAACGCGCGCGCAGCTTCTAGGACTGCCCCGCTCTTGGTCCGTTGGCTGGTCTTGCCCTCCCCCATGACCTTCTGGATGGCATGTTCGTCTAGAGAGGCAAGTACACGTAGGTCGTCAACCGCGTTGGGGTGATCGGACCTGAACTGTTTCACCCGGTTGAGCACGCCCTTGCCGGGGTGCTCCGAATCATAGGAGGCCTGGATGGAATAGACGGCGTCTACGAGTGCTAATCCGATCTCATCCGGGTAACCACCACGGTAGGCCGTGAAGAACTCTTTAGGTAGCGAGTCGATTGCTGAAAGTAGGGCCGTCATGTTTGGTTTATCAGTGGCAGCGGTCATAACTGAAGATTACATGTTCAGAATGCGCGGACCCGGACCTTATGGGAACTTCGCAGAGAGGGCCCCTCCTTTGGCTTCCGCACCTTGGCGGACTGCTGCAATACGATCGGTCAACGGACTCGCCCTTCACTCGATGGGTCCTCGCGCAGCCAAGCCAGCGGCAAGACCATGCTTCCGCCGGTGGCCCGCTGGACGAACATTTCCTCAAGCGATTCTCCCCTCCCCCGAGCTCCCTCCAGAAGAGGCCTGTCCCCCTTCTCTGGAAGCTCGTGCGTGGGGATGGGGTTGTAGGCGGAGAGGTCCTGCTACTCGAGCGCTGCGGAAGTGCGGAAGTTGTCTCACCACTTCTCTCCTCCTGCCCCATTCCTACTTTCTTCTGTGGTTAACAGGAAGGGGCGTTCCGCGGGGACAACTTCCGCACTTCCGCAGGTTTTCGCTGAGATTCGCCTGCGACCTGGGCGGATAGCTGCTCGGAACTCGGTGCGGACCTTTAGCGGATGCGCCTTCCGAGTCAGCTCCGCAGAGCTTCCGCAGTCTCACAGGCACTGATGAGCCCCGAGTGACCGTCTAAGGTTTTGTGGAGCAGATCATCATTAAGATGGCGCCAGGGCCCGAAAACGTCGGGAGAATCGCTTCTCCCCCACCATCACCTTCACATGTGGCACATGCCGTTCACCTCCGAGAAGAGCGGGAGCAACACCTTGATGGACGACCATGAGATCAGGGCCTACGGTCCCAACTACGACACGGATCACCTAGCAGTAGACCTCGACAAGAAGGTCCGCTCGGTCGGTGGTGCGACAGTCATCGTCTTCGGTGAGGATCCGGTGCTGCGTGCGATGCAGTCGCGCGCACTCGCGGATTCGCTGGGTCTGAAGCTCACGAAGAACCGAATGAAGGCCGCGGACCAGCACGACCCCGCCAACGGCGTGACGATCGCGTTGCACTGTGCTGATCCGACAGTGACCTCTGACGCCCTGGTCCGCGAATGGGTACTGGACTCCGAGATCATGGGCCCTAGGATCCTGATCGTCGAGGTCGCGGAGAACGCCGAGCTGGCGGCCTCCGCACTGAGCGCCTGCGCGCTCTTCGTGAAGGTGGACAGCAACAACCTTCCGCCGGCAGGCATGGGCAGCACCACCACGGTGGACAGCGGCACCGCTGACTACGATGATCCGAACCTCTGCCCAGGCTTCACCAGCATGAGGGACTACTCGACCCTGATGACAGAACTGGCAGGCGCTGATGGGTTTTAACGGCAGGCGGAAGCACTGTCTGGTCATACCTAAAACCCGGATCAGGATGCATATCCTCGCTTCCGCGTCCTCTTCGTCTGACACTGAGGGAGCACATCTTGGCCCAAGGCTCAGGCTGAACCGATAGACCAATATCCTGAGCTACTTTTCTCTAGGATCTTGCCGGTGACTCCTGCAGTTCGCCTGGCTGTACAGACGTTCTGCTGCCCCGACGCGTTAAACGAACACCTCCCCACGCAGCCCACCCCCTCCCGAGCTCCCTACGAAGAGGGATGTCCCCCTTCTCTGGGAGCTCGTGCGTGTGAATGAGGTTGTAGGCAGAGTGGACGAGTTACTTGAGTCGTTGCATGATTGCGGAAGTGCGGAAGCTGTCACGCTGCTTCTCGCCCCCTCTTACAACCCCACTTTCTTCTGTGGTTAACAGAAGGGGACTTCCGCTGAGATAACTTCCGCACTTCCGCAGGAATTCACCCAGATGCGCCTCTGAGCTGGGCGTATAGTCGCGCGGAACTTGTTGCGGTAGTTGAGCGGAGGGATCCTCCCCGAACCAGTTCCGCGTAGACTCCGCAGTTCCGCTGAGCCATTGCCACCACCTGGCCACGGTCGCTTCTAATCACACCGCTTCTCCGGCAGGATGAGTGGTATCGACCGCTCCGGTCTCTGGGCGTGATCCTCCGCCCCCAGTTGCCCCATGAGCCGGCGTGCCTCTATGGTTTTCGTCAAGCCGCTAGGGAATGCCCAGACGCGATCGGGACGGCGGGCCTTGTAGAGGGTCCAGTCGCGCAGCATCGTGCAGAGAGTTTCCAGCCGGCGCAAGCCAGCGCGAAACCTGGCCAACTGCTCGCAGCGAAACTCATCCCGTGGGGAGTTTGTCTCCGAAATAAGACACCACCGTCGGGTTACTTAAACCCTTTCGGGCCGCCTCTCATCGCCATGGCGGGAATTCCCACAAGGACGGCGACAGTCGCGGTTGCGACTGCCGCGGAAGGAACGACGAATATCAGGGCACCAATGCTCATAGGGGTGATAAGGAGTGAGATGGCCCGGAACGTTCCGACCGATGCGATCGCCCGCCCTCGTTCTTCCAACCCGACCGCATCCGTGGCGAGCGCTGGGCCAAGTGTCTGCAGGACTCCGGCTCCCACGCCCGAGATGAATAAGAACACCCCCGCCCACAGAAGTTGTGGCGCCAATAGCGCCATAAAAGCCAACCCTACGACTGCAAAACCCGCTCCCAGGGCCCCAGAAAGTTTCACCCCCAACCGATGAGCTGGCTTCGCAATACTGGAACCTACGAGAGCTGCGAGGTTCGCCAGCGTAGTCGTAGCTCCCACAAGTGGGATCGAATGCCCTGCCTCAGTCAAGAGAACGGGCACATAGGAGTTCAGGATCCCCCTCCACGCTCCAGCGGTCGCGCCCATCCACCCTGCCATCGTGACGCCATCGCGCCGCCACATAGGCACGGCTTTTTCGCTCGGCTCCCTCCGCGGCTTCGAGAAGGGCTCGTACCGGATAAGGAACGCACAGCTCAGCAGAGCCGGTACGGCAACGCCAGCAGCGATGAAGAGCACAAGCGTGAGAGAGAAGGCACCAATGATCCCAGCGATAAGGGGGCCAATCAGTAGCCCCACACCGTTGGTCACGTTCATGATGGCCAGAGCAGACACCGCCGGTCGCGAAGCGCGCACCACGTGCGTCTGCATACCCGTAAAGAAATAGGCTCGAGCGGCTCCTTGAAGGAGCTGTGAAACAACAAATGCCCACAGCTCGCTGCTCACGCCGAGGAGAACGCAGGAGGCCGCCAGCAGAATCAATGCTGCGAGGATGAAGGTCCGCGTGCTGAAGCGGTCCATCATCGCGCCCATTCCTGCTCTCACGACGATCTGAGCGATGGCGGATGCGCCAACTAGAAATCCCACGGCTGCTAGCTGGTATCCAGCTGCCGTGGCCACAAGCGGAACCGCAACAGTCGCCATTCCGAGTGCGACGGAGAACAGAAAGGCCGTGGTTTGCGAGAGGATGTCTTCCCGTCGCGGCGTGGGCGCCGCACTGTCATTCGCCGACGTCATGTCATATGCCCGTCCTCGCGACCTCCCGGTCGCACAAAGAGAAGCGGGCCCTTCGCCTCCGCGCAGTGTTTGCGGAGGCGAAGGGCCCGCTGGTTATGTATCTCTACCCGTCAGTATGAGGATTCAAGGACTTCGATGAAGTCTTCCGGGAGCTCCTCGAAAGCTGGAACGACCTCGTCGGTGAGTTCCTGTCCCGAAAGGTAGGACAACTCGCGTTGCATTTCCTCTGCTTGGTCAAGAACCTCGGGATCTTCCATGGCAGCTGCCAGCGCGTCCTGCAGGCAGCTGAGCGTCTCCTCTTCCATCCCCGCTGGCGCGACGAGGGGGCGGCCGTACTCGGTCAGCAGTTTGATTCCGTCAATGATGCCCTGTCCGTCTTCAGAGAGATCGAGTTCGCTAAAGACAGCAGCGTCGCCCGCGTCGTCGGGGGCCTCATCGGCAAACGAGAGCACAGCGGTCGTTTCACCGCTCTCGATACTTGCGCGGCGGCTATCGAGCGGACCAGCGATCGCGTCTACGTTGCCCTGGATAAGCGCAAGGTCGGCCTCAGACTGGCTGTCGAAACCAACGATGACCTCGGCGTTCTGTAGGTCGAATGTCTCGATCATTGCGTTGGCCACGATGTAGTCAGAGGAACCGCGGCCGGTCGAGCCAAACCTGAATCCGTCGCTTTCCTGGACGTCTTCCCACGTCTGGTATTCGCTGTCTGCGTTAGTGGTGACGACCAGGTCGTCGATCGCGACGCGGCCAAGGTAGCTGAGATCGTCGAATCCGAACTCTGGCCCTTCTGCGCCTGCCAGAATCGCAGCAGCAGCACCCGTTCCATTGACTATGCCAATTTGGCTACCATCAGCGGGCGCCGCGCTCAGCTGATTGATCGCAAGCAGACCGCCCGCGCCGGGCCTGTTGATTGGGGTCACCGTGGCATCCAGTGCGTTTTCTAGCCCTGGAATGACAAGACGGGCGAGCACGTCGTATCCGCCTCCGGCGTCGTATGGGATCACGAGCTCGATGTTGCTCCCTGCCAGGGACGAACACCCTTCAGCCGTGGCTTCACCGGCGCCTGATTCTGATGAGGACGACGCGGTACAGCCAGTCAACCCGAGAGCGGCGATCACACCTGCACCTAATGCGACACGAGTGACGTGGGATTTATTCTGAAACATGAATTTACCTTCCTTGGTAATTCTGGTGATTCGAACGGAAATTATCCGCCGGAGAACAAGACTCCGCGGGGGCTGGGAATGTATGTAACCCAACGCATGAGGATCCACAGCAGCCCGGTCAGGACTACTGCATACATGGAGGCAAAGAGCCAGGACTTCTTGCCAACGACGACCAGGTAGCTCAGGGATAAGGCGGCCGCAGCGACGAATAGTCCGCATAGGTAGAGAACGAGGAAGAATCCAACGATGAAACCGAGTGTGGACAACCACACACCTCGCGAGGTGTGCGAAAGGACATACTCCGCATCGTTTGGGTCCACGTCGACTCCGGCCTCGGTAGGATCCGGAACTGTTGTGCGTTCTTCAACGGGGCTGGTAGTGCCCACCGTTTTGGTCTTCTCGCGCCGACTTGCCAGCGCGCGCGACGTACTAGCGATCATCAATCCCGCGCACAGGATGCCCAACCCCGCAGCCAGACGCGGCAGCAGCAGGGAGACCACAGGCGAGTAGGTGAAACTCAGGGCTAATGCCCCTGCGCACAACACAAGCACCACGCAGGAGATGACGAGGTCCGGCATAGCTGACCTGGTCGTGGACTGGACCGTCATTTCTTTTTTCCGATCGTTTCGATGACTGGGGACCCGACCTTCTTGTCCCGCCCGTCCGTGCGAGTTGCACGGCGGCTACGTCGTGATGAGCGGATGCTGAAGAACAGTGAGGCCGTCACGGCGAGACCGATGATGATGACACCCGGCCGGGTGAGCCAGTCCAAGCCGAAAAGAGTGTTGGAGAGGTTTAGATACTGCTCAAGCAGTGCCCCCAGCACCAAGGCGAGCAGGAACGGCACACGGGGCCAGTCCCAGCGCAGACACACCACACCTAGTACGGAGGCTCCAAGCATGACGAGTAGATCGCCCCAACTGTTACTCGCTGTGTAGGCGCCGATCACGATGAACATGAACAGGATCGGCGTGATGACGGGGCCACTAATCCTGGTCAAGGCAGCGAGCGGCCGCACCAGCGCGAATGCCAGCACAACTCCGAGGAGACCTGCGATCAGAACCGTCCACACCATCGAGAAAGTGATGTCTAGCTGCGTGGTCAGCATGTCCTGGCCTGGATTGATGCCGAGAATCAGGAAACCGCCGAGCATGACAGCAGTGGCCGCACCACCCGGAATTCCAAAAGCAATTGTGGGGATGAGCGATCCGGCGTCTTTCGCGTTGTTTGTCGCCCCAGCCGCGGCAAGCCCATCGACAGCGCCTTTGCCAAACTGGTCAGGGTTCTTTGAGAACTGACGTGCCTGCCCGTACGAGATCCACTGGGCAACCGTGCCACCAAGACCAGGGAGCATGCCAATGATCACACCGATGGAGGACGAACGGATGGCGACAGGCCAGTGACGTAGCGCATCGGTGACCCCGCGCATCGTGCCAGTGATCTTGGCATCGCTTCGTGTGCCGCTGGCGATAGCTGACCGAGTCAACATCAACTGAAGCACCTCGGCGCCACCGAAGAGCCCGACGACGACCGGAATCAGTGGTATGCCGCTCCAGAGATACATCTGATCGAATGTGAACCGAGGGAGTCCCGCGGTTGGATCAGACCCGACGAAGGACACGAGGAGCCCAATAGCGACCATGGCCATTCCCTTAGCGAGGCTCTTGCCCGCAAGCGTGACGACGAATGCCAACCCCAGGAGTACCAGCATGAAGAACTCTGGTGGTCCGAGCATGAGCACTAGGGGCCGAATTATGGTGATGAAGAGACCCAGGACAACGGCACCAAACAGCATGCCGATGGCAGAGCTAGTCAGAACGATTCCCAGCGCTCGACCGGCCTCCCCTTTTTTGGTCATGGGGTAACCGTCGAGCACCGCTGCAGCTGAGGTGGCTTCACCGGGTATACCGAACAAGACGGACGTGATGTCGCCGGCGGTCCCGGTCACAATCCACATGCTCAGCAAAAAGACAATTCCCTGGACCGGCTCCATGGCGAACGTAAAGGGAAGGAGGAGTGCCAAAGCGACGGCACCACCGAGGCCAGGCAAGATCCCGACGACGAACCCGACGAGCATGCCAACCACCATCAGTGCCAGGGTCTCCCACTGGAGCACCTGATCGAGGCCGCTGGTGATTGCATCGATCATGCGAGACACCCCCGCATGTTGCCAACTCGCGAAGCGTGTACTGCGACTTTGTGATCGGTCTGTCGAGGGACCCGGCTCGCGACTCGCCTTCGTGTGGCAGACACCATTGAACGCCCTTCCTCATTGTCTCAACTCACAAGGCGCTGCATTCGGCGCTCGTGCGAACTCTAGCGTGTGACCCACATCATACGGTCAATGGATGGACCATACCACCAATGAGCCGAAAGGCGACAGGCGAGTATCCTCATAATGTGACCCAGAACCGTCCCCACGCGGACAGTCACTGAGCACCCAGCCCCACGACCGCGGTCTTCAACTGATCTCGGTGCACCTGAATCACAGGAGACGCTATTGTCCGACACCCCCACTAACCCCCCACCTGCGCAGCTGTTTAACCAGGTGAATGTAGAACGCGCCTCGCACGCCATCGTGGACCAGATCAAGCAACTGATCAGAGATGGAAACCTGAAACCGGGGGACCGCCTGCCGAACGAACGTGAATTTTGCCAGCAGCTCGGGGTCAGTCGCGTTACAGTACGAGAAGCCTTGCGGGTCCTTGAAGCAACCGGCTTGATCAAGGTACGGCTCGGCGCACACGGTGGGTCCTTCCTCACCTCCCCCTCGCCAGAAATCGTGGGAGACAACCTCGCGCACCTTTTAACCCTTTCGCCCATATCAGCAAGCGCCGCCACGGAGGCTCGCCAGATATTCGAGCTCGGAATCCTTCCCCTGGTCCTGGAGCGCGCAACTCCGGAGGACATCGTTGAGCTCCGCGACCTCGTAGCTGGCGCCAAGGCCGCAAAGGCGGAAGGCATCTACGCAACAGAGATGTCTGCGGCGTTCCATGTAAAGCTTTCAGCCTGTACTCACAATCCAGCGATTGAGGCGCTTATGCACAGCTTCCACGGACCCCTCATCTCATCTCTTCGTGCGGCGAAAGACGCCGCCCCAGACATGGGCATCAAGGGCGTAGAGGAGCACAGTGACCTCATAAATGCGATCGAGTCCCATGACCTCAAGCAGGCTCGAGCCATCCTGACTGAACATCTGGAGCGAACGGCACAGCGCGTCGCCGCGCAGTGACCCACGCCACAGTTTAGTGTGGTCTAATGGTCCTACCCTTAAGGAGGATCATGGATCACACAGCAACGGCGCGACCATCCGGCCATACCTTGATCATCGGTGCCGGCCAAGCGGGCCTGCAGCTCGCGGCCAGTCTTCGCGAACTAGGTGACACAGCGCCGATTACCGTAGTCGGAGGAGAGAACCGCTCCCCATACCAGCGTCCGCCCCTGTCGAAGGCATTCCTCAGCGGCAAGGCTGGCGAACAGGAGCTGCAGCTGCGCGGTGCCGACTATTACACGACCAATGACATCGCTCTTGTCTGTGGCGAATGGATCGAAACGATCACGTTAGACGATTCCATCGAGGGATCAGGCGAAGCAGTCACTCACACCGGTCGAATGCTCTCGTTTGATCGGCTCGCCTTTACGGTGGGTGGGACACCTCGTCGCATGCGCGTACATGGCTCTGAACTCGAAGGCATCCATTACCTGCGAACCGTCGACGATGCTGTCGCGCTGAGGCGATCCCTCGATCAGGCGTCTCGCGTTGTTGTTGTTGGCGGCGGCTTCGTGGGGCTCGAGATCGCTGCAACAGCGACTGCGAGCGGTAAGAATGTCACGGTTCTAGAGGCACAGGATCGCCTCATGGCACGCGTAGTCGCCCCAGAGATGTCCAGTTTCTATGCAAACGCGCATCAGCGCCGCGGCACCGAGATAGTGCTCGGTGCCGCAGTGTCAGGCTTCCAGGGAACCAGCAGCGTCACCGGGGTCGAGCTGGCTGACGGCCGTGTAATCGAAGCCGATGTTGTCATCGTTGGCATCGGTTTAATCCCACACACTGACCTTGCCGCGTCGGTGGGGCTGGCGAGTGATCGCGGGATCGACGTCGACACGTCCGGGCGCACTCGCATTCCAGGCATTGTGGCGGCAGGTGACTGCGCGGTGAGCTCCCACCCTATCCACGGTCCTGTACGGCTGGAATCTGTGCCCAATGCGATCGCGCAGGCGAAAGCCGCAGCCGCAGCATTGATGGAGCACGAGCCAACTCCGGTGGCGGTACCGTGGTTTTGGTCAGATCAAGCCGATCTCAAACTACAGATGGCCGGCCTCGCGATCGGTTACGACCAAGTCGTGGTCCGGGGTGAACCCGACAGCGAGCGTTTCTCCGCGCTCTATTACCGCAATGGCCAGCTCGCCTCAATCGAGTCAGTCAACGCTACGCGCGATTACATGGCGGTGCGGCGCTTGCTCGAAACAGGCGGCAATATCCCGCCAGAGGTTGCCGGCGACACAGACATCCCATTGAAGTCCTATTTAACGAGGTAACAGTGCAAACGGCCCGAGTGCTCCCAGAGCACTCGGGCCGAACTGTGTCAGATGACGAAGGACTCCAACGCCTCGGGGGCAAACAGGTCTTCAGGCTCTCGGCGGGTTCCAGACAAGCCCTGCTCGTGGTGATAGTGGAGAAAAGTTCCGAGGACCTTTCGATCAGATGCCCCCAGCCCGTAAGACCAGTAGTCCTCGCCTAACACGTCACGGGCTTCTTCTAGGTGGAACATCAGCCATGGGTCCATGAACCGTAGTGCAGAGGAATCATAGATACGTGCTGTCGCCTGCGCCTTCGCCACGGTCAACGCCTTCGTCAGCGATTGAGCCACCCATCGATGGCGCTCATACAACTCCCGCCGCAAAACGACCACGTGCATGATAGGAAAGATTCCAGTGTCCCGGAAGTATGCCTGCTCGGCTTCCTTCGTCTCTGGGAATAGCCGCGCGACGCGACCACCTGGTCCCTCAAAAGTACTCGGAATCCGGGGCGCGAAGATCGCATCCAGGTCGCCCCCAGCGAGCATCTCCGAGAGTGTACGGTCCGACGCGATCCGATGGACGTCGAACGGCACGTCCACCACGCCCTTCTCTATCCGCCCGGGCTTCTCTTGTCCGCCGGTGAAGAACTTCGACGCGTCGAGTGGCAGCTTGTGGTGGTCGGCGAGGATTCCTCGCTGCCACACGCATGCAGTCAGCTGCATTTCGGGCATGCCGATTCGTTTACCCCGAAGATCGGAGGGCTTCTCGATACCGGCGTCAGTGTTGATGAACATGCCGCCGTGGCGGAATTGACGCGACGTGTAGATCGGCAGTGCGACGAAGGGTGGTTCGTCTCCCGCGTCGAGCGCATTGAGGGTTGAGACGTAAGTCGACAGTGACATTTCCGATACATCGAACTCCTGGTGCCTCGCCATGCGAAAGAATGTCTCCTCCACGGGCAACCGCAGGTATGTGAGATCGATGCCGTCGACGGCCACGCTTCCATCTTCAATTCCGCGCGTGCGGTCGTAGTCGCCGCACGCAAAAGTCAGTTGCAAGCGACTCATCCCCTATTCCCTTCTATCCTCGCGGCAAGCCGCGGATAGACGCGCAATGCGTTTTTGTGTGTGATTGCGTCCCAGTCCGCCGGTAGGCGGTCAGAGCCCTTCAGATATGTGAGGGTGTCATCCCATTCCACGCTGGTCTCCGGATCGGCCCCTCGCACGGCGCCAAGCATCTCCGAGGCGAAGAGCACATTTGATGACGGGAGCACATCGAGGAGGAGGTTGTATCCGGGCTGGTGATAGACGGCCGTATCGAAGAACACGTTACGCAGGAGCTCGGAGGGGTCTTGCCACCCATTGCGCATGGCAAGTCCGCGGTAGCGGCCCCAGTGGTAGGGGACGGCACCGCCGCCGTGGGGGATGATGAGCCGTAATCCGGGGAACCGGGTGAACAGATCTGAGGGGAGTAACTGCATGAAGACACTCGTGTCGGCGTTGAGGTAGTGCGCGCCGAGGGTGTGGAAGTTCGGGTTGCATGCTGTTGAGACATGAACCATGAGGGGGACGTCGAGGTCTTCGGCGGCTTCGTAGATCGGGAACCATGATGGATCCGTCAGTGGTTTACCCGCCCATGTCCCGGAGGGGTCTGGGTTGAGATTGGCCCCGACAAATCCAAGCTCCTCCACGGTCCGGCGCAGCTCAGCGAGCACGCCTTTGAGGTTTCCTTCTGGTGTCTGGGGCAGCTGCGCGACGGGAGCGAAGTGTGCGGGAAAGAGTTCGCTGACACGGTGAACCATTTCATTGGATGCAATCGCCCACCTATCCGCGATATCTGGATCTGACTCGTGATGACCCATCCCAGAGGCACGCGGAGAGAACAACATGAGATCTCCGCCCCGCTCACGCAAAACTCGGAGCTGGTTTTCTTCGACACTTTGCCTGACCGCGTCCTCCGAGACCTTGGCACTGAGAGTTGCCACGCTCGGTGACTCTCCTCGGAGTTGGGCCTGACGGAACTGTTGAAGCGGTTCGGGTTCTGTCGTGTAGTGACCGTGAATATCGATAATCATGATGTTCTCTCCTCTTCCCATGTGCCGTAGTCGAGGTATCGAATCCCTGCAGCCTCGAGCATGGGCCGCATGGTGTTCACGTCGAGCGCGATCTCACCTGTGAGATACCGAACGCGGGAGAGTTCTTCTTTTTCTTCGCGCGCCTTCGCGGCGCCTAACACCGCATCGACCTTCCTTCGTGGCACCACTACGACCCCATCATCGTCGGCGAGGACCGCGTCCCCTGGGTGTACGATCTGACCCGCGATGGAGATGGGAACATTCACATCTCCAAGGTTGCCTTTAGTGGTTCCTTCGGCGGAAATATGCCGCGACCAAACCGGGAAGCCCATGGCTTTGAGGTCGGCAACATCGCGCACACCGGCGTCGATGACCAGGCCTCGCGCGCCCTGAGCCATGAGCGAGGTGGCGAGTAAGTCGCCGAAATATCCCATGTCGCACGGTGCCGTTGGAGTCACAATCAGCAAGTCGCCCTCCTGGCACTGCTCAACCGCGACTGCGATCGTCGTATTGTCGCCAGGCGCCACCGTGACTGTCACAGCCGTCCCCGCGACGCGCGTTCCGCTCTGGACGGGTGTGATCTCCGATGCGAGCAGCCCGTTACGGCCCTGTGCTTCGTGCACCGTGGCGACACCGTACTTGGCAAGCGCGTCGAGGAGATGGATGGGCGTGCGGGGCGCGCCCGTCACGACGAGGCCCGCCATCAGGGTGTGACTTTCGCGCTCGTTCGGCCGCCCGGTTGGCCGATCATCTCGGGCATCATCGAGATGTGTATCGCATCCTCGTCGGTCTGGCCTGCGAGCACCCGGATCGCGTGATCGACCTGATCAATGCCGTACCGGTGAGTCGCGAGTTTTTCGAGCGGGAACCTGCCTGAGGCTATCTGTGCCACGGCGAGTTCGCAGGCCCGATATGAGTGGCCCCGTGCCGACTTGATGGTGATCGACTTCTCGGTAATCTTTTTCAGTGGGAAGTCGGGGAACGCAGCCAGTTCACCCTGAACTAGGAGCGTGCCGTCGCGACGCGTCAGCACGTCGACTCCGAGCAACAAGGGTGCTGTTCCGGCTCGCGACGTGCAGTCGAGTACGTAGTCGACCCCGCGCCCCTCGGTGAGGTCCATGACCTTTTCGCGTGGGTCCTCCGTGAGGATGTCGATGACATCGTCGGCACCGAGTTCCAGTGCGAGATCGAGACGCTCCTTGTCACGGCTGGTACCTGTCACGATGATCCGTGAGGCACCCGCTTGCTTCGCGGCGACGAGTTGCGCGAGTCCCTGCTGGCCGGGGCCTTGGATAAGCACCGTGTCGTTATAACCGATGCCTGCCGTGAGCAGCGCCCACTCGATGCCGTTCGAGAGCGGCATGATGAGTCCCGCTAGTTCAGGCGACATGGTTTCGGGGACCTTGTGTAGTACCGCATTCCAGGGCAAGTACATGTACTCGGCGAAGCCGCCCCAGAGGCGTCCCGGCATATCCGAGGATGTGTACCCGAACCTACGAGCATCTGGGTTGGTGCGCCAGTCTGTAGCTTCACAGTGGCGATATTCGCCGATGCGGCACCACTGGCAGTTGTAACAGGCCACATAGTGCTCGACGAAGACGCGGTCGCCTTCTGCAAGACCGTGCCGGAGCCTGAACCGCTCTCCTGCCTCGGTGATCACACCGACATTCTCGTGCCCCATGATGACGGGCCCTTGAGTCGAGGGGGTATCGGGAGGGGAGAAGTACAGCTTGGCGTCGGTGCCGCAGATGCCCGCCACCTCTATTTTGAGCAATGCAGAGTCGGCATCGATCTGCGGCTTGGGAAACTCGCGCATCTCGGTCACCTGGGGTGCTGTACGCACCGCCGCGATCACTGAATTAGTCATGGGCACGTCCTTGAGCTCAAGATTGGCATAATGGTTATACCAGGCTAGCATCCGGTACAGAGAGTCAGCTTTCCCACGAAGCGGAGGATCCATGAACTTGTCCGTACTGATGCGCCCACAGGGGGCGAACCGCGCGCTGATAGAGGAGGGATCATCTTGCGGGCTTGGCTTCGATTTCGTCGATGAGCCCGTTTTGGTGAAGGGATTCCGGAAAATGGTCCGGGGCCTCGAGTTCGATGTCGCGGAGATGGCTCTGACCACCTATCTCACTGCCAAGGAACATGGTGTTGCGTTCACCGCGCTACCGGTATTTCTTGTCCGCGATTTCCATCACCGCGCCACCCAGGTGTTGCGAGAAAATCAGGGCCGGCCCGGTACAGATCTCGCCGGCAGTCGTATAGGCGTGAATCGCGGTTACACCGTCACCACGGGCGTTTGGGGTCGTGCGGCGTTAGCCGAGTCCGGTCTCGATCTCGACTCGGTCGCCTGGGTGTGCTCAGGCGACGAACACGTCGCCTCATATAAGCGTCCTAAGAACGTGTTCCACGCTCCCGAGGGCGTGACGTTGGAGGAGATGCTTCTGGCTGGTGAAATCGACGCCGTCGTCGGCGCGGGCATCGCACACCCCGAGGTAGTCCCGCAGATTGCGGACCCCGACGAAGTGGCTGCCGATGTGCTCCGAGAGCGCGGCGTATTTCCCATCAACCATCTTGTCGTTGTGCGTGACGAGTTGCTCGCACAGCACCCCGATCTCGCCGCTCAGTTGTTCACTGATTTCGCGGCGGCGAAGCGTCCCTACATCGAGCAACTCCGCCACAATCCCCGAGACAACCGCCAGGATCTGATTCTCGCTCAAGCTATGCAGATCACCGGTTCAGATCCCCTGCCCTACGGGATTGAGAAGAATCAGGCGACGCTCAATGAACTCATCGACCACGCCATGGCCCAACGCATCATCACCGCGCGTCCGACCATCGAAGACCTTTTCGCCGACGGCACACAGGAGCTTCAGGGATGACCTCTGACCACGCACGCATAGCCATCGCAGGTGACCACCACGGTGTGCGCCTTATCGACCGCATCGTGGAGATGTTGACTGCAAGAGGGCACGAAGTATCCGACCTAGCCCCGCGTGGCGCCACGACGGTGGACTATCCGCCGCTGTGCGCTGCGGTAGGCCGTATGGTCGCACTGGGGGAGGCTGATCTGGGCATCATCGTGGGCGGCAGCGGTCAGGGCGAGGTGATTGCTTGCAATAAGGTGCGAGGGGTCCGGGCAGGCCTCGCCTACTCAGAGTTCTCCGTCGACATCTCGCGCGGCAACAACAACGCCAACGTGATGGTGATCGGCACCAAGGTCATCGATGACGAGACAGCTCTCGCACTCCTCGATCGATGGTTCGCCACACCATTTAAAGGCGGTATCCACGCAGAACGGATCGCCCAGATTCAACGCATCGAGCTCGCTTACGACGAAGGGTGACCCTTGCTCAAGCCACCTGGGTTCAGTGCCGGGAGAGAAACTCACGCACACGAGCGGTGGACGCGTCGCGTGTCTGTTCGATGACCGGCACATCCCAGTAGTCAGTTTGCGGCAGACACTCTTCTAGGTAGCGCGCAGCCGAGCGGGTGTGCGAGAGATCTTCTCCGGGCACGATCAACGCAGGGACTTCTAACAGCTGAAGGTCCTCCGGCTCCGGTCCCGGAACGGTGTCGCGATCGAACAGAAGCCGCGCGGATCCCGCCACGATCGTCTGGTACCGCTCGAGAGTTGTTTCCGCATAGCGCCTAGCGAAGTCGTCGTCCGTGCGAAGTGCGGCAGCCCATGGGCCGACCCTGGGGTCCTTACTAAACCCCGAGGCGGTGGACTGAGCGTGCTCAACGACGGCTTTGACGCCATGCTCCAGCGCGAATCCAAGGTGTTGCGTGAAGCGCTTCTGCTGGGCCGCCCTATACGTCACCCCGCCGGCTGGCGAGAAGAGCACCATGCTGCGTACACGCCCCGGCTGCGCGATCGCCAGGAGGGCAGCCGATGAGCAGCCCACGCATCCACCCATCGTGTGCACCGCGTCGAGGCCGAGGTGGTCGAGCAGGCCGATCGCCTGGTCAACGTACTTCGGCCATGCCAGTCGCTCGAGGCGCCCGCCCGACTGCCCCGACTCGCGCCTGTCGAAGACAATGCAGGAGTATTCCTGCGACAGGGCATCGATGAATCCAAGTTCCTTGTATCGCCCGAAACTGGTCCAATTGTCCAGACTCGAGTCGAAGCCGCCTGGGCTAAACATCAGAATCGGAGGACCGTCACCGACAATCTCATAGCGGGTGCGGATTCCGTCCACATCAATAACGGGCATAACCGTCTCCTCTGTATCGTCAGCTCACGCCTGGGACATTGATGCCACCACGAATTTGACGTCCGGAGCGAATGTCCTCTGCACAGGCAGTGAGCCCCTCGTGTGCGATACGGGCGACGTTTGCGTACGTGTCGGGCTCCGCATCCAGCCATTTCTCGTTGTATCCGAGCGCCGCCGTGACCATTCGGATTCTGCCGTCCAGCCAAGGTCCCCCGCCGAAGCCCCCAAGTACGGGGATAGAGACCGCCTGCGCCACGGCTGACCCCACGACCGGTCCAGAGTTCGTGAAGTTGAGCAACACTGCGCCTGCAGCTTCCAATCGCTTGGCCTCGGTGACGAACTCCTCCGTCATTTCCTCCGGCACCTGCACCGTGTGAGCGGCGGAATAATCGAGTCCATATTTCAACGAAGTCTGCGGTGTGATCCCAAACTGGGCGAAGACCGGGATCCCCGCACGCGTGAGCTCCTCAACCCCCTCTGGAAAGTCGGCCGCCCCGTCGAGTTTGACGAGGTCGATTCCCACTTCCTTGACGAGACGGATCGCTGCAGGCAGAGCCTGACCGGATTGCAGTGGGCCGAAAGGGAAATCACAACTAAGGAGGGCGCTAGAAACCCCTCGACGCACTGCCTTGGCAACTATCAGTAGCTCATCGAAGGAAATCTCCAGCGGATTCTGCTGCCCCCACAAGTTGACCCCGACGGTGTCACCGATCGAGACGATATCGGCCCCGACCCGATCGGCGATGCGCGCCATGTGGTAGTCCCAGGCGACAAAGCAGACGGATTTCTCACCCGTCTGCTTCATCTCCTGGAGCTGAGGTATCGTCCTCACGCCCTGATCGCCTTCAACAGCTGGAAGAGGTCTTCCTCATCCGCAGGAACCAACAGGATGCGAGCATATGGGCGGAGCGCACTCAGCGCCTCGCCGCTGAGCGCCCCTGCGTCTAGCAGGAGTAGACCTGCCGTCATGATGGACCGCTCGCGGCAGGCGAGTCCCACCTCCGCGGCGGCGGCCGAGACGACCGAATTCGTGGCAACCATGATGACGGAGTCAGAGTGCTCTATTTCCTTGACCATCGGACGCCGCTCACCGCTCAGGGTAATGAGCTCCTCACCTGAATTCGACGTCGTATAGAACTGCGCTTGCCCCCAGGGGCTTTGAGAGATCGACAACACAGTCACTGCCGCCGTCTCATCGAATGCGATAACGCGGGTAGAACGGGCGTGTGCCAATGGATAATCGATGCGGTACGCGGCTTCTTCTGCCGTGGCAGCTCGAGCGCAGGCGCTGACTGATATAGGTGTAGTCATGTCTACACCGTGGTCTGCCGCACGCCTTCGCGTGCCTCGAAACCGTTTCCGATACCTTCGACGAACGGTTGGTCCGCCGGGAGAACGATCGCCACCGAGCGGATGTTCTGGTGCTCAGGGATGTTCCCCATCGGCTCCGTGCCGTGATCACGCAAGGCTTCGACGACGCGGCGTAGTTTCTGACGAGCCTTGATGATCCCGGCATCCGTCGCAACGAGCCGTTCCTTGGTGCGATCTACGATCGGCCCCATACTCTCCTGGAGAGAGGAATCTTGGATCGCGATGCCCTCGACGCCTGAGAAGAGTTCACCACTCTTCTGTTTTTCCCGATCGATCAGGTAGTCGTTCTCTTTGTTGGCTTCGGGGAGATACGTACCCGGAATGTTCTTGCTATGCACGCCTGCTCCGGCTTCCATCGCTGAGACCTCCGCCTCGGTGAGGTCGCGTGTGGGGTGGTAGTCAAAGCTCCAGGCCCAGCAATTCTCATCATCAATCGGGACCCAGAAATGACCATGCACGGGATGGTCACCGCGTGGAGGAACCAATGTGAAGTTGGGCAACACCCAGGGCGTGACGCGCCAGTAGTAGTGACCTTCTTCCGCGTTACGGCGAGCACCAATCAGGAGCCCACCCTCGTTCTCGACGACTTCGAAGGACGGCTTTACGTCGCCTTTGTTGTACTGGTTGCCCTTGGCCCCAGCGAACAACGGGTCGGCCTCAAGCCCACCGCCCGTGGGGCCACCACCGTGCAGCCACGTCACGTGACTTGAGTCGATTCCACCCTCAAGTGCCTGGAGCCAATTGCTCTCCTGGAAGCGTTTCGACGTGAAGGTCTGCCCTGAAGGAACTGTCGCGAATTCCCATGACGGAAGCGGCGGCTGCTTCTCGGGATCCCCCAGGTAGGCCCAGAGCAGGTCGCCTACCTTGACCAACGGATAAGAACGGAGTTTGACGTTCTTGCAGAATTCAGAGTTATTGAGCTCGCTGGGAACTTCAATCGCTTGTCCCCCGGCGTTGTACTTCCAGCCGTGGTAGGGACAGCGGATACCCCCGCTCTCGACCCGAGCGAAGAACATCGATACGCCACGATGCGCACAGAACTCATCCATGAGTCCGTATTCGCCCTCGGGTGTGCGAACTGCGATAAGCCGCTCTGAGAGGATCTTCACACGCACGGGTGGGCACCCGTCCTCGGGGAGCTCCTCCGTGTGCAGGACCGGCTGCCAATAGCGCCGGAACAAGTCGCCCATGGGAGTACCGGGGCCGGTCTGGGTCAGCATGTCATTGATATCTGGACGCAACATCGCTAGTTCTCTCCTGTCAGTGCCATGCTTCGGGGCGCGGCTCGACGACGAGTCCGTCGAGCTCGTCAGTCATGGGGATTTGGCAGCCGAGACGGCTGGCCTCTGTGTAGTCCGATACTCCGAGATCGAGCAGGTCAGCTTCCAACTCGCTAGGCCTCCCGACTCGCTCACGGAAGTCATCCTTGACCCACACATGGCACGTGGCGCAAGACATCTGACCGCCGCATTCACCCACGATCCCCGGGACGCCCGAGCGCACAGCCGCGCTCATCACGTTCTCGCCGACCGTCGCATCAACCGCGTGCTCGTCATCGCCGCTACCGACATAAACAACTTGTGGCATTGGAGGCTCCTCCCAAATAACTAATGGCCAGACCAATGTACCCTAAGCTCTGGATGTGTCAACAGACACACTTCGCAAACCCCTGGCCTCAACGACGGCACATGCCGAGGTCGACACCCACCGGTGAGCTAATGCGACCACCATCCAGGGGCACGATTCTGCAGAGCTTGAGAGTAAGTCGGACATTTCAACAGACAAGAAGGAAGATCATGCTGAATGGCTTCAGAGAAGAACGCTCGCTAATCGCCGACGCCTGCCGCGTGCTTGCGGGCCGCGGCCTCGCCGATGGAATTCTCGGACACATCAGTTTGCGAGTTGATGAGGAAAGCCTCCTGGTGCGTTGCCGAGGACCGCGCGAACGTGGCCTCGGTCACACCGAGGTCGAGGACATTCGCCTCATAGGATTTGACGGCACCGAGGCTCTCCCAGGAGAGCTAGACGGGTGGTCCGTGCCAAACGAGCTGCCTCTACACACTGCAGTACTCCGGGCGCGTGACGACGTTGATGCGGTCGTACACGCCCATCCTCCACGCATCGTTGCAGCCGACCTAGCCGGCATCGCCATCCGCCCGATCATTGGCGCATTCGACATTCCCGGCACCCAACTCGCGGCAGGGGGCGTGCCCATATATCCAAGGGGCGTGCTCGTTCGAAATCAGTTGCTCGCATCAGAGATGGTCGCTGCGATGGAAAAATTCCCCGTCCTCGTGCTCCGGGCCCATGGCCTCACTAGCGCGGCCTCCACCGTGGAGCAGGCCGTCCTCCAGGCCATCAGCGTCGACACAATCGCTGGCCTCTCAATCGACATCCTTTCGGCTGGGGGAACGCTTCGCGACATCCCCGACGAGGACATGGCAGAGCTTCCCAACCTCGGAGCCGGATTCAACACGGAAACCGCGTGGCGGCACGAGATGGCGCGCATAAACGGGATCGTTGCCTCCCGCTCGTAATCGACTATGACCGCTGGTGGGTGTGCACGATATAAAGGTCGCAATTGGCTTCACTCGCAACAGTTCGCGCGATACTTCCCAATACCCTGCTGGGGCCTTGCACTCTTCGATTCCCCACCACGATCACCTCGACACCCAGCCTTTCACCTTCACTAATGAGCGCTGCCGCAGGGGTGCCTTCGATGGACTTCGCGACAACGGTCAAACCAGCAAAATCCTGACGCAGCCTGGACGCCGCTGCATTCGCCGTGCCTTCGGCTGTGGTGGAGGATCTGGCCACCAGCGTCTTGTACGCGTGGGTTCCGGTCGCCCGCTCGTTGTTGCGAAGCGATTGAACGGTCTCACCTGTTTTTACTGTGAATGCTGTAATCACGTGCAACTCGGCCCCGAGGGCAACGGCTAGTGACGCCGCCTTCACCGCCGCTCGGAGAGCGGTCTCGCTATCATCTACGCCCGTTAAAACAATATTCGACATCGATATTTCCTTCGCTGTATTTCGTTTCTAAAATTTAGATGCACCATTTTGCGCGTGCAGCGCCTTCCGCCATGTGACCATTCATATGGTTAGTCCAATCATAGGAGGTCTTCGGAGCGATCGTGGGCGCCGAGATCCGGGGCACGACGCAAGGGAAGGAATGCAAGTGCGGAGTGGCTGCCGGCTCATCATCTACGGATGCCCTTCCAGAGCTAGGAGCTGGGCATCCACACATGCACAGCCTCACCCATCGGTACGAGGTAGTGGCATTCTCGGTGAGCCACTCGAAGGCGAACACGGAGGCCGCATTTGTTCGACCAAATCCAGCATGGTGCGCGTGTTACGACTGAGGGGATTCATCTTCCGGACCCTGACGGTGTCACGTGTGCGCAGGTGATCGAGTATGGCCCGGAGGACGAGCAACATGCGCTCCGCGAGTATCATGATTCTATTTGCTCCACTGTCGCCATGATCGGTGAGGCCACGTCCCACCGAGCTTCCTCCGACGTATCGATCTGAAGGTCTGCATTCGAATGGGACGTGATAACTCTCGTACGCTACGCATGCCACCCAGATCACACGTCTCGTCAAGACGTCCCTAATTCAGTAATAAGACGATGGATTTTAAAAGGGATTCCGAGACATGTTGTGGACCTGGAATCCAAGAATTTCTTCAGCATCCGACATAGCTTGCTCGTATCACGAGACGAGCGTTTGCGAGACTCGATATACAGTCTTGACTTTCTTCGTTTGCTGTCCACACCGGACCAACTTCTACGACCAAGGCCTCCCCTCCGGCGTCGCACCGCACCACGCATACTGTCGTCACCGCTCCTGCTTCTCACCCAATTCTCAGTATCGAACCACCGCAGGTGATGACTGGGGATCACGGGCCCAGTCCATGGACCACATACTCCACCCGACGAATCCACACCTGTACGACGAACCATTGCTTGGTCGATACTGCCCATACGGGCTTCACGACGCCGCGCCTATCCGTCCCCATGGGAACTATCTCGTTATCCTGGATGAGACGGCATGGAGACTAGGAAAATCATTCCTGAAGTCCCCTCTCCGAACCCGCAACAGCACCAAGCGAAGGACAGCACTAGTGCCCCCGAGAGTGAAAATGGATACCGCACCGTCCACCATGAAGGAACTCAAGGACACTCTGTGGAAGGCAGCGGACAAGTTGCGCGGCTCGATGGATGCCTCTCAGTACAAGGACGTGATCCTTGGCCTGGTGTTCCTGAAATATGTCTCGGACGCGTTCGAGGAACGCCGCGCGCAGATCCAGACCGAATTAGAAGCCGACGGACTCAACTCTGAGCAGATCGCCCAGCTTATCGACGACGTCGACGAGTACACCGGGCGCGGCGTGTTTTGGGTGTCTGAGAAGGCCCGGTGGACCTATCTTGCTGAAAACGGCAAGGGCCTCCCCGCGTTGGACGGAAGCGAGCCCAAATTGGTTGGCCAGCTCATAGATGAAGCCATGGAACTCGTCATGCGGGACAACAAGTCGCTGGCCGCCACACTCCCACGGATCTACAACCGGGATAACGTAGACCAACGCCGACTCGGCGAGCTGCTGGACCTGTTTAACTCAGCCCGCTTCACGGGCCAAGGCGTCAGCAAAGCGCGGGACCTCCTCGGCGAGGTATATGAGTACTTCCTCGAGAAGTTTGCCAAAGCCGAGGGCAAGCGCGGCGGCGAGTTCTACACCCCTGCCGGCGTCGTCCGAGTTCTAGTAGAAGTCCTGGAACCACACCGTGGCCGCGTCTACGACCCGTGCTGCGGCTCCGGAGGCATGTTCGTCCAAGCCGAGAAGTTCCTCGCCGCACACAACATGGAAGGCTCGGACATCTCCGTCTATGGCCAGGAGCTCAATGAGCGCACCTGGCGGATGGCCAAGATGAACCTCGCCATCCACGGTCTCAACGCCAACCTTGCGTCCCGGTGGGGAGACACTTTCGCCCGGGACCAGCACCCCGAGCTATCCGGGACCAACGGCGCGGATTTCATCATGGCGAACCCTCCTTTCAACATCAAAGACTGGGCCCGTTCCGAATCCGATCCCCGCTGGAAGTACGGTGTACCCCCGGCTGGAAACGCCAACTACGCTTGGATTCAGCACATCATCTCCAAGCTTGCACCAGGCGGGAGCGCCGGCGTCGTCATGGCCAACGGCTCCATGTCTTCCAACTCCGGTGGTGAAGGCGAGATCCGCGCTCAGCTCGTCGAAGCAGATCTGATCTCCTGCATGGTGGCCCTGCCCACCCAACTCTTCCGCAGCACCGGTATCCCCGTGTGCACGTGGTTCCTCGCGAAGGACAAAACCGCAGGTTCTCGGGGCTCAGTGGATCGGACCGGGCAAGTACTCTTCATCGACGCCCGGAACCTCGGCTACATGGTGGACCGCGCGGAGCGCGCACTGTCCGACCAAGACATTGCAAAGATCGCCGATACATACCATGCTTGGCGCGGCACGGCCTCAGCCATTGAGGCTGGGCTGACGTACGACGACGAAGCCGGCTTTTGCTACTCAGCCTCGCTTGCAGAGGTTAAAGGTGCGGAGTATGCGCTGACACCCGGTCGGTATGTCGGAGCGGCGAACGTCGAAGATGACGGCGAGCCTATCGAGGATAAGGTCGCAAGACTGTCTTCGGAGCTAGCTCAACAATTCGATGAATCGGCGCGGCTCACTCAGGTTGTACTCGAGCAAATGAAAAGAATCAATGCTTGAGCTAACTGTTGATGACCTTGGGACCATATTCGATGGGCCGCACGCCACTCCCACGCGGATAGACCAGGGGCCGTATTTCCTCAACATTTCGAGCCTCAACGAAGGTCGCCTCGACTTGGCGGCGTCAGATCATGTTTCCGAGACCGATTTCGCGAAATGGACTAGACGGGTCGAACCAATGGAAGGCGACCTCCTGTTTTCGTACGAGACACGTCTAGGCGAAGCAGCACTCATGCCAGCCGGTGTTCGAGCCTGCTTGGGGAGGCGAATGGCCTTGATTCGACCTAATCGTGCCGTGGTCGACCCAAGATTCTTGCTCTACCTCTACCTCAGCCCCGATTTCCAACGGACAATAGAACGACAAACCATTCAAGGGGCAACGGTAAACCGAATAAGCCTCTCCACCATGGGAGCCTGGCCGGTGCGGATCCCGGAGCCGTCAGAGCAGAAAGCCATAGCGGACGTACTGGCCGCACTTGACGACAAGATCGCCACAAACACAAAACTCGTGGAAGTGGCGGTCGCACTCCTGGAGGCGCAGTTCTCATCTATGGGCATGAATCAACCTCCAAATGAAGATGACGTGGTGGTGGGCCTACACGACCTGGTCGAGCTCAATCCCAAGCTGCCAGCGCCATCCGACCCCCAGCCTGTCTATGTCGACATGCAGAAACTCCCCACCTCGACTATGAGCATCAGCGCCTGGGGCCACCGCCCGGCTAAAAGTGGCGCTCGCTTCATGAATGGAGACACACTGCTCGCGAGGATCACGCCGTGCCTGGAGAACCGCAAGACTGGGTTCGTGGATTTTCTTGAGGAAGATCAAATCGGAATCGGCTCGACGGAATTTATCGTCTTGCGGTCTCGCCCGGGCGTCTCCGTGGCATTCCCGTACTTCCTTGCTACCAGTGAACGCTTTCGAAATTTCGCAATTCGGCACATGGTGGGCACATCAGGTAGACAGAGAGTGAGCGCACTCGATCTAAACGGGTACACCATGGTTTACCCGACCCAAAGCGCCCTGACACAGTTCAATCGCTCCGCAGAGTCCACGCTCCCGCTAGTGAAGTCACTCACGGACGAGAATAAAATTCTAGCCACCACCCGAGACGCCCTTCTACCTCAGCTTATCTCTGGGAAACTCAAGATAAAGGACGCGGAGACCTTCGCAAGGTAAAGGACTGATCTCTCTCACCAAGATCGCTCATTCATATTGCAACACATTGCGGCAGAGCCCAAACGACATCGAACGATCCAGATCTGGTCAACCAGGGGGAACACTGTGACAGCCTCACACGTTGCTGCTTTTTCTGAATCCGACTGGGAGGCTATGGCTCTCGAAATGCTCGGAGAACCGCTCGGTTGGCGGAGCATGCCAGGGCAGGACATTGCGCCGGGTAGCGGTGAGCGGGATTCTTGGGCCGAGCTGCTGATCCGCCCGCGACTCTTCGCTGCTCTGCAGCGGTGCAATCCGGCGGTTCCGGTGCAGTATCTGCAGCAGACTGTAGCGGAGATTTCCTCGCCCGCATCGAACGATGCCATCTCCGAAAATCACCGCATCCATGACTATCTCGTGGGTGGGTACCGGCTGACGTATATCGACTCGGATGGCAGTGAAGCCAACCCGACCATTCACCTGCTGAGTTCTGACCCGGACGAGAATGACTGGCTTGCGGTCAACCAGGTCACCCTGGCGCAGGGCGATCACAAGCGCCGCTTCGATCTCGTGCTCTACTGCAACGGCATGCCGGTCAGCGTTATCGAGTTGAAGAAGGCAGGCAGCACGTCTGCGGACGTCACCGCTGCGCACGCCCAGTTGCAGACGTACTTGCGCGAGTTTCCCATGGCCTTCCGCTTTTGTGTGTTCACGCTTGCCTCCGATGGGATCCAGGCTAAGTACGGGACTCCTTTCACCCCCCTAAACCACTTCTCGCCGTGGAAAGTAGACGACGACGGGGTGCCTGTTGCTCCGGGTCACATGGAGGACGGCGAAGTCGTGACGGCACTGGAGACTTCACTGCTGGGCCTCTACAACCAGGAACGCTTCCTGCAGCTGATCCGCAACTTCACCGCGTTTGACGAGGGATCGGACGGCCTGTCCAAGCGCATCGCGAAACCGCACCAGTACTTTGCCGTGACGAAGGCGGTAGGCGGCACCGTGCAGGCCGTCGAAAGCAACGGCAAGGCCGGCGTCGTCTGGCATACCCAAGGGTCAGGCAAGTCCATGGAGATGGAGCTCTACGCCAACCTAGTGGCACGGCACCCCAAACTTAAGAACCCCACCGTCGTCGTCATCACGGACCGGAACGAGCTCGACGGTCAACTGTTCGAGAGCTTCGATCGCAGCCTACTACTCGCCGAGGCCCCCAAACAGATCAAGAAGCGCTCCGAGCTTCGCGAAGAACTGACCAATCGCACCACCGGTGGCATTTACTTCACGACGCTCCAGAAATTTGGGCGAAACAAGGCCGAGAAGGACGCCGGGTCTGACCATCCGCTGCTCTCGGACCGACGGAACATTATCGTCGTTGTAGATGAAGCGCACCGTTCCCACTACGACGACCTCGACGGCTACGCCCGACACCTCCGGGACGCACTCCCCCACGCAACTCTGATTGCGTTCACCGGCACGCCCATTTCCTTCGATGATCGGAACACTCAGGACGTGTTCGGTGAGTACATTGATATCTATGACCTCTCCCGTGCAGTCGAGGACGGTGCAACAGTGCCGGTGTACTTCGAGCCACGCCTCATCAGGGTGAGTCTCGCCTCGACGGTGACCGAGGAGCTCCTAGATCAGGCAGCCGACGAGGCCACCGAAGGACTTGAAGAAAACGACCGGGCACGGATCGAAGCGAGTGTCGCTGTCGTCAACGCCGTCTACGGCGCACCGGAACGCATCGCTGCATTGGCCGCAGACCTGGTAGCGCATTGGGAGAATCGCAGCGCCCGGATGGGCGAGTTCATCGAAGCCCCCGGAAAGGCGATGATCGTCGGCGGTACGCGAGAGATTTGCGCGAATCTGTACACCGCGATAACGAAACTGCGGCCGACTTGGCACTCCAATGACCTCGGCAAGGGCAAGATTAAGGTCGTTTACTCCGGGGATGCGACAGACCAGCCTCCCGTCTCAGACCACGTGCGCCGCAATTCAGAGAACGCGGTGATCAAGGAACGACTCAAGAACGTCGACGACGAACTGGAACTGGTGATCGTCAAAGACATGATGCTCACAGGCTACGACTCCCCTCCTCTCCACACCCTCTACCTCGACAGGCCGCTCAAGGGCGCATTGCTGATGCAGACCCTCGCCAGGGTCAACCGAACGTTTAGAGGCAAGCAGGACGGGCTGCTGGTGGCCTACGCGCCCTTGGCAGACAACCTTGCTAGGGCGCTCGGCGAGTATACGAACGACGACCAGGTGAATAAGCCCGTGGGCAAGAATGTCGACGAGGCCGTCGGAGTCACGATGTCGCTCGTAGCTTCACTACGCGAGGTCCTGGGCGGCTATGACTGGAAGTCTGTACTCGCCAAGGGCGGTCCTAAGGCCTTCATCAGCGCGGCTACGGGGGCAGCCAATTATCTGCGAAGTCCAGAGACGCCGGGCAACCAGCCAGGGGCGGACGAAGAAAGCCTCTCCTCCAAATACCGTCGGTACTCCACCCAGCTCTCCCGGGCGTGGGCGCTGAGTTCAGGGGCAGAGAACCTTGCCGAGCTCAGGCCGGAGATCCAGATGTACGAGGAAACTCGTGTCTACATGGCAAAGTTCGACGCCGAGGCCAGACAGGCCAGCGGGGA
Organism: Nesterenkonia maliinae; assembly: GCF_051262655.1. NCBI lineage: Bacteria > Bacillati > Actinomycetota > Actinomycetes > Micrococcales > Micrococcaceae > Nesterenkonia > Nesterenkonia maliinae. The sequence goes on along the minus strand of NZ_JBIMEY010000002.1, from coordinate 243,427 downwards.
ACCTGTGCCGGAGGACATTCAGAGGCTACTTGGGAACCTCATCGCCACAGCCACATCCTCGGAAGACGTTCTGGACATCTACGAGGCTGCGGGCATGCCTAAGCCTTCACTTGGCGATCTAACCCCTGAGTTCATCACCAGGACGCAACAAGCCCGGAACCCCCAACTGGCCATCGAGGCACTCCGAAAACTTATCGCCGATGAATCCGCGAAGACAACGCGCAACAACACTATCCGACAGCGGGCTTTCTCCGAGCGAATCACCGAGCTCATGAACAAGTACACCAACCAGCAGCTGACCTCCGCACAGGTGATCGCCGAGCTGGTCGCCCTGGCACGGGAGGTCGCCGCCGAGAGCAACCGGGGAGCACAGTTCACACCCCCGCTGGACACTGACGAACTCGCGTTCTACGACGCGGTATCCCAGAACGAGGCAGCCATAGAGGTTCAGGGTGAAGGAATGCTCGCCGAGATAGCACGTCAGTTGGTCAACGTCTTACGGCGGGACGTGCGCACAGATTGGACTGTGCGTGACGATGTCCGCGCCAAGCTCCGCTCATCCATCAAACGTCTTCTCGTGACCAACGGATATCCTCCGGACAAGCAACCGGAGGCGATCAAGCTCGTCATGGAGCAGATGGAGACCATGGCACCTCGGTTCGCCGAGGCTCGGGGCTAGCGGACTCCCTGACGGCCAGGACGTCTCAAGCTGACGAGCGTTTGCCGGCCCGCTCCGCAAACGCATCGATCGCAGCGAGCACCTCGTCACTGCGCCAGAAGGGTCCGAGTTTATGCTCAGACTTAGACTTCGCGATACCAGCTTCGACCAAAGCCTTCAAAGGCGGGTACACGTTCGGTTGCTGCACGCCGAGCTCTGAGGCCGCGGTCGCGCTATTGAGGACCGGGCGGCGGGCGAGGATGTCGAGGAGTCTCCATGCGTTGGAATGGCGCCGAGCTTTGAGTCGCTGATTCCAGCTCTCCCTGATCCCGTCGATCTCAGCGACCAGTTGCCTCGCATTGTGCACAGCGCGCATGGACGCTGTAGCAAAGGACTCGATGATGGGGTCGACATCGCCGGCCCGATAGGCCGTCAGAGCATCGTGATAACCCTCCACGTTGGCCAATAACCCTGCCGAGACCGGCACCGCCACGTTCCGAGTCACACCCTTGTGGCGCAGCATAGCCTGCGCCAGGGCGCGACCTGTGCGGCCATTGCCATCGCTAAAGGGGTGAATGGTTTCGAACTGAGCATGAGCTATCGCAACCGATACCAATGGCTGCAGCTGAGGAGCATTAGCGAAGTCGGCCAGATCACTCATGAGCTTCGGGACATGCTCATTGTGAGGTGCCACAAAGGACGCTCCGGCTGGACTGTCTGAGCGAGTGCCGATCCAGACTGGTTGGTCTCGCCACTGACCCGGCGTGTGCCGTGGTTGGTGCTCCATGAGCACTGAGTGCAGACTTTTGATGGACTCCACAGACAGATCTTGCGCCAGGTCCAGGGCAGCTCTCATGGCCTGGGTGTTCGCCGCGATATCCTCGGCATTCCTGCTTTTGCGCACACCCAGCTCAGCGCTGAAGATCGCACGAGCGGAAGCTGTCAGGTTCTCGATCTGAGACGAGGACGCCGCTTCAGATCGGAGAAGAACGGGAGCGAACGCTGCGACCCTGGGACCGAGCTCGGCGTCGAATCGTGTGAGCTCGCGCTGTGCCTCCTCAGCAGCATCACGAACATCCGAGCTGGGCACCGGAACGAGACCGGCGATGAACGAAACCACCGCTGATTGGTATCGCTCCCCCCTTGCATCCTTCTCGGCGCGCACACCCCAGGTGGCGAACCCCGAAGGAACCCAGCTGCGCTGCTCATACTGCAACGGAGGCCATTGCGCCTGCGAAGTCATAACTAATCTCCTGAGAATTATGAGTAAGTGGAGTATCTCATAATTTCAAAGTCGGACCTTATGACTTTCAATGCTGACCCCAGCTGTAGTGCCGGCCCGGACAGCTGCCCCCTGATGAAGATAGGACGCAGGCCCGGCGGGTAAGGAAACCGAGACCTGCTAGGAAGGTACCGCGCTAGGAGCGGAGCTCCAGCACAGATGGGTCCTCGCCGGACAACCATCCGCACGCAAAGAACCCAAGGGCAGTCAGTAGCGATCAGACGACGGACGACGGCCCAGGAGAAAACTAAGAAGCGCGGCTGCGGCTGAGGGATTGACTCCTCGGACGGGGTGGTCAGGGAACCCTGCAGCATCCATCATCTCGGCATGGGTAGGGATCTTCATCTCAGCGGTCTGGCGTACCCGCTCTGTCGTGGGCAAGCCCAGAATCAGGTTCCGCTCAAAAGTGGAGCGGCACTCGACGATGTCACGTCGCATCGCGTCGAAACCCTGCCAGGCAAGACTCGGTTCACGGTCATCTTCCATGTGCCAAGTATCCCGCAGAAGGAGGTCCTGTGGAATAGACCTCCAGCGGAAGTAGAGGCTGAGCGCCATGTCAACGCTGCCGCTCATGAAGCGACGCCTCCCCCCTCCTCGCGCGAATTGCCGACCGATGAAACGGCAGCATCAGAAGGCGTCAGTGTTACGGTGCTTGTAATTCTCGGTGTCGGTACCTCTGCCGGGGTGTCTCCATGGTCTGGTTGGAGCGCGAGTGAGTGCTGATCTGCGATTGAGCCGCAGTTGTCTAGCGAGAGTCACATTGCGCCGCCTCACGGAGGGGACGGTCTACGCCACACGTATTGCTGGAGAAGAATGGTGCATTTCGCGACCAACGAGGTCTATCCCGATTGCCACGGAACTAAGCCGGCAGGTAGGCGGAGTGGATGTACGTAGCCCCCAATGACGCCTGAATGGCGGTAGCAGCCGGTGGCTTCTTTAGCCCTTCGCAATTACCTCAGATGTGAGTTGCTGCATCGCGGTTCCCGCCTCGCTTTCAGTCTCAACCACTCCTTTCCCTGCGGTCCTCGCTTCGGTCCACACCGAGGAGTCGGGCAAAACGGTTTCTGCGAGCCGAAAGTTGGGGAAGTCGCGGAGATAGGTCTTGAAATCCTGGACATGGGAGTGGACACAGTCCGTTGCCACACGATTGAGGACGACGATCACAGACAGCTTCGGGTTGAAGCGCCAAGCTCTCTCCACCTGGCGTTGCAGTGGCTCGAGAGCATCCAAATCGTTCTGGTGTGCGGCAGTAGGAACTAATAGCAAGTTCGACGCCAGGAACCCTTCTCGGATCTCCGCGGGATCCCCTACCGAAACATCGAGAAGCACGTAATCGTTGCTCGTTCTGAGGTGCTTAAGTGTGCGTGACAGGAAGCCGTCACCTGTGTACGTTGGAATCGGCGGGAGCCCTGCAATGACTCGGTCTTCGCCCCAGCGTCGAGCGGTCCCCAACGTTATATCTGCGTCCACAACCGCAGGTTTGTAACCGCGCTTCTGCAAGTCGATGGCTAGGTTCATTGTGATCATGGTTTTTCCCACGCCACCCTTGAGGTTTCCAACGGTAAGGATCATCCGCTCAAACTAGCGCAACGGCGCTCCCTCAGGATGCACCCAATTTGCACGCTCGATTCGAAACAAATTTGCCTTCTTTGGTCCTGCTGGTTTACCAGAACCTCTGATTCGCTGATGTAGCCGAGATCCACCCGGAAGTCCGGGCGTGTCGAACGAGTATCTAGGCAACGAGCGGCTATCGGTCAGATCCGCGATCAGTCGCAAGTCGTCCCTACAAGCGTCTGGACAGCAGAAATGCGGTCATGGGCGACGGGTCGGCCACGCGTGGGCACGTCCGCCACGTGGGACGCCCACTACGAATTGTTGCCTCACCTGAGCCGCAGGCCCGAGCGGTGCGCACCGCTGAGGCCGATGCCTCGGCGTCGACGAGCAGCTGACGCGCATCGAGGTTGCTGAGAGACCGCTGCTCACACGGAAGCTCGCGCTGAGCAGAGATCTCGTTCATCCGATTGCCGGAGGGATCGGTCACGGGGGCCAGAGAGATAGTGATCGTCGCGCGCCACACGGTGGTGACGCTCGAGACCCTCTTCGCCTGGAACCCATGGGCTTCTTGGACGCTCATTGGCCACCACTCGACGCGCTCAAGGCCAGACACCAACGACGCCTCATCGAGGTAGTGGTGCGAGATCTCGGGCTTCTGCGCCGGGCTTCGCCGAATTGCACCCTCCACGAGCCGCCGGCACCGGTGATCCTGATGGGCACTGTCGAGGGAGTGCTGCGCGGGCCAGTGGCCATCTGCGGACGTGCCCGGACGCTAGGTGCGTCCCAGGCAGGTAGATCAGCTATCTGTCGCCAGTGCGAGGTCATACGTCGCTTGGAGGTTCGTCCAGAAGCGCTCAGAGATCGAAGCGCTGCGCGAGCAGCTTGGCCACCTGAGCGGTGATGTCTTGGGCGCCCTGAGTGATCGAGGTGAACTGCGCCGGGTTGCGACCGAGCTCTTCGGCCACCTGCTCCGGTGCCAGCCCGAGGGGCTCGATGAACTCCTCCAGCAGGACCACCCCTGGATGGATCAGATGTGTCGAGGGTTCCACGGCGTCTTCCTGCGGAATGTTGGCCTCGTCGTAAGCACGCGCACGCTCGAACTCATCCCGGTCAAGAAGTTCCAAGCCGGCCAGGCGCAGCACGGGACCCGGGGTGGTGTGCCCCAGAGACTCGTCCAGAGCCACTCTGATCTCAGCCATGAGGATGTCTCGATGCAACAATTTCAGCGCCTGCACCCGAGGAAGCTCTGGCCCGTACTGAGCATGTGCCAGGTCGCACTGGTAGGGGCCTTCATCTCGGCCGGCTCCCGCACGGTGCCCGGGCTGGGTCGGCCCAGCTGCTCATTCAACGCGACAGTGACCTGCGCAGACAGGATGTGCCGGCGCAGCTCGCTCATGGCCAGCCATCGTTCGGTGGGGTTCTCGGGTCTCTCCACCAGATCAGTATCGCGCGGGCCGACCCGACAAGAAAGAGTGCACGAGAGCAGCTCTAAAGTTTCCAGCAGTATCCGAAACGGTGATGTGACTCGAACTGGAGGAACTCACCGGCCCGAGATGTAACTCTCGACTCTGCCCAGTGTGACGAGGCCCAGGAGCCAGCTTACCTTGACGGCCGGGGCGAGGCCTGGCGCAGGGGTGTACATCCGTGAAGGGTCAGCCGAGCACTGAAACCTCTACTGCCCTGTTACTGACCTGCGCCAGTTTCCAGCCAAACTAGCCATCCTTAGGTTGCGTGAGACTTCGCATGAGGTCCCGGCCCAGACGACTCAACCGCCGAGTTGCGGCCCATCACTGCGAGGTTCCGGCTCAGCCCAGTGCCGAGCCTTCGCCCTGACGTAAGCCTGTGCGGCCTCGTTCTTGTTCAGGCGTTGCTGTCGACGCTCCTCAAGGAATCGGTCGAAGCGCTGACGTAGCGTCTCCCCCGCCGGACTCTTCATCGCATCGAGAAACGTGGTCACATCTTCGATGATCCCCTCGCGCTCCGCGATCGTCGCTTCACGCTCCTCCAGGGCCTCTCGCTGGTGTTTCAGAGCGGATCGAACTTGCCTGACCAACTCCAGCTCCACCGAGATCTGCTGAGACGCCGCACCGGTCTTTAGCTCCATCTGGGCGACGTCTTGCTCTCGCTCATCGAGGTGAGTTGATCGTTTCGCGACCCGAGCTTTCTCGTCTTCGACGATGTCGATGGAATCTCTCAGTCGCTGGTCCCCGGCTACAACCTTGTCCCGGTACTCATCCAACCGTGCCTGATAATCCTCCAACCCGGTTTGCCGACTATCGAGATCGCTCTCCTGCAGTTTGAGGGCCGCAGTCTGCGTCTCGACGACCCGTCGAGAATCCATGACCTCGGTGTACTCATCCTTGCCCAGGCCTGAGAGGTGACGCTCGGGATCGAAGTCGTGCTCCACCGGGTAACCCTTTGCGACCATGTGCTCGCGCAGCCCGCGCTGATAGCGCGACATCTTCGCCCGACGCTGCTCCAGAACCTGAACAACCTCACCGGTCTTCTCATCGATGACCGGCTGCCCGGTGGTCGCATCGAACTTGTCCACGGTGACATCACGATGGACATCCCACATCCGCGAAGCGTCGACTCGGAGGTTCCCGTCGTGCTTCGGGTCCGGGGCCAGGGTGTCGGCCATGATCTGGATGTGTGGCGTGGACTCATCGAAGTTGATGTCGTATCCGTGGATGGCGTCGATGCCTCCGGTGAGCACGTCCGAGCCGTAGTAGGCCAGGACCTCATCAAAGTAGGCGATTGCGTCACTGCGGTTCTTCGCCACCCAGCGGCTGCGCAGCTTTGGTTCCCCGGTCTCCTCGTCGATCACCGGCTGGCCAGTCACCTTGTCCAGAAGGGGGTAATAGTTCGGCACCTCGTCGCACATCGTCTTGGGCAGATGCACCACAACGAGCGTGGTCTCGAAAGAGTTCGGCTTCCACTTCCGGTAGACGTTGTCGATCCTTGAGTCTCCATAGTCCAGCACCTCTTCGATGGACTTGGGGCGACGGAAGGTGCCGTCTCCGTTGTTGACCATGGCGACGTTGAGATGCGAATCAGCCGGAACGATATTCGGATTCAGCCTGGCGTGGGTCTGCACCGCTTCATCGTCCAGTTCTCGCATGGACTCATGGAGCAGCGAGGCACGGTCCTCGCGGGTGTTGCCCGTGCCCTTGGTCCCTTTGTGCTGGAGATGCCGGATATTGCCACCCGCACGTCCTGTGGTTCCATTCATCTGTGCACTTTCCACTCTCTGAGCCAATCGTCACCTCGGTAATGGGAGCCTCTGCTTCGCTTCTCCCAATACCGAGGTGACGCACATTCCTGTCTCGTGGGTCCCGGCTTCGCTGCCCTTCGAGACCGGAATGTATTTAGCCCCGTAAAGACAAACGCTGCGCGTTTGTCCGGGGCCCTCCGGGGGTGGGCCTTCGGCCCGAGGTAAGAGTCGCCGCAACCTCGTCCAGAGCGATGCTCTGTCCAACGTTGCGGCGACTCTTACGGAGAGGTCTGCTTCAGCCCAGCAGCGCCGCGCTGAAGAAGACCGGAGTGTCCGCGCTACACGGGCCCAGGGGGAACGGACTCACCTTCGGAAGTGTCCGAAGATTCTGCCGCCTGGTCATCCACGGCCGGCACTGAAGTGTCCGTGCGCTGGGTACTGATCTGCCACGCAAGGTGCTTGCGTACCTGATCCGAGTCCAGTGCGAGCTTCAACCGCTGGACGGCCTCCTCAGTGTCCGCACCAACCGACTCCGAGAGCCAAACTCCGAGGGACTGACGCGCGGACACCAGCGCCTGAGCTTCGGCCTTGGCCTTCGCGCGCTTGGCCGCCCTGATCTGGCGGTCGAGCTGACGACGCTTGACCTCCATCTGTTCCAGTGATTCAGGCATTGGACCTGTACCCCCGGGCCGGGTCTACGTGACACCCATACTCATCCATGGCGGCGATATCGACATCCCGCTCCGTCAGACAGTCGCGGTGGCTGCAGGACCCAGAGTCACATTCCCAGTCGGGGCCCCGGTCTTCTACGTAGAAGTCATGTGCACCCGCGTGATCCTCGGCGCGGACGAGGTTCACTTTGAGGCGGTTCATTGCGATATCTGCGAGGGTGTTGCGTTCCATGAGGTCTCTCCTCTGCCGGGCTCTCGCGTCGGCATTCATATGTGCTGGATGGGTAGGTCACGGCGTTCAGCGCGGTGTGGAGATCAAGGATCCATTCGGACCTCCTCTGGAGCAGTCGCTGACTTCGGTCACGGAGTACTCTGAGATCGCTTGGCGACCAGTAGATCAACCGCATTGCGGTCGAGTCCGGTCCGGGCCATTTCCGCCTCGAGGCGGTCATCGATGGCCTTTGTTCGTGCGCGGAACATCGACCATTCAGGCTTGATCTGCGAACCCGGGAACTGGCAGCCGTTCGCCTGGCAAAGGCTGTTTCCGATGCCGAGGCGTTCAGACTCGGCATGGAACTCGGCACACGCGGGTGCGGCGCCCGCGGTGAGGACACGCGCCACCCATGACTGGACATCGCGGTCGTGTTCCTCGAAGGCCAACTGCGTGCCGATGACATCAGCGTCGGAGATGCCCACGTTCGGTGGAACGAGGATCCAAGTCTTTGCCCGCTTGCTCGCTGGGTCCGGGACCACCTGTTCCACGTGCCATCCAGCCTTGCGGAGGTCTGGTGCGACACGACGCAGCTTTCCTGCCATACCCCTGGGCTCAGGCCAAAACTTGTAGTCCACGGGACGTGGGAGGAGCTCGAGCAGCTCTTTGCCGGTTCCCACCCACCGGGCGGAGATGGTCTCGGTAACCGCAGTCAGGAACTTGTCGGTACCGACGATCTCCGAGGCGACAGTCGCCTGGGCGCTCGTGTAGTGACTCAGACTGTTTGAGGCAGTGGCGAGGTCGAGGGCTGCCAGCACCTCCGCAAAGTCGGCCATACGAGGCCGCTCCGCCAGCTGCACTCCCGGCAGCTCCTGCAGAACCAATACGACCTGGTCAAGGAGGCCACCAAGCATGGACGGGTAGGCGTCTGCCCACGCGGCATTGAGTTCCCGTTCAGACCGTCGGGCTGAGGGCGGAATGACCTCGAGGTTCGCCCAGAGCGTACGTTCCGCCAGGTCAGCGTTGAGTGCTCCGACATCGATGGTGGTGTAGCCCATAACCCCCTGAAGCTGGATAACTCTGGCATCGTCGTCGGTGTAGAGAGCCCGGTCCACGTCACCCTCTCCCGTGACAAACCGACACATCCCGTCGGAAAGCCACGGCGGGATGGCAGACAGGTTGTCGTAGATGACCCCGCGGGAGTGTGCCCCGGAGTGCAGCAGACGATCCGCGTCGGAAGGCGGGCGCCGCACCGAGGCCGCCGTCGGGTCGAACAGGGCAAAGACACGGCGAGCACTGCTGGTCTTCGCCGTGCCCTGCTCACCCAGAAGGGCGAGCAACGGACACGGCATTCCCACCAGCGCGTAGGTTGCCACGAGCCAGCCCTTGATCAGCTGTCGATCGGCATCACTGCGCACGTTGACGAAGCTCCACAGCTGATCGAGGTCGCCACCAGGCTCTGGCAGCGGCAGGGCATGTGTGAGGTTCGTGCGGCGGAACAGCACGGGGACTTCGGCATCGCCATCAAGGATTTCCCAGGCCTCGGCGGTAATCCGGAGAACCCACTCCTCCTGGTTCCCCATGTCAACGTAGATCTCGTCATCACTGGTCCGGGCGGCACGCAGGAAGAGCTCAACAGGCTCGCCCTGAGCTTCTGCCTCGAAGCCCAAGACGTCCATCGCCTCGGTCAGAGCCTTCCGCGACGCCGTGATCCCCTTGACGCGGTAGAAGAGGCCCGCCAGCTCCTGCCGTACGGACCTCCGCCCCCCAAGCAGCGGCCTCGCCACATGGCGACCCTTGGGGACACCGAACGGCTTGCCGCTGGTGTCCATACCGAAGTGATATTGGTGGAGGGCGAGCTCGATGAGCTGCTGAGGGATCGACTTCCCCTTCTTCTTCTCCGAGCCACTCCCGGGTTCGTCGGTCTTGCTGTCGCTCTCAGTCTGTTCGATACTGGTCATAGTGCGGATCTCAATTCCACTCAGGGCCCCGGGTAGTCATCAGCTGCCGCGGGGCCACATACTTTCTTGGACGACTTCTCTTCGCTCTTGCGGTCCGATGCCGACATCAACGAAGGACCTTGGGTTCGGGGACTGGTCAGGCCTCCCCCTGCTCGGTCAACCAGGCGTCGACGGCTTCCTGCCGCCACCTCACCGCGTTGCCGAACTTGATGGCGGGCGGCAGCGGCTCACCCCTAGACCGCCTTCCGTAGATGCTTGATACCGAGCACGAGAACAGCTTCGCGAGGTCTTCCGCAGTCAGTAACGGCCTCACTGCGATCCCCGGAATGGCCGGGGTGTTGGCGATGGAGCTGATAGTGGCCATGATCATTCCTTTCGTTTTGCCAGATTCAGTTACCTGTAAACCGTAGCATCGTTTTGTCTGATCTGGTAACTTGTTAAAGTGCCTGACATACAGAGTTACCCAGAAGCAGTCGGTTCGTTCCTTCGCGCCTATCGAAAAGAAAATCGTCTGACGCTCGAGGCCGTCGCCAGAGCAGGGCACAAGTACGGTGCCCGCTGGGGCGTCGCCAGCATCAGGAACATCGAAGCGGGCAAGGCCGCTCTGACGGTCCCAACCCTGATCACGCTGGCGTTGTCACTCAGGAAGCTCACGGGCAAAAGCCTCACCCTTTCCGAGCTCACGGGCGAAGGTAGTTCCATCTCCCTCGGGGCGGATAAATCTCTTCCTGTCACGCGTGCGTGGTTGGCCGAGGTCATGGCCGGAAGCGCCATTGAACTTGACTTCAACGACAGGGCCGAGGCAGCCCGACTACGAAGTGAGATCACTGAGCAAGAAGAAGCAGAGGCCTTCGGCCAACCGAACCGAGTTCACGACAGGACCGGGGCGGCGCGGCAACGCAGTGGGATGACTGAGCAAGAAGAAGCAGAGTCCTTCCGCCAGTCGGACGAAGTCCACGACAGGAACTTGAGTCATATTGATGACGCGGCTGTCCAAGAGGCACTATGGGAAGACCGTCTACAGCCCCCCGAACCACCTGAGGAACCAGAGGAGCCACGGGGACCAGGGGAGCCACAGGAGCTCTTTGACGATCAACCGCCGAGCTTGGCCGAAACACGTGCTGCCGAAGCGTTGAAGATAGACCCGCTGGAGCTGAAGTTGTGGGCCTGGACCCTTTACGGTCGGTCGTTGGAGCAAGAATCGATCGCCCGTGTAGGCCAAGACGCGTCGCCTCAGAAGCGGGGCGCTGCAACCCGTGCTCTCATTCGGGAGATAAGAAGCCACAGGGGGCACAATGCCTAGGCCGCGCACCCCAATCGGCACCTACGGAGAGATCCGGGTAGAGATCCCACAGAAAGTCGTGGACGACAACCTCCAGCGCACCCAAGAAGGCAAGCCAATACGCGCCAAGCAATACCGGGCCCGCACCTACTATCGGTTCTCGAACGGTAAGAACCAACAGATCGAACGATGGGGCACGAGCCGCTCACGGGCGACCGCAGCATTGAAGGCTGCGCTCCTGACCATAGAGCCCGAAACGGGCAGTGAGTTGAAGGCCATCACGAACCTGCGCGCGCTGGGGAAGAAGTTCTTGGTCAGTAAGCGAGACCTGGGGAGATCAGAAGGCACGCTGGAAACCTACAGCTACGCTGTGGACGCCCATATCTCGAAGAAGATAGGCGATCTCAGCATTGCTGAGGCCAACCCGGAGCGGCTTCAAAGGTTCCTGACTCGCGTCGAGAAGGAGTCTGGGCCTGGAGCTGCGAAGAACTGTCGATCGACACTGAGCGGGATGATGGGCCTAGCGGTGCGAAACGGTGCCATCACCCATAATCCCGTTCGAGAGCTTGAGCGCATCACGCAGCGCAAGAAGAAGGGCAGTTCGGCGATCCCCATCGGCGAGCTCCCCACGTTCCTGGAGAAGGTGCACGCCGACTCAAGCTTGCTCGCCTGGGACACGGCGGAACTGATCGACTTTATGCTGTCGTCTGGCTGGCGCGTGGCCGAAGTCTGCGCCTTGGATGTGAAGTCGGTGAACTTCGCCGCCGGCACGGCCACGGTGGAGGCCATCAACGTTCGGGTCAAGGGACAAGGTGTGATCCGTCAGGAGTTCCCCAAGACAACGAAGTCTGGCCGCACCACACCCCTGCCTCAGCCCACCGTGGATCTGCTCCGCAGACGTCACGAGCGACTCAAGCGCGATACGACCCTGCTGTTCCCGACGCCTCAGATGAGACTGCGAGATCCGTCGAACACCCAGCGCGAGGTCCGAGATCGACGTGACCTCTTGGGTTACCCCGAGCTCTCCACTCACTCGTTCAGGAAGACCGTTGCGACGATCCTCGACAAGGCAGGGCTCTCCGCGACCGATATCGCCGACTACTTGGGCCATGAGAACCCATCCATGACCCAGGACGTATACATGAACACCGTGAAGGGGGCGACGGAAGCAGCCAGAGTCATGGAGAAACAGCTCGTTGGACTGATTTGAATTTACGGGATTTATACGGAACGGCTGACTGAAAGTACTTCTGGTCCGGGCCCCAGACACAAGAAAACCCCTGGATATCCAGGGGTTTTCTATCCCGTTGCCGGGTAAAGGTGGCTCCGACCGGCGTCGATCCGGTGACCTTTCGATTTTCAGTCGAACGCTCTACCAACTGAGCTACAGAGCCATAGTTCGCCGAACTGAGCGACGACTCGCTCTCCGACCAGATTCTCTGTACAGAGAGTGAAGCGACCCTGACGGGACTTGAACCCGCGACCTCCGCCGTGACAGGGCGGCGCGCTAACCAACTGCGCTACAGGGCCTTACTTTGTGCCGATTGGCACGGAGAGAAACTTTACCAGTCTCACTCATTCTGGCCAAATCACACGTACGTGAGATTCAAACCATGATCCGCGGCTCATCACCACAGACTCCGTTTCACCGGAGTACCCCCAACGGGATTCGAACCCGTGCCGCCGCCGTGAAAGGGCGGTGTCCTAGGCCGCTAGACGATGGGGGCCGATCCCTGGTGGGAACCTCTAGAAGTTTAGGTCCAGCACCCCCTCAGAGCAAATCCGAACTCCCGGGCCCGCGTCCCGGGCCCGCGTCCCGGTCCCGCTTACCTAGGATGAAGCCATGGCATTTCCTATGAGCGATGAGGATTTCGACGCCGCCACCACGGAGGCCCTGGACAGCATTCCCGCGGATCTGGCCGGCCAGCTCGAGAACGTTGCGGTCTTCGTCGAGGACCGATACGAGCCGCAGCCGTGGGAAGACCCCTCTACGGTGCTGCTGGGACTCTACGAGGGCATCCCGCTGACCGAGCGTGGCGGGGAGGGCTGGTCCATGCCAGATCGCATCACGCTGTATAAGGACTCGATTCTTCAGATGTGCCACAGCCGCGAGGAAGTGATCGACCAGGTCACCATCACCGTGATCCATGAGGTCGCCCACTTCTTCGGCATCGACGACGAGACTCTGCATCGGCTGGGCTGGGGCTGAATGCGACAGGTCCTCGATAAATGAGGGCGATGAAAAGCGCAATAACACAGTTCCATCACAATGGTTGGGAGGCTCAACCTTCAACCTACTTGAAGGTTGAGCCTTTCGCTTTGGGCCGCTACATCCCCGGAATGACGGGGAAGTAGTCATCGGAGATAGGTAACAGAAACGACACGGGCCTATTGCCACTATGACAATCCCGCATCTATTGTTGCCGACGTAGCGCCGAAGACTCGAAATTGCGGTTCCCATTACCTCGCTTCGGCCTCTGAATCACACGACGATCACGCGGGATGGAGAGCTTTCAACCTCTCCCTCTTCCGTTCCGTCCTGTGTGCTCAGGGGCCTCGCACCCGCAATCAGATCTGCCCCGTGAGACGGGTTGCGGCGCTTCCCAAGTGAGGACTAAGTGAGGATCATCCACAGTGAAATACCGTCGCAATTTTGCGGTGGCCGCAGTCACTGCCGCCGTCGTGACGACAGCGCTGGTCGGGACAACTCTCCCCGACCTGGTGGCCGACCGGGCCGCCACTGCCGTCGAACAGAATGATAAGAACTCAGTCACTCTGACTGAACTCCCCGCGGTTCCCTCCGCCAAAGAAATCTCAACCGCCCGGGACTCGTCCCAGGCCACCGAGCAGATGATCGACGAGATCGCTGACCGGATCTCGCAGGCCAGCCAGCGAGCTCTTGAGCTGGAGACCTCGATGCAGGAACAGCACCAGGCAGCCGTCCAGGCCCAGGTCGATGCCGATGAGGCGGCAGCCGAAGCTGATGAAGCGCGCACCGCCGCTGAAGAGACCCAGGCCGCCGCCGTTGAGGAGTATCAGGAGCCTGAGGCCTCGGCCGCAGAGGTCCTGCTCACCGAAGAGGACAGTCTGGCCGACGCCGCGACTGATGCCCAGCTCGAAGAACAGGCTGAGCTGGGCGCCGTGACTGCCGAGCAGGAGGCCGCCGAGGCCGAGAGCCTCGCGGAGCAGGCGCGCCAGAACTCCACCAGCGCCGCAGAGGCTGAGGAGAACGCGGATCGCGCCACCGAGACCACGCGCAACGACGTGGAACAGGTCGGCGAGACGCTCCAGGGGCTGCTCGAGAACCTGATGGAGCTCGAGGGCTGGGAAGGTGATCTGCAGAGCTTCTTCGAACAGGTCCTCGGCAACAGTGACTTCATCGACGAGAACGGCGAAGTCGATCACGAGCAGCTCACGTTCCGGATCACCGCGCTGCGCGCGGATGCCGAACAGGCCCGCATCACCGACGAAGCCGCTGAAGAGGCAGCCGAGGCCGAGGCCGCTGAGGAAGCCGCTGAACAGGCAGCCGACGCCGAGGCTGCTGAGGAAGCAGCTGCCGCAGAAGAAGCAGCAGCACAGGCCGCCGAAGCGGCTGAAGAGGCCGCAGCCGCCGAGGCCGAAGAGGCCGCGGAAGCTGAAGCCGCCGCTGCCGCCGAGGCCGCGGAGACTGAAGAGGCCGCGGAAGCTGAAGCCGCAGCTGCCGCTGAAGAGGCCGCAGCACAGGCCGCCGAAGCAGAGGAAGACGCAGCCGCCGAGCAGGCCGCCGCGCAGGCAGCAGCCGCCGAAGCAGCCCAGGCTGAAGAGGTCGCCGCCGCGCAAGCCGCGGCAGCCGATGACGTGACGTCCTTGGAAGGTGCGGACGGGGAAGCCGCACCTTCCGAGGAGCCACAGCCTACGCCCGCTCCGGAGCCGGCGATCGCCTCATTCGGCGATCTCAGCACCAGCATGCAGTCGCTGATGCGTCAGGGTGCCGAGCTCGAGTCCTCCTTCAGCGGAGGAGCTCAGGACTACTACCGAGCGGTGCTGAGCAACGGTGCACTGACCAATGCGGACGGCAACGCCTCCTGGAACAAGCTGCGCTGGCACGTGGACTACCTCGCGGCACAGGTCGAACCGGAGCCCGAACCAGAGCCCGAACCAGAGCTGGAGCCAGAGCCCATCCGGGCCCAGGCATCCGCCCCGGAGCGCACTCAGGCAACGGCTCCTGCCCCGGAACGCATCCAGGCCCCTGCCCCGACGCAGAGCCAGCCGCAGTCCGCGACCGTGGTCCCGGCCAGCAGCAGCTCGAACGGCGCCGAGATCGCGATCAACTGGGCGGTCGCACAGGCCAACCGCGGCGACGTCAGCTACGTGTTGGGCGCCAACGGGCCGGATGCCTTCGACTGCTCCTCGCTGATCCAGCAGGCCTTCGGTCAGGCCGGCGTCAGCCTGAGCCGCACCACGTTCAGCCAGGTCAACGAGGGACAGGCAGTATCTGTAGGCGACATGCGCCGCGGAGACCTGGTCTTCTTCGGCAGCGCCACGGCACCGGGCCACGTGGGCATCTATCTGGGCAACGGCCAGATGGTCGATGCCTCCAACCCCTCGCGCGGGATCACCGTGCGGTCGGTCTACCAGACCCCGTCAGCTGTTCGACGGATGATCTGAGTTCAGCGCACGTATGACTGAACAGCTTCTCACTGAATTCTCCCGCTCGCGGTAGGGCGGCGAGATGAGTGCAAGATGATGAGGGCTCCCGGCGTCGGACACCGGGAGCCCTCATTTCGCTATGTCTGGATGAATTCTGGGCCTGGAGCGCCTCAGTCTCCGAGCACCGGTCCGAACTCCGGACGGTTCTCCAGGCGGGAGTCTTCGCTCTCCGGAACCACCATCAGCGGCCCCTCAGCATGATGCAGGACACCCTGGGAGGTTGAACCGAGGAGCATTCCCGCGAAGCCTCCGCGGCCCCGTGTGCCGATCACGGTCAGCTGCGCGCCGCGGGTCTCCTGGACGAGCACGTCCACAGCGGTGCCGTCGATCACCTCGGCGTCGATCTGCAGATCCGGGTAGTGGCTGTGCAGCCAGAGCCGACCCGCTTCGAGCTTCTCGCGCAGCTCCTTGAGCGCGGCGTCGTTGTCGATGTTGGTCGGGATCCAGACCAGCGTCGCGCCCACCGGGGGCAGGGCACACACGATGCGCAGGCTGGTGCCGCGCTCGCTGGCCTCCCGGGCAGCCACCAGCGCGGCGACGCGACCGAAGTCGGATCCATCCACCCCTGCCGCCACGGGACGCGAATCCTTGGCCCGGATCGGGGGTGCGCCTTCGGCGATGACCGACGGTGCGGCACTGCCGGGCTGCCCCGACGCGCTTCCCGGCTGGGAGGGCCCGCCGATGATCGGGATGGCGCCGGTGGCCGTGGTGACCGCGTTGGACTCCTTGGAGGAGAACTTCAGCGGCACAAGGACGGTCGGGCACTTGGCATGGGCCGGAAGCGCGGAGGACACCGACCCGAGCAGCCGGCCGAGGAACCCTCCCCTGCCGCGGCTGCCGACGACGAGGACCACCGCGTCGTGGGAGTAATCCAGCAGGACTCCGGCGGGGTCCCCCGACTCAACCTCGTAGCGGACCTCCCCTGGGTAGTCCCGGAGGAACTCAGCGGCCTGCTCGACGACCTTCTCCGAGCCCTGACGCAGCGCCGAATCATCCATCAGCGCGTAGCCGCCGTCCATCGAGGAGGCGGCGAAGGCCGGGATCGAATAGGCGGTGACCACGGTCAGCAGCAGCTGCCGGCGATGGGCCTCGGCCGCAGCCCAGTGCGCGGCGCGCAGGGACTGCTCGGAACCGTCCACGCCGACGACGACGCCGCGGGTCCTGCCGCGTGCCGAACCGGCCGGGCGCGGAGACTCCGCTGAGGCGGGAGGGCGTGAGGACCAGCCGCTCCGCAGGGAGGCGCTGTCTGGAGATTCACGGTGCGGTGCGGGGTTCATGGTGAGCTCCTGGTGGCCTAAGCGGTCAACTTGCGCCCATGATATCGCTCCATGCCTGATGAGACACCCGCTCCCCGGCTCAACCGCCGGGGGTGACCGCCTGGAGCAGACGGGCCGGGTGGTTCGTCGTGATCTCCTGGACCCCGATGTCGATGAGCAGAGCGGCATCCTGCGGGTCATCCACGGTCCACACTCGGAGCCGAGACCCGCGTGCCACCCAGGCCTTGATCTCAGCGCGGTGATCCTTGACATAGGCGAGGCCAGGACCGGCGATTCCGACCCGCCCGTTCCAGATCAGCGCCTCCGAATCCCGAAGCGTTCCGCGCATCACGGCGGCCACCACGGGTCGCACCGCGATCGCCAGCGGCATGCGCTCCAGCCGCTTCTGCACCTGCACCTCGGTGACCGAGCTGACCAGCGCACAGAGCTTGTCCGGGGCGACCATATCGGCCAGGTAGAGCAGCGACCCGGGGTAGAAGCTCATGAAGGACACGGTCACGGCGTGCTGGCCGAATTCACCGGCGGGGATCACCGACGTCTCCGGGTCCCATCCGAAGCGAAGCAACGTCCGCAGCACCTTGGTCTCCAACAGATCCCCGAACGGAGACGGGTGCTTCAACTCGACGGCGAGCTCGAGGTCACGGCCGGCGTCGATCATCAGCTCCAACACGTCAGCGAGCGTCATCAGCTGCGCATTGCCGGCGCCGTAGTCGCCAGGCAGCTTCGGAGTCTTCCAGCTGGTGACATCGAGGGTGCGCATGTGGGCCAGGCTCAGGTCGGCCACCGAGCCGGTGCCGTTGCTGGTGCGGTCCACCGTGGCGTCATGGAAGCAGACCGGCTCGCCGTCGGAGGTCAGATGCAGATCGATCTCGAGTCCGTCTGCGCCTTCCTCGATGGCCCGGCGGTATGCCGCCCGGGTGTGCTCCGGAAACATCCCAGAGGCTCCCCGGTGGGCGAAGATCCTGGCACGTCGACCGCTGCGGGACGCCGTCTCACCGAGGTCCAGCGGGTCTGCCGGCGAGGGGGCGTGCAACGTGGTCATCTCGAGGCTGACCGGTGGGGCCAGGCGGAGCGACCCTGCGGGCTCTCGGTTCTGAGCAAGTTCTGACATCACAGATCCAGGGTGCGCCTAGAGGGACAACAGGGCACGACGGTCGGGGGGCACAATCGGAGAAGCCTTCGTGAACATGGAGTGAATCACCTCGTGCTGGGCGGACGCTGTTCAGCGCCGGGGCGCCTCGGTCGGGCTGTCGGTGGCGTGCAGCGTCTTCGCTGCGGGCTTGTCCTCTGGGCGTTTCTGCGGTCCACGCTGGGCGAGGATCTCGCGTTTGCGTCCACGGCGCTCCTTGCGCTCGGCGCGCAGCCGTTCGCGCTCCAGCGCCCGCTTCATATCCGTCACCAGCGACTCTGGAGTCTGTTCGGGCAGCTTTCCGAAGGTCTTGTGCGCGGACTTCACGATCTGGCTCGCCAGACGGTGGTTCGCGGCCCCACCGACGACCATGCCGATGCCGAAGGGGATGGCGCGAGCAAGCATCGAGGTGCCTGAGCGGATGAAGAATCGGCGCACGAACTGCCGCTTGATCTGGTTGACGACCAGTCCCGAGACCCCCGAGGATCCGGCGGAGGTGTTCATCGGGACCAGGGAGGAGAACGGTCCGGCACCTTTGCCCCCCGCCTGCTGGGAGAGCTCCCCGAGGAGCTGGCGGCCCTGATCCCCGAGCATCACGCCCATCACGAGCAGCTTCGCCCGCTCGGGGTCTGCGGTGCTGATCCCGGAGAGCTCGGCGACGGACTGCGCGTAGAGCGCGCAGGCTTCCAGGAAGCTGCCGGTGGCCGCAGCGGAGAGTCCCAATGAGGTCACGGTTCCGACGGCGGGGACCGCGGCCGTGGCACCGATCAGGGCACCTCCGCCGGTCATCGCGCGGGTGAAGTCTTTGTCCAGCTGTGCCGCGAGCTCGCGATTCGAGAAACTCGGATGGGCCTTGCGCAGCCGACGCAGGTTGGCCAGCACCAACGGTCGCTGGACGGTGACCGCACGGGTCAGCCAGCTCTCGGCCCGCGGGGTCAGCTTGCCGGAGTCGTCGAAGGCGTGGCCTTTGACCATTGACACGGTCTGCTGGGTGAAGAAGCCTGAGGCCGCAGTACGCATGATGTTCCCGTTCGCAGAAGACTTCTTCATGGTCCCAGTCTAGGGCGTGACCCTGAGCAGCAGGTGAGCGATTCAGCTCCCGGCGATGTCCAGCCAGACGAGCCGTCCGGTCGGGGAGGCTGGGTCAGCGGGGTCGACGAGCTTGTAGCCGAACTCGCCCTCGGCGGGCCAGAAGACCCCCGAGCGGTCGATGTCGAGTGCGGCGGCGGGAAGCACATAGGAGGACCGGACGGCGGTGCCGCTGGTCAGACCGCGGGTGGCCTGGGGGTCGGTGCTCACGTCGCGTCGCTGCGGAAGCGGCTCTTCGGTGACCGCCTCCGGGCCTGGATCCTGGATGGTGTCGCCCTCCAACAGCGAGGAGAGCTCGGGAACCTGCTCATCGGGCCAGTTCTGCAGCTCCTGCGCGTCGGCGAGGCTGCCCGCGACCACGAACGAGTCGCGTGATCCGAGGCCGCCATACGCGCCGTCGTCGTCATAGAGGTACCAGGACGTTCCGGAGACGAAGTCCGCAAGCATCCGTCGCTGATCCTCGCTACGGGCGATGTCCGTCTCGGTGGGACCGGGAGGGCTGTTGAGGTCAGTCGCCACGAGGTGGACGTGGTCGGTCTCCCAGGGCACCTCCAGCGGAATGTCCCACAGGCTGGTGCCGGGGAGTCGCAGCACCGATCTCTCGAGATCCGAGAACTCGTCCTCCGGGATGGAATTCTCCGGCATGTCCTGCCAGAGGAACTCCTGGAAGGTGCGCACCTCATCCTCGGCGATGGGGTAGGTGGAGAAGACTGCCATTCCTCGCTCGCCGGGATACCGGCCGTAGCCGAGCGCATCGTCGGGGCCGCCGACACGGCCGTCGCCGTCCAGGTCAGCGCCCGACTCGATCCCGGAGTTCGTCGGCGCAGAATAGACATGGGAGTACTCGATGCCTGTCTGGCCGTTCTGTCCGCGGGCGAGATACTCGTCGTTGACAGTGGCTGCGATCTGCTGCTGCTCGTCGTAGCTGAGTCCGGTCAGCACAAGCACGTCGGGGGCGTTGACCTGCACGGTCTCGGCCAACACGCGTGCCTCCGGGTGCATTCCACCGCCCAGGTCCTCCAGAATCTCCACTGGAGAGTCTCCGCTGATCTCTGCATGCAGAGTGGCCACCCGGATATCGCCTGCGGACTTCTCCACGGTCGTGGTCGATTCCTCAGAATCAGGCGCCACGACGGGTTGTCCCGGGGTCGGATAGAAGGAGAGGCTGCTGGTGGTGGTCGCGGCGTGCGCGCCGGAAGATCCGGCCACCATGAGACCGGCCACGAGGCAGCCTGTGAATCCGCTGCGCATCGATCCTCTGGCCCGCAGCGCAGATCGTTGCTGGCCATTGGGCATGGGTTACACCGTAATGCTGACCCTGGGCCGTGCCAAGCCCAGAACTAGACTCGGGGAAACAGTTACCAAGGCGTAATACTCGGCCTGCCGCGCGGGCCGGTCGTCCTCGGCGCAGTCATCGGGGGTGACAACAGTCTCCCCAGGCCCGCAGCAGTTGCATTATAAGACCATCGGGTGTGTAAATAGTAGACGGACGCCTTGTAATTCGAGAGTGCCACGACACCTCTGACGACGACGCAGAACTCTGCCAACGGTCGCGACAACGCAGGGAATTAGCCCCGCCGCAGCGACCACGGAGCCGGCGTCGTCTTTTTCTGTGTCTGGGATGAATTGATGGCTGCACACTGAACCACCTTGCACATAACTAGAGAACACTCTCACCTGACTGAGGAGGACTTCATGGCTTCGCAACCCGAAGCTCGACTACGGGACTGGTCGCCGGCTGACGCCTGGCGCGGCCTGAACAAGCCCGTATTCATTCCGGCGGTGCTCATCATCGTTACCGGCCTGATCTTCGCCACCATCTGGGGCGCCGAGAACGGTGCCGATGCGTTCGAGACGCTGAACTCCACCATCGTGAACACCATCGGCTGGTGGTACGCACTGATCGCCACCGGCTTCGTGGTCTTCGCCCTCTGGGCGGGAGCCTCCAAAGCCGGCAACATCCGCCTGGGCCGCGACGACGAGAAGCCTGAATTCTCGCTCGGCTCCTGGTTCACCATGCTCTTCGCCGCAGGCATGGGCATCGGACTCGTCTTCTGGGGCGTGGCCGAGCCGCTGTGGCACTTCATCGCACCACCGGAGGTCACCGGTACGGCTGGCGTCGACGCCAGCGGCGAGGCCGTCTCAGCCTCTGAGTCCGCCCTGGCGGGTACCGCCATGGGCCAGTCGGTCTTCCACTGGGGACTCCACGCCTGGGCCATCTACGTCGTCATCGGACTGGGCCTGGCCTACATGACATTCCGACGCGGTCGTCCGCTCTCCATCCGCTGGCTGCTGGAGCCGATCTTCGGTCGCAAGCTCATCGAGTCCTGGGTCGGCCACATCATCGACGTGGTTGCCATTGTGGGCACCGTCTTCGGCATCGTCACCTCACTGGGCATCGGCACGCAGCAGATCGCTGCCGGGCTGGGCTTCATGGGCTGGATCGAGGACCCGGCCAACACCGTGCTGCTGACGGTGATCGTGGTCGTCATCATGGCCATCGCGACCTTCTCGGTGATCAGCGGGGTGAACAAAGGACTCAAGTGGCTGTCGAACTTCAATATGGTCCTCGCCGCGCTGTTGGCGCTGTTCGTGCTGATCGCCGGTCCGACGCTGTTCCTGCTGCAGTCCTTCGTGGGCAACCTCGGGGAATACCTGATGGCCTTCCCACAGCTGATGTTCGAGAGCGGCGCAAGCTACGTCGGCGGCGACGAGGGTGGATGGTCCGCTGACTGGACCATCTACTACTGGGGCTGGTGGATGAGCTGGGCACCCTTCGTGGGCATGTTCATCGCGCGGATCTCCCGCGGACGCACCATCCGTCAGTTCGTCATGGGCGTGCTGCTGGCACCGACCCTGGTCGGCCTGATCTGGTTCACCATCTTCGGCTCCTCCGGCATCTGGTACCAGATGACCGAGGGCGTCATGGTCGGCGAGGACGGCAGCATCGACACCGTCGGCGCCACTTTCACCCTGCTCGAACAGCTTCCGCTGGCCTCGATCACGGCAGTGGTCGCCATCGTCGTGATCGCGATCTTCTTCATCACCTCCGGAGACTCCGGCTCGCTGGTCACCGATGTGCTCGCCTACGGCGGACGCACCGACACCCCTAAGCTGACCCGGGTCTTCTGGACTCTGTTCATCGCTGTCACCGCCGTCGTGCTGCTGGCAGCCGGCGGCGGCGAGGCCGCCGACGCCTCCCTGCGCGTGCTGCAGGTCGCCTCCATCGCGGCGGCGGCTCCGCTGTCGATCGTGATGGTGCTGGCTGTCATCGCACAGGTGCGGATGTTCAACTACGAGACCGCCACGATGCCGCGCTACGTGCGCATCCGACCGACGGCGAGCAAGTCTGCCCTGGTCGACACCGCACGCAGCGCCGCCGGCGGCGGAGACTCGGATCCCGGGGTCCACCGAAATCTGCGGTCGATCCTCACCGGTCAGCGCAGTGCGCTGAAGGGCTTCCTGGGCGGCACCTCCGCCACCCTCGCAGGCCTGGACAAGCCCAGCTCGAAGGAGTCGGCGATCTCCACACCGTTCGACTCCGACGACATGGTGTTCGCGATCCAGGACGTGCCGGCCCACTCCACCATGGTCAACCCTGAGACGGGCACCATCGGCTGGGACGAGGGCGTCGCGTTCAACGATCCGATCGCTGATGAGGTGTTCGAGACTCCCGAGTTCGCGGAGTCCGCCACCGGTCAGCAGTGGGAATCCGAGCAGATCTATGACGAGGCAGTCAGCGCCGAGCACGAGCCGACTCCTCCGACTGCATCGGATGAGCACCCGCAGCGCTGATGCGCCGCGGGATCGGATCTCACCCGATCTGATCCATTGAGACAAGAGCGGGGCCCCAGTCCGTGGACTGGGGCCCCGCTCTTGTCATCTCCTCGACTGTAGATCAGCCGGGGATCGGAAGGATCAGGAGGGGTTGAACTCCCCCGGGTTGGGTCCGGTGCGACCGTCGCGCTCGAGCCCGTCGATGGCTTCGAGCTCGGCTTCGCTGAGCTCGAAGCCGAAGACGTCGAAGTTCGAGGCGATCCGCTCCGGGGTCACCGACTTCGGGAACAGGATGCGTCCGCGCTGCAGGTGCCAGCGGATGACGACCTGCGCCGGGGTCACGCCGTGCGCCTCCGCTGCGGCCACCACGGGCGCGTCCTCGAAGACGGCACCCTGAGCGAGCGGGCTCCAGGCCTGCGTCGCGATGCCGTGCTTCTCGTTGGCCTCCTGGCAGTCGCGCTGCTGCAGCGCCGGGTGGATCTCCACCTGGTTGATCGCAGGAATGACGGTGCCGGCCTCGGCCACGCGCTCAAGATGCTCGGGCAGGAAGTTGGAGACGCCGATGCTGCGGATCAGACCTTCGGCCTGCATCTCCTCCATCTCCTTCCACGCATCGAGGTAGGCCTCGTCGGCCGGTGATGGCCAATGGATCAGGTACAGGTCCACGTAGTCCAGACCCAGCTTCTCCAACGACGTGCGCAGCGCCTGCCTGGTCTTGCCGGCCTTGAAATCGCTGACCCACACCTTGGTGGTGATGAAAAGCTCCTCGCGGGGGATGCCGGACGCGGCGATGGCGCGTCCCACGCCCTCTTCGTTGCCGTAGACGGCGGCATTGTCGATATGCCGGTATCCGACCTTCAGCGCTTCAGCGACGACCGTCTCGGCGTCGTCCGCCGGGACCTGCCAGACCCCGAAGCCGAGCTGGGGGATCGTGGCCCCATCGTTGAGTGTGATTGTGGGAACAGTAGCCATCGGCGACCTCTCTCATCCTGCATACATGTCTGAGGGCAGCCTTGCCCTCTCGTTGTGTGAACCACGCAACAGTCGAGATCATTCCATGGACGGGCACCGGCGTGGGCATACCCAGCCTCCGCGCCGCGCAAGTACGTCCTCACTGGTCAGCCGCACCCGGCAGGCCTAAGCTGGAATCATCAAGGCGTGCCGGCCACGGTGCGCCTCCCCGGCACCGACCACAGAGGACCCATCATGACCGCAGAGGTCACCGCATCACGACGCCGAGCAACTGGGCGCACCCTGCTGATCGTCTCGGCCCTGGGCGCGGCAGGCTTCGCCGGCTGGTCGCTGGCCCAGCTGCAGCTGTCCACCCCCGAGACGTTCCTCTCAGACGCCTGGCACGCCTTCGGACTCATCGTCTTCGCCGGCCTCTTCGCGCTGGTCGCCTGGCGCCCGCGGGCCTACCCCGGGCTGATGGAGCTGACCATCGTGCACAGCATCGGGATGTTCGTGCTGGCCTTCACCAACCAGGACGCCGCCGGCGCAACCGCCACCATGATCCTGCACGGGCTGCTCGCGCTGGCACTGCTCATCGCCTATGTGGTGCTGGGCTGCATCAAGGCCTGGGGACGCCAGCCGGGGACCCAGCCCACCCCCGCTGAGTCCGGGCGACCTCAGTCCAAGCACCCTGAGTCCAAGCGTTCTGAGTCTAAGCGCCCCGGGTCAAAACGCCCCGAGGTGACCCGCGAATCAACTGCTCGGGATACCGCCGCCGCGAAGGACTCCCCGGCTAAGGGCCAGCAGAGCCGACAGCTGGGCGACCCCCCTCGCGGCACCGACCGGACCCCCGAGGCCCCGACGCAGCCCGCCACGCCGCCGCGCTCGACACCCAGCTCCGAGCCTCGTCCGCAGCAAACCCAGCCGACCACACCGATGCCGCAGGAGCTTCCCGAGGATCGCCCACGCAGCTAGAAGCGACTGCGAGCGGCCAGACCCTGACTCGCTGTGCCCCGGCGGCTACACCCCGAGGCGACGGCGGAGCTCAGGGGCATGCCGACGCGAGACCTCCACGCGGCTGCGCTGACGATCATTGAGCACCAGGACCAGAGCGCCCCGGAAATCGGGAACCAGTTCCCGGACGTAGCGCAGATTCACCAGGTACGAGCGGTGCACCCGGAAGAAGTGGCCCTGGAGCCGGCGTTCGAGCTCGTTGAGCGAAAAGGACACCAGCACCCGGTCATCGGTGAGCTTCAGCGAGGCGTAGCCGCGGGCCGCGACCGCGTAGACGATGGCATCGCCGTCCACGAGCACGGTCCTGCCGTCCTTCTGCACCGGTATCCGCACCAGCTGCTGAGCCTCTCGAGCCGCGGGTGTGTTGATGGCAGGCTCTGCGGGAGTCGGGGATGCGGCGGCCGGCGCTGACGCGGCACCTTCGGCTCCGGCGAGCGCCCGCTGGACCGAGCGCTGAAGCCGATCGGCGGAGAACGGCTTCACCAGGTAGTCCGCGGCGGCGAGGTCGAAGGCCTCTACGGCGTGATCTGGATAGGCCGTGGTGAAGATGACCTGGGGGCGGCGCGCACCGTCGGGGCCAGGGGCACTGTGCAGCCGCTGCGCGACCTGAAGCCCGGTGAGCCCGGGCATGCGGATGTCGAGGAAGACGAGGTCATAGGCCAGGGAGTTCAGCAGCAGGAGCGCCTCTTCGCCATTGGTGGCTTCTCCCACCACCTGGACGCCGCCGATCTCCTCGAGCAGGAACCGCAGTTCCTCACGGGCAGGAGCCTCGTCGTCCACGATCAGAGCGCGTGGGTGCATTCACACAGTATAGGGGGAATGTCCAGGTATATGTGATGGTGGTCACCGCAGGGGTATCTGCAGCTCCACCACGGTGCCTCCGGTGCGCGGGGTCGAGATGGAGAGGTCGTAGCGATCTCCGAAGAGCGAGTTCAGTCGTTCGGTGATGTTCTGCAGACCGACCCCGGCATGGTTCGGGTCCTCGGTGAGACTCTCGCCGCTGTCGACGCGGCTGGCCGCGTCGGCCATCTGCGCCAGCATCTCAGGGGCCATCCCCACGCCGTCGTCGCTGACGCGGATGGTCGTGGTGCGCGCCAGCGGGTCCACCCGGGCGCGCAGGTGCACGGTCCCGCCGGCAGGCTTGCCGGCGATGCCGTGCTTGACTGCGTTCTCCACCAGGGGCTGGATCATGAGCACCGGCACCCTGCTGGTGAGCACCTGCGGGTCGATGTCGTAGCGGACCTTGAGCCGATCCCCGAAGCGCGCCTGCTCCAGTGAGACGTAGGTGCGCACGAAGTAGTACTCCTGGGCGAACTCGGCGTAGTGACCCTCCTGGCGCACCGCGTAGCGGAAGAACTCGGAGAGCCGCAGCAGCAGCTCGCGGGCCTCGTCCGGGCGGGTGCGGGCCTTCGACGCGATGGTGTTGAGGATGTTGAACAGGAAGTGCGGGTTGATCTGCGCGCGCAGCGCGTTGAGCCGGGCATCGGTGGCCAGCTGCTTCTCCCGGTCCAGCTCGGCGAGCTCCAGGTGCAGCGAGAGCATCGCCGCCATGTCCTCGACCAGCTGACGCGGCGGGATCTCTGCCTCGGCCTGGTAGACCCCGAGGGTCCCGATCACCCGAGCGCCCACGCGCAGCGGCACGATCACCGCGGAGGTCAATGCGCAGTCGGGCTTGCGGCAGCCCACCCCTGCGCTGTCGCGGACCACCTGGGTCTTGCCCTTGGCGATCGTGCGGGGGGCCGCGGAGGTCTGCATCTGCGCGCCCTCGCGGTGGTGATCCGCGCCGGGGCCCACATAGGCCAGGATCTGCTCGCGGTCGGTGATCGAGACGGCATCCCCAGAGAGCATCGGGCGCAGCAGCTCGCAGGTCCGCCGGGCCGCCTCGGGGGTGAGTCCGGCGCGCAGCGGCATGGAGCGCCCGGCCGCGGCGAGGTTGCGAACTCCCCGGCTGACCTCGACCTCGCGCGGCGTGACCGGGCGCTGGCGCCGCCGACCGGTGGCCCCGCGCAGCGCCGAGGGGTAGCCCAGCACCGCGCCGACGGTGAGCCCGAGTCCGAGCCCGAGCGTGGGCAGCATCGGCAGTGCCGGGTCGGCGAACACCTGGGTGCCGAGATAGACCAGCACCCAGATCAGCGTCACTCCTGCTGCCAGCATCGCGCTACCGCGCATCCACGCCTCCTCGAGTCAGTCGGGCCATGCGTTCGGCCCGACGGTCCGCCGCGGTGCCGTGCATCCGCACCCAGTGCGCCTGCACGCCGTGAGGGGGGCTGGTGCGCAGCGAGATCAGCACCACCACCGCCACGGTGATCGGCGCGACGACCAGAGTGGGGGCGGCGAGCAGCTCGCGCAGCCAGACGGTCTCGATCAGGCCGGCGGTCGTGAACATACCGACCGAGAGGGTCGCCCCGGTGAGCAGACCGGCCAGCGAGGCCGCCGCCGTCGTCCTGTGCCACCAGATCGCGAGCACCAGCACGGGCGTCAGCGCGGACCCGGCGACGGCGAAGGCCCAGGTCACCATGGTGGCGACCAGTGATGGCATGGCCGGGGCGAAGGCTTCGGGGCGCAGCGCGATGGCGAGCCCGGCTGCGAGCGCCGCACCCAGCAGCGTGGTGATCCGACCGGCCCACACGGCCTGACGCTGGGTGGCGCGCGGGTTGATGTGGCGCTCATAGACGTCGTGGCCCCAGGTCGCCGCCGAGGCCAGCAGCAGTCCCGCCACGGTGGACATCGCGGCGATCAGCGCGGCGGCGGCGATCAGGCCCAGCCCGGTCTGCTCGCCGTAGATCCGGCCGAGCACCGGCAGCGCATGCTCCGGGGTGTGCAGCACCCCGTTGACGGTCAGCTCCTGCAGCCAGGGCCTGCCCGCGACGGCGTCGGGGATGATGTCCCGGGCGGCGGTCCCCAGCATGATTGCCATCGCGTAGAACGCGCCGATGAGCACCAGCACCCAGACGGTGGTGGTGCGGGCTGCCTTGCCGGTGGGAGAGGTGAAGTAGCGGTTCATCACATGCGGCAGCCCCGCAGTGCCCAGACCCAGGGTGACCACCAGCGCTACCTGGCCCAGCGGGCCGTAGCGGGCGCCGGGCTCCCCGAAGAGCGCCGGCTCCCCCGGGTGCATATGGTTGGTCTCCTCGGTGAGCGTCCATCCCTGCCCGTCGGCGCCGAGAGCGGGGTTCGCCAGCGGGGCCTCGCTCAGGCTCTGCACGGCCTCTCCGTAGCGGAACCCGTCGGCGGTCACCACCACGGCGAGCCAGACCAGCGCCGCGAAGAGCAGCAGGAACTGCACCGCCTGGTTCCAGGTGGTTCCCCGCATCCCGCCGAAGGCGACGACGACGGCGACCACTGCCGTAGAGAGCAGCACCCCGGTCGCGTAGGGCGAGAGTCCCAGCAGCCCCTGCCCGACCAGCAGCTCCCAGGTGATCCCTCCACCCACCGACTGCGGAACCAGGTAGCAGAGGATGACCAGCTGGACCACACCCACCGAGGCGAGCCGGACCGGGTCCGAATCCATCCGGCGGCCCAGGAAGTCGGCGAGGGAGAATTCCCCGAAGCGGCGCAGCGGAGCGGCGATGAGCAGCAGCACGGGGACGAAGCCGGCGGCGAAGCCCACCGCGTACCAGGCGCCGTCCAGGCCTGAGACGTACACCGCGGCGGCGACCCCCAGGAAGGAGGCGGCCGAGAGGTAATCTCCGCAGATGGCCCAGGAGTTGGTCATCACGCCGACTCGCTGGCCCGCGAGATAGAAGTCCACGGTGGAGGGGCCTCGGGGGCGGCTGATGAAGGAGACTCCGAGCACGATGATCAGCACCGCGGCCAGGGTCACCACCGCGGTCGAGGTCATCGGGGATCCTCCGCGGAGCGTGCGGCGCGAGCGGCGTCGTCGTCGAGCTCCTGCTGACCGCCCAGCATCCGTGACTCGACCGAGGCGCTGAGCCGGGCCGCCGCGATGCCCATGACGGCGAAGGCCAGATAGAGCCCCCCGGCCGCGGCGACGAAGCCGGGGCTGAGCTCTCCGAAGACCCGGGCGCCACTCCACCACGGCAGCGTGATGGTGAGCACCGGAAAGGCTGCCACCAGGACCAGGAACACCAGAAAATAGGCGATCGCGATGCCGCGCTGAGCGCGGAAGGCCGCGTCGACCTCGGAAGGTGTGTCGCGGACCTCGTTGTCCGGGGTGAGGTCAGCGCCCCGGGAGAGGTCGGGGCGGTAGCCGTCCGGCGTGGGAACCGAGGAAGAGCGCTTCGCCACGTTCAGGAACACGTCCCCTCAGGCGGGGAGCCACGTCCGGTACATGGTCCAGGAGGACTTCAGCAGGACCACGGCGCCGCCGCCGGCGAGCACGAGCCCCATGCCCGGGAGCAGTCCGCCCCAGGCTCCGGCGCTGGCCGAGAAGGCCAGGATGTTCCAGGTCTGCAGCAGCACGATGCCGGCCACGAGCAGGCCCGGGATCGCGGCGTGGGCGATCGCCAGCCGGCGGCGCGGCACGAACCCGCCGGCGAAGGCCAGGAAGCCGACGGCGAGGGTGATCACGCCGGGACCGTCGGTGCCGCGCAGCGCGTAGACCTCCCCGGTGACCTGCTCCAAGAACGGCAGGTAGACCCAGGGGAGGAAGGCCGAGACGATCAGCATCAGCCCGCCGAGGATCATCGCCTTGCTGCCGGGGTGAAAGACGCCCCACCCGGTGGCGCTGCCAGCCTTCAGCCGCGCAGTGATGCCGCCGTAGATGCCCTTGTCCGCTGTCGTGGTCATGCCGTCATCCTAGATGTGATCGGCGCCACAGACGAAGCAGGCTCCGGAGAACCTGACGAACGGCACATTTCCGATGCTGGGCGGCGGCTTTCCGCAGATGAGCGGTCATTGCGCAGAGATCAGCCGTTCATCCTGCGTTTCGTGCCGCTGGCAAACACAGATACGCCGCTGGAGGTCCTGGGACTTGTGATCTGGGCCACATTTTGACTGTCTTAGACCAGTCCCTGCGCATCCCGCGTGGGCGAATCACCTCGCACTAGGAAGAAGGGAGCCTCCCATGTCCGATGTGGCACATGAGGGTACCTCCGGCGGACCACCAGAGGCGGAGGACACCAGCTGGCGCAAGCGCTACTGGAAGAAGAACCTCCGGCTGATGATCACCTTGCTGGCCATCTGGTTCACCGTCTCATTCGGCTTCGGCATTCTGCTGATCGAACCGCTCAACAACATCGTGATCCTCGGCTTCCCGCTCGGCCTCTGGTTCGCCCAGCAGGGATCGATCTACGTCTTCGTGATCCTGATCCTGGTCTACGCCCTGTGGATGGACAAGATCGATGATGAGTTCGGCGTGGCCGAGCGCAATGACGAAGGGGGCTACAAGTGACTGAGACCCAGTTCTGGACGTTCTTCTTCATCATCCTGACCTTCGGCATCTACATCGTCATCGCCTGGCGCTCGAGGGTGAAGGAGACCAAGGAGTTCTACGTCGCGTCCCAGGGCGTCCCGACCCTCGCCAACGGTGCGGCCATCGCTGCCGACTGGATGAGTGCGGCCAGCTTCATCGGGATGGCCGGTCTGATCGCCTTCCTGGGCTCCGACGGCTCGGTCTACCTGATGGGCTGGACCGGCGGCTACGTGCTGCTGGCCCTGCTGCTGGCCCCCTACCTGCGCAAATGGGGCAAGTTCACGGTGCCTGAGTTTGTGGGCGAGCGGTACTCGGAGTCGGTCCGCATCGTCGCGGCCATCGCCGCGATCGTGGTCTCGTTCACCTACGTGGTCGGCCAGATGGCCGGCGGCGGCATCGTCTTCAGCCGCTTCCTGGGCCTCACCATCGAGTGGGGCGTGGTGCTGGTCGCCGTCGTCATCTTCTTCTACGCCGTGCTCGGCGGCATGAAGGGCATCACCTACACCCAGGTCGCCCAGTACACCGTGCTGATCATCGCCTACCTGATCCCGGCCTTCGCCGTGGCCTACCAGACCACCGGCATCCCGGTGCCGCAGATCTCCTACGGGCGGATCCTCGCGGAACTGGACTCGCTCAGCGTGGAGTTCGGGCTCACCGAGTTCACCGAGGCGTTCGCGGGCCGCGCCGGCGGACAGATCGACGTCTTCCTGGTGACGCTCTCGCTGATGCTCGGCACCGCAGGACTGCCGCATGTCATCGTCCGCTTCTACACCACCAAGACCGTCCGAGGCGCTCGCTACTCGGGCTTCTGGGCGCTGTTCTTCATCGCCCTGCTCTACCTCACCGCTCCTGCCGTGGGTGCGTTCACCAAGCTGAACCTGCTCCAGGGCGTCCAGGGCCAGAGTCCAGACAACCTGCCGAACTGGATCAACACCTGGGCACCGACGGGTCTGGTGACCGTGAACGAGGACGTCGAGACCATCGGGACGGTCTCGAACATCGCGACCTCCGGGGCGGACCTGATCGTCAACAACGACATCCTGGTGCTGGCCTCACCGGAGATCGGCGGGCTTCCCGCTCCGATCGTCGGGCTGATGGCCGCCGGCGGCATGGCTGCAGCCATGTCCACCGCGGCTGGTCTGCTGCTGGTCATCTCCTCCGCCGCCTCCCATGACCTGTACTTCCGAGTCTTCAAGAAGACCGGGGCATCGGAGAAGGAGCAGATGATGGTCGGACGCATCGCGATGGCTCTTGCGATCCTGTTCGCCATCTGGGCCGGCATCAACCCGCCGGCCTTCGTGGCCCAGGTGGTCGCATTCGCCTTCGGCCTCGCCGCGGCGAGCTTCTTCCCGATCCTGATCCTCGGGATCTTCTGGAAGAAGGCCAATGGTCCGGGGGCCGCTGCAGGCATGCTGACCGGCCTCGCATTCACCGCGACCTACATGATCTACACGCTGGAGGTCTTCGGCACCAGCGCCAATGATCACCTCTTCAACATCTCCCCCGAGGGCATCGGTGCGATCGGCGCCGCGGTCAACGCCACCGTGATGATCGTGGTCTCGAAGCTCACGGCGCCACCGAGCGAACACGTCCAGGAGATGGTCGAAGAGATCCGCTATCCGCAGACCAGAAAGGCGGCTGTGCGTTCCTGATCCGGGCGCCGTCTCGGCAGACCCGACACAGACAGGCGGCCCCCGCTCCGATGATGGAGCGGGGGCCGCCTGTCTGTGCGCTCAGCGTCTGACCCTGCTCAGGAATCACGCCAGGAGTGCTTGGGCTCGTAGCCGAGCTCGCGACGGGCCTTCTCGATGGAGAGCAGGGTGTCGTTGACGCCGAGATCCCCACGCAGCTCGACCTCTGGGAAGATCTCCGCGACGAGCTCGGCGTTCGGACGGGACATCACCGTGTCTGCCGCGGCGATGATGTAGCGCTCGAATCCTGGGCCGGCGACCTCGAGAGCACGCTGGATGGCCTGGGCGCCGTCGCGGGCGTCGATGTAGCCCCAGAGGTTCCACCTGCGCAGTGACGCGTCGGAGTCGAAGTCGGGGAACGCGGCGTAGTCTTCGGGATTCATCACGTTGGAGAAGCGCAGCGCTGTGATGGCGAGCCCCGGGTTCCAACGGACCAGTTCGATGGCCATCTGCTCCTCGAGGTGCTTGACCAGCGAGTAGGTGGATTCAGGCCTGGCCGGGTACTGCTCATCCACCGGGATGTAGGGCGGCGGGGTGTCGAAGGGCAGCCCCAACACGGTTTCGGAGGAGGCATAGACGATCCGGTCGATGCCGAGCCGGGCAGCGGCCCAGAAGACGTTGAAGGTGGCGTTGATGTTGTTGTGGAAGGTGGCCGCGTCGGTCCGGATTCCGGGCGCCGGGACGGCTGCCAGGTGGACGACCGCGTCCACGCCGTCGTGCTGGTCCCCGACTCCGCCGAACGCGTCGATGACCTGGCCGTAGTCGGTGAGGTCCAGCTTCACGAAGCCGGGGCCGCGGGCGCCCTCGACGTCGAGGCCGATGACCTCATGACCTGCGGCGCGCAGCTCCCGCGCTACGACCGTGCCGAGCTTTCCGGTGGATCCGGTGACTGCGATTCTCATGGCGCCTCTTCTTCGTGTGTTCGGGCTGTGTGTGGGGCTGTCCGTCAAAGGTGTGTGCTGGGTCTCAGACGAACCCCTGCCCAGACTAATCCACGGCCATGGTCCTGCGAGGACCCGGCGGGCGCACCGCGGGACTCGGCTGGAACGATCAGCGTGGATCGCACCCCAGGCCCAGCGCATCGAAGACCGGATCTGGGTAGATGATGCCCACAGCCTCATCCTCGTCGAGCACCAGCAGCGGCTGGGCTCCGGATCGTCGGTAGCAGGCCAGCACGTCCTGGATCGGATCCGACGGGCTCAGCGGGCCAGGCGCGGCGCCGATCAGCGCTGCGCAGCGCTTCTTCTCCCACTGCCCTGGATGGCTTCTGGCCACGTCGGTGAGCGCGGCCTCGGTGATCAGTCCCAGCGGCTGGTGGGAGAGTCCGATGACCAGGGCGGCAGCGTCGAGGCGGTGCACCAGTTCGGCGGCGTCGCGCAGCGGCGCCGTGACCGAGACGACCGACTCGATCGCCGACATGAGATCCCCGACGCGGGTGGTGCTGAGACCCCGTGCGGTCAGAGTCGTGTGACCGCCGGAGGGCCGGGCGGTCGAGTGTGAGAAATGCTCCATCAGCAACCCTTGAATAGTGAACCAAGAGCCCGCTGCTTGAGCCGGTGAAAGCCTATCCGGAAGGACGCCCGGGGTAAAGACGCCCTCCCGGATCGGATCTATTTCACGTAGGGAGTGCCGTTCGCCGCCGGAGGCCTGACCCGCCCGACGAATCCGGCCACCGCGAAGATGGTGACCACATAGGGCAGCATCAGCAGCGCCTCGGAGGGAACCGGAGTGCCGATGGCGGAGAGCACGTTGCCCAGCGAGGTGGAGAAGCCGAAGAGCAGCGCCGCGAGCACGGCGCCGATGGGATGCCAGCGGCCCAGGATCATGGCGGCGAGTGCGATGAAGCCTGCTCCGGCGGACATCTCCTTGCCGAAGGCGAGCCCCTGCCCGATGGTGAAGAAGGACCCGCCGAGTCCGGCGATGGCTCCGGCGAGGATCACGTTGTACACGCGCGTCCGGTTGACCTTGATGCCCACTGTGTCGGCCGCCTTGGGGTGTTCACCGACTGCACGGGTGCGCAGTCCCCAGCGGGAGCGGAACAGGAAGACGTTGAGCACCGCGACCAGGACATACATCAGATAGACCAGGATGGTCTGGTCGAAGAGCACCGGGCCGATGACCGGGATCTGGGAGAGCCCCGGGATCGGCAGGTCGGGCAGCCGCTGACGCGCGTTCCAGACCTCGGCGTTCTGGGTCAGGAACGTGGAGAAGAGGAATCCGGTCAGCCCGATGACCAGCACGTTGAGCACCACGCCGACGATGATCTGATTGACCTGGTACTTCACCGAGAAGAACACCAGCACTGCACCCACCAGCGCACCGGCGATGGGCGAGAAGAGCAGGCCCAGATAGGCGCTGGTGAAGAAGGAGGCGGCGACGGCGGCGAGGAACGCTCCGGCCAGGAGCTGAGCCTCGATGGCGATGTTGATGACGCCGGAGCGTTCCCCCACGAGGCCGCACATGGCACCGAAGATCAGCGGCACGGAGAGCGCGAGCGCCCCGGTGAGCATGGTGACCAGCGGGATGACCGCGCCGCGGTCCGCTCCGGCCCAGACCAGGAAGGCCAGCACGAACAGCACGCCGAAGGTCAGCGGCAGCCAGAGTCCGGTGCGCCGGCGCCGGGCGGCCTGGAAGAAGGCCAGTCCCGTCAGCGCGACGAGCACGATCGCGAGCACCCACCCGGCTGGCCTCGAGGGCAGCTCGATCACCGGGATCTGGAAGAAGTCCCCGGCGGAGGCGAGCCGGAAGTGGGTGCGGCCCCCTGCGGGATTGGTCAGCGCGAAGATCAGCCCCAGCACGGTCAGGACCGCGTAAGTGATGGGGTACTTCCAGGAGATCGGCCGGACTCCGGTGGAGGCCCGCTCGGTCGGTTCCGTCTGGACCTCAGGAGTCGTCACAGTCTGCTCACTCATCTGTCCACCTCCTGGGTCGTGGTCCTGGGCCGTTCGGCGCCGCCTGCCGTCTGCTTCTCCGGCGGCCCAGCCGCCCCGTCGTCGGAAGCTGCGTCAGTGCCACGACGGCGCCGCCCGCCGGTGCGCGGGCGTCCGTCGGCGCGGGGCAGGAAGAAGATCGAGCGCACCAGCGGCGGTGCGGCGATCATCAGCACGATCACGGCCTGGAGCACCAGCACGATGTCGATCGGCGTGCCGGTCTGTGCCTGCATCAGGACGCCACCGGCGCGCAGTCCGCCCAGCAGCAGGCCGGCCAGGAAGGTGCCCAGCGGCTTCGAGCGTCCGAGCAGCGCCACGGTGATCGCGTCGAAGCCCAGCGTGCCCGCGATGCCGCCGGCCAGCCGGTACTCCGTGCCCAGCACATGCGCAGCCCCGCCGAGGCCGGCGAGGCCGCCGGCGATCACGAGCACCAGCGCGGTGGCCTTGGTGACGTTGATGCCCGCGGTCCGTGCGGCCTCGGGGTTCTCTCCGATGGCGCGGAACTCGAATCCGAGGGTGGACCGCTCGAGCAGCCACCAGACGAAGATCGTGGCCAGGATCGCGAGGAGGAATCCGGCGTGGATCCGGAAGCCTGGGCCGAGCAGGGAGAAGAGCTGCGCAGACTCATCGACCGAGCTCGAGAGCGGCTGGTTGGAGCCGGTCTGCTTGAACCACTGCTGCTGCAGCAGCCAGGCCAGAAGGTAGATGGCGATGTTGTTGAGCATGATCGTCACGATCACCTCATTGGCTCCGGTGCGTGCCTTGAGCACACCGGCGATCCCACCCCAGATGGCGCCGCCGATGGTGCCTCCGGCGATCGCCAGCAGCACGTGCAGCCCAGCCGGCAGCGCGAGCGCATAGCCGAGGAACCCGGCAGAGGTCGCCCCGAGGATGATCTGACCCTGTCCGCCGATGTTCAGCATGCCGGAGCGGAAGCCGATGGCGATGCCCAGGCCGGCCAGGATCAGCGGCACCGAGTAGACCATGGTCTCGGTCAACGGCCGGACGGCACGCTCGATGGAGGGTGCCTGCCAGTCGAAGACCGCCCCGCGGAAGAGCGAGGAGTAGGCCTCGCGCAGCACTTGGAAGGAGGTCTCCAGGAATGCGGTGGGCTGGGCGAAGAAGTAGCTCAGGCTGGCCTGCACGTCCGGGTGTGCGGCGAGGATCAGCACCGCCCCGACCACCAGTGCGACGACGACGGCGAGCACGGTCACCAGCCAGGAGGTCTGGCCCAGCTCCCGGAGCGCGCGGGAGAGACGGCCTTCTGCCTCTTCCCACGGGCCCTGCTGCTTCGTCCCCTGGGCGGGAGACGTCCCCGGCTGGGGCGCTGAATCGGTCACTTGCTCTCCTCTGCTTCGGCCGACTCATCGGCCTCTCCCAGCACGGTGTGATGGGCGGCGGCCTGCTGCTGAGCTTCTTCGAGAGGGACCCCCGCCATCATCAGTCCCAACACATCACGGCTGGTTCCGGCGGAGACGATGCCCACGATCCGGCCGCGGTACATCACCGCGATCCGGTCGGCCAGGTTCAGCGCCTCGTCGAGCTCGGTGGACACGATCAGACACGGGGTCCCCTTGTCGCGCTCCTCGATGATGGTGCGGTGCACAAACTCGATGGAACCGACGTCGAGCCCGCGGGTGGGCTGGCTGGCGACGAAGAGCCGCAGGTCACGGCTCATCTCACGAGCCAGCACGACCTTCTGCTGGTTGCCGCCGGAGAGCGTGGAGATCGGGTCGTCCACGCCGCCCATGCGCACGTCGAAGCGTTCGGCCTGGGTCTGCGCGGCCTCCCGCATCACCGGGATGCGCAGCGCCACGTTGCCCGGGCCTCCGGCGTAGGGGGGTCGGTCATAGGTGTCCAGCACGTAGTTCTCGGTGATGGTGAACGCACCGATGACCCCGTCGGTGCTGCGGTCTTCGGGCACGAAGCCCAGTCCAGCGGCCAGGCGCTGCTTGACGCTGAGCGGGGCGAGGTCCTTGTCGTCGAGCAGGATACGGCCAGACACCGGCTCTCGGATCCCGAGAATGGTCTGAGCGAGCTCGGTCTGTCCGTTGCCGTCCACTCCGGCGATGACCAGGATCTCTCCGCGCCGCACCTCGAAGTCGACATGGTCGACCACGACCTTGTCCGTGGGGCTGAGCACGGTCAGGTCCTGGACGGAGAAGCTGACCTCTCCAGGGGCGGCGGGCTCCTTGGCCGTGGTGAGGTTGACCTCTCGGCCGACCATCAGCCCGGCGAGCTCGGTCTCCGTGGACTGCGGAGAGGCCTCCCCCACCACCGCACCGCGTCGGATCACGGTGATGCGGTCGGCGACGGCGCGGACCTCGCGCAGCTTGTGGGTGATGAAGACGATGGAGGTCCCGGAGTCGCGCAGCTGACCCATGATGGTGATCAGCTCGTCGGTCTCCTGCGGAGTCAGCACGGCGGTGGGCTCATCGAGGATGAGCACCTTGGCGTCGCGCGAGAGCGCCTTGATGATCTCCACGCGCTGCTGGGCTCCGACCGGCAGCTCCTCGATGCGGGCATCGGGGTCCACGTCGAAGCCGAAGCGGGCGGAGATCTCCAGCACCTTCTCCCGCGCCTGCTTCATGTCCATGATCCCTGCAGCGCGCGTGGGCTCGTAGCCCAGCGCGACCGACTCGGTGACCGTGAACACCGGGATCAGCATGAAGTGCTGGTGCACCATGCCGATCCCGGCGTCCACTGCGTCACCGGGCCCGTTGAAGCTGACCCTCTGATCGTCCAGCAGGATCTCACCCTCTTCGGGCTGGTGCAGCCCGTAGATGGTGTTCATCAGGGTGGACTTGCCGGCTCCGTTCTCGCCGAGCAGGGCATGGATCTCGCCCGGCGCGACGGTGAGGGAGATCCGGTCATTGGCGGTGAAGGAGCCGAACCGCTTCGTGACCCCTCTGAGCTCAAGCTTCATCGCTGCGGTGTCGCCAATCAGTCAATCGATGGGTCAGGACGGGGCGTTCTCGGACTCGATGACGATCTCGCCATCGATGATGTCCTGGCGCAGCTGCTCCACGGCGTCTGCGACCTCGGAGGGCACCTCGTCCTCGAAGTCGTGGAAGGGAGCCAGGCCGACGCCCTCGTTCTCCAGGTTGCCCACGTAGGGCTCGCTGGTGAATCCACCGTCGACGCCCTCTTCGATGGTGGCGTACACCGACTGGCCGATCTCCTTCATCACCGAGGTCAGCACGATGTTGCCGAAGTCCGTGGACTCGTAGCCGTCGGAGTCGACCCAGATCATCTTGGCATCGGCATCTTCCAGCACGGGACCTGCGCCGACCCCTGCGTTGCCGGCCACGGGCATGACGATGTCGGCGCCCTGGCTCAGCAGCTGCTCGGTGACCTCGCCACCGCTGGTCTGGTCGCTGAAGTCTCCGGAGAAGCTGCCGTTCTGCTCTTCCTTGTCCCAGCCGACCAGCTCGACGTCGCCGTCGTTGTCCTCGTTGTACTTCTCCACACCGTCGGCATAGCCATCCATGAACACGGTCACCGAAGGAATCTGGATGCCGCCCCAGGTGCCGACCACGCCGGTCTCGCTCATCGCGGCGGCGACATAGCCTGCCAGGTAGGCGGCTTCACCAGTGTTGAACACCAGTGGCTTGGCGTTGTCCAGCTCCTCGCCCTCTTCGAACTCGAAGTAGGAGTCGATCAGCGCGAAGTTGGTCTCTGGGTTGGCCTCGGCAGCTTCACGCAGGCCCTCTTCCAGCAGGAAGCCGACGCCGAAGACGACGTCGCAGTTCTGCTGGACCATGGTGTCCACGTTGGGGCCGTATTCGGACTCGGCGGTGGACTGCGCGTCGGCAGAATCGACGCCGAGCTCCTCGATGGCCATCTCCAGGCCCTCGTAGGCGGACTGGTTGAAGGAACGGTCGTCCCAGCCCCCCTCATCGGAGACCAGGCAGGACTTGTAATCGACCTCTTCGGAGGCGGTGCCCTCACCCTCGGCCTCCTCCTCCGGAGCCTCTCCGCAGGAGGACAGGAGCAGTGCCGCGGCGGCGGTCGCGGCAAGGGTGCCGCTGGTCTTGAAGGACCTCTTCATGTGGGGTTCTCCTCATGGTGCAAGAACGGCACCCATGCGGGTGCCGAGAAACGAGTGATGCAGGCAATAGTACGACACATTTCAACCTCAAACATTGCCCGGAAGTTTCAGGGATGTTCACCAACGGGATGAACCGAGACTCGGTTCAGTCAAGCTGTTTGGCGGTGGTGTCCGGAGCCAGCTTGAGCATCAGCAGCACCGCGAACACCACACCGACCAGGCAGATCCCGAAGGCTCCCGCGAGGCCGAAGGTCGGCTCCATCCAGGCGATGAAGAGCAGCGGGCCCAGCCCGGCCCCGATGCGCGAGATCGTCGAGGCCCAGCCGAATCCAGATCCGCGCAGTTCAGTGGGGTAGAGCTCGGACACGTAGGTGTAGAGAACCGGGATCGCGATCTGGATCACCATGCCGAAGCCCAGCAGCAGGATCAGCACCGCGGTGGGCAGGTGCATGGTGAACCCGAGCACCACCAGCATCGCGGTGGCCACGGGGGCCGAGATGGCCAGCAGCACCCGGCGTCCGGTGATCTCCACGAGCACCGTGGAGATCACCACGCCGATGAGTCCGACGGCGGCCATTCCTGCGGTGCGGATGAACGCTTGATCTTGTTCGTATCCGGCCTCGATCAGCAGTGTGGGCATCCATTGAATTGCGATGTAGTAGACCGTCATGATCGCCAGGAAGAGCACCCAGGAGACGGTGGTGACCCGCCAGCCGTGTGCCCAGACCAGCCTCAGCTGCTCCCCCACGGCGCGGAAGCTCAGCTTCGCCGGCGCCTGGGTGGTCTCCAGCGTGTAGGCACGGACCGGGGCTCCGGTGCGGGTCACCATGGAGTCGATGACCTTGCGCGCCTCCTCCATCTGCCCCTGGCGCATGAGATACATCGGAGACTCCGGGACGAAGAGCCGCACCGCGAAGACCAGCAGCGCGGGCAGGATCATGGCCAGCAGCGGCAGTCGCCAGTCACCCCAGGTCCCGACCAGCCACGCCGAGACGAAGCCGGCGAGCGCCGCGCCGATGGGCCACCAGCCGTCCATGGCGGTCAGCACCCGGCCGCGCTGCTTCGCCGGGGTGAACTCACCGACCAGGGCGTAGTCCACAGGAATACAGCCGCCGAGCCCGACGCCGGCGAGGAAGCGGAAGAGCACGAACCACTCGAGGCTTCCGGTCATGGCGCCGGCCACGGTGAACAGCGAGAAGATCAGCAGCGTCCAGGCAAAGGCCTTCTTGCGCCCGATCCGGTCGGCGATGGTGCCCCACATGACGGCACCGACCGCCATGCCGATCAGGTTCGCGGTGCCGATCCAGGCCGCATCCGAGGGCGTGAGGTCCCACTCCTCGGAGAGCAGCGGGATCAGGATGCCGTTGAGCGAGACGTCCCATGCGTCGAACATGAATCCCAGTCCACCGATGAGGAAGATCCTGCCCTGGGTGTTCCATCGCCAGGGCAGGCCCTGCAGGACCGATTCACCGGTGGGCAGCGCTGTGGAGGGATTCGCTGTGTTCTGATGCACGAAGCGAGTGTAAGCCCGCGGAAGGGGCGCAGCCCCCACATGACCTTCTCTGACGGTCAGAACCCCAACTACATGAAGCCGCCCTGATCAGTCGAGTGTGCCGGCGCGGCACCCGCGGGCGGCACTCTCAAGCTCCTCTGCGGTGCGCAGCAGCTGATCTGCCCGCTCGGTGAGCCGTCTGGCAGATTCGGGGCTGTGTCGCTCCGAGCCGCCGGCCCAGAGCGCCTGTCCTCGGGCGATGACGCGACAGAAGGCGCCCGCCCGATCGAAGGCCGAATCGATGTCGCCGCGGTACATTCCTGCGAGCACCAGATCCGCGAGGCGGTCCATCTCCTGTGCGGTGGGAGGCTCCGCCACACCAGCGATCGCATGCGGGGCTGAATCGGTCTTGCCCAGCTGGTAGTACTCGCTCATCCGCTGCGGGTCCTTGTTCACCGCGGCGCGTATCGCGTAGATCCGCCAGAGTCCGCCTGCGAGCGAGTGCGCCGGGGAATCGGACCAGAGCTCGGCGATGGCCTCGATGCCTTCGGTCTCCGCCAGTCGGATGAACCGCTCCGTCACCTCGGGGTCTTCTGAATCACGGCCGTGGAAGACCAGCGCATGCGCGGTGTCGTGGGCGGCCTGGGAGATGATGGCCGGGTCCGCGCCGCCCTCTCGCTGATCGAAGGCTGCCGGCTCGGTGTAGCGCGGCCGACGGTGGCGGGGCTGGCTGGTCATCGCGTCCTCCTTGAAGGGATTCGCTTCGGTCTGCGGTCCGCTCAGCTGCCGGCCCACATAGTGTCCGTCATTATGCCGCAGGCCCCGGCGGCGATACCATAGGGGACGTCTTCAGAGGCTTCACAGGGGCCTTTAGCTCAGTTGGTAGAGCATCGGACTTTTAATCCGCTGGTCGCGGGTTCGAGTCCCGCAGGGCCCACCATAGTCCTCCCCTGGAGACTTATATGCCCAGGTCAGCGCTCAGCGTAGACCTGGGCATATCTCATGCAGAGCCTCGTGAGGGCCAGGTCTGCCGCCCAGTTGACCGCACGCCTCGACAGGGAGCACACTGGAGGTGTGCCGGGCTGCGGTAACCCCCGGGCTCCATTATTGAGCCGCTTCGAGCGGCCCCGCGCCGTGAGGCGTTCCCAGCCCGGCACACCTCATCCCCCATGGCGTCTGCGCAGACCGATTCGGCCAGCGCATCACTGCACGCCTTTGTGCGCCACCCCGTCCTCGGCCGTCCGAGATGTTCATGTTTGCGCTATACACTCGTGGCCGACACGTCGACACTCGTTCACCTGGGGAAACGCACCGAATGATCGTACGCAGAGGCCAGCGCAAGCCTGAGGCAACGGACCTGTTGGCCAGCATCGCCCGGGAAGTGCGCGCCGGGGTCCAGCTGATCTCGCAGCTGCTGGGCAGCACCGCGGAAGACCGAACTGCACTGCGCGAGCAGCTGCTCGGTTTCGAGGGCCGAGCAGTCGACCTGCACTTCAACCTGATGACGCATATCCGCAGCGTCTTCGTGACTCCCCTCCCCCGTCAGGACATCTACGCGCTCTCTCAGCAGCTCAACCGCACTATGGAACATGTCGTCGCAGCCG
This sequence comes from Nesterenkonia maliinae, assembly GCF_051262655.1. NCBI lineage: Bacteria > Bacillati > Actinomycetota > Actinomycetes > Micrococcales > Micrococcaceae > Nesterenkonia > Nesterenkonia maliinae. Next base: position 201,526 of record NZ_JBIMEY010000002.1, on the reverse strand, counting down.
GTGATCTGATCCTTGCTCGTCCGCACCTGGTGCTTCCCACCCAGAGCGCCGACCAGTTGGAGACGCTGAGCCGCCAGCTGGATCTCACCGTGGCTGCGATGTCACGGCTGGAGGATTTCGACCTGCTCGAGGACTACTGGATCCAGATGCAGCGCCTCACCAAGCAGGCCAATCGCACGCACCGGGCATGGCTCACCTCATCTGACAACGCCTTCCAACCGAACATCGCGCTGCAGCAGGCGCAGATCGCCGATGCGCTGCTCGCCGCGGTGCAGGACCAGCGGGCCGTGGCGGTCACCGCAGGTTCGATCATCGTGCGCGAGTCCTGAGGCGCCCTCGTGGAAGCCATCCTGCTGGCCCTGATCTGCCTCACGCTGGTGCCCAATGCCTTCGTGGCCGGGCTCCACGACGTCCCCAACGCCATCGCCATACCGGTGCGCACGCGCGCGCTGACCCCACGAGCCGCCACCCGCCTCGCGGCGGGCTTCAACACACTGGGTGTCCTGCTGGCCCTGCCGCTGGGGATCTACCTCTACATGTGGTTCGATTTTCCACAGATGGAGCCGCGTCTTCTGCTCGCCGTCGTCCTATCGGCCGCGCTGACGCTGCTGGGCTGGAATCTCTTCACCTACCTGCGCGGGATGCCGACGTCGACGACTCACGCCCTGCTGGCCGGGTTTCTCGGCGGCACGCTGGCCGCCGCCGTCGTCGCCGATATCGCCTTCGTCGAGGTCCTAGCCATGCCGTGGGCTGGTGCCGCGCTGACGCTGCTGCTCTCTCCGTTGGTCGCGTTCGGTCTGGCCTACCTGCTGGTCTTCCTCGCGGCGCGTCTGGCCCGCGGCGAGGACCCCGACGCAGTCAACGCGACCTCCCGGATGGCGCAGTCGGTCAGCGTCGGCGTCACCTCACTGGGGACCGGGCTGCAGCAGGGGCAACGCTTCTCCTTCGTGCTGCTCACCGCGCTCGTCGCGGCCGAGGTTCAGGACGCTCAGGCGTGGCTTCCCTACGCCTATATCGGCTTCGCCGTGCTGATCGGGGCGGGATGCCTCACCGGTGGCTGGCGGATCGGACACACGCTGGGTCACCGGCTCGTCGAGATCGATCCGCTGCGCGGAATGGTCGCGACCACCACCACCTCGGCGCTGCTGTTCATCGGTTCACTGGCGTTTGCGCTTCCACTCTCGACCTCTTTGACGGCGGCCTCCAGCGTGATCGGAGCCGGGTCGAACCAGCGTTTCGCCACCGTGCACTGGCGGCAGTTCCGTCGCATCTGCGGCTACTGGGTGCTGACCCCGCTGGCCGCAGGCGCCGTCACGGCGGTCTTCACACTGGCACTGAGCCCGCTGCTGGGCTGAGCGGAGCCACCGCGAAGACACAGATCCCGGCCGACGGCGAACCGTCGACCGGGAGTGACCGTGCGAGCACCAGCTGCCCGAACGCAGGCTTTCGGGGCCGGACCGCCCGAGCTCAGCCGAAGCGGCCGGAGACGTAGTCCTCGGTGGACTTCTCCTGCGGAGTGTTGAAGATCGCAGTGGTGTCGTCGTACTCGATGAGCTTGCCCGGCTTGCCCGTGCCCGCGATGTTGAAGAACGCGGTCTTCTGTGAGACGCGGGCAGCCTGCTGCATGTTGTGGGTCACGATGATCACCGTGTAGTCCTGCTGCAGCTCACCGATCAGGTCCTCGATGGCGAGGGTGGAGATCGGATCCAGCGCCGAGCACGGCTCGTCCATCAGGATGACGTCGGGCTTCACCGCGATGGTCCGCGCGATGCACAGTCGCTGCTGCTGGCCGCCCGAGAGACCTGAGCCCGGACGATCCAGACGCTCCTTGACCTCGTTCCAGAGGTTCGCGCTGCGCAGCGAGGTCTCCACGATCTCCTCGGACTGCGACTTCGAGAGTCGAGCCCCGTTGAGCTTGTACCCGGCCAGCACGTTCTCTCGGATGGTCATGGTGGGGAACGGGTTCGGGCGCTGGAACACCATGCCGACCTGAGTGCGCACGGTCACGGGGTCCACGCCGGATTCGTAGATGTCCTCACCGTCCAGGAGCAGCTGACCCTTCACCCGAGCACCCGGCAGGACCTCATGCATGCGGTTCAGCGAACGCAACAAGGTGGTCTTGCCGCAGCCGGAGGGACCGATGAACGCCGTCACCGCTTGGGCGTCGATGTTCATGTTGACACCCTCGACCGCGAGGAAATCGCCGTAATAGACGTTGAGGTCAACGACATCTACTCGCTTAGACATATCTGATATTCACACTTTCTCTGGGAAGAACGATGGGGACCGCGGAGGCCGCGGTCAGCGTCCGGTCTGCTTGGGCGCGAAGAGCGTAGCGATGAGACGGGCGAAGAGGTTCAATCCCATCACGATCAGGATCAGCACCAGTGCCGCCGCCCACGCCCGCTGCTCGGAGGGGTCCGAGAAGTTCGGCGAGGTCGGGTTCTGGAACTGTCGGAAGATGTACACCGGCAGCGCGGTCATCCAGCCCTGGAACAGGTTCCAGTTGGTGTTGACCACGAAGCCCGCGGTGACCAGGATCGGAGCGGTCTCACCGATGACCCGGGCGATAGCCAGCGTGACACCCGAGGCGATGCCGGAGATGGCCGTCGGGATGACCACCTTCAGGATGGTCCGCCATTTGCGGACACCCAGGGCGTAGGAGGCCTCGCGCAGCTCGTTGGGGACCACCCTAAGCATCTCCTCGGTGGTCCTGACCACGACCGGGACCATCAGCACCGAGAGCGCGATGGCCGCGGTGATGCCCAGGGTGGAGCGCTGGGTGGTGAGAAGTCCGGTCACGCCGCTGAAGACCGAGAGGAACCAGGCCATCGCGGCGCCGGCGAAGAGCCCGGCCACGATGGACGGGATGCCGGTCATCACATCGACGAAGAAGGTGATGGCCCGCGACAGCGGCCCGCCTTTGGCGTACTCGACGAGGTAGATGGAAGTCAGCAGCCCGATCGGCACCGAGATGACGGTGGCGGCCAGAGTGATCAGCAGCGAGCCGATGAGCGCGTGCGCGATTCCACCCAGGACGGGCGCGCCTTCGGTCTGTGACGCCTCATCGACCAGTCCGGTGATCCCCTGCATGTCGGAGCTCATGAAGCCCGGCGCCAGCAGGCCCGGGATCCCGACCGAGGCCACCGACCAGATCACCGAGACCAGCGGCATGAGCGCAATGAGGAAGGCGAGGTAGACCAGGTTGGTCCAGAGCCCGTCAGTGGCGCGCCTGCGGTTCACCCTGGTCCGGGTGACCAGGTAGCTGCTGAGGATGTAGATCACTGCGGCGAAGATGAACCAGCTGGCCAGGTTGAACCCGATCAGCGCCGAGAGCGCAGCTCCCAGGACGATGGAGCCGCCGAGGAGCGCGATCCAGAGCCAGGACGGCAGCGTGTTCTGCGTCAACGAATTGCGCCGCAGCACGCCGTTGCTGCTGCCGTCACCGAGGCTGGGCGGGCCGCCCTGGGCCGAGGTGGGCGTCGGCGTCGGAGTAGGTGTCTGTGTCATCAGTTGGCTCCCGAGAATTCCTTGTGGCGGCTGACGATCCAGCGCGCTGTCATGTTCACCAGCAGGGTGATCAGGAAGAGCACCAGGCCGATGGCGATGAGCTGGGCCTGACGTTCAGACCCGGGCGGCGCCTCGGGGAAGCCGAGGGCGATCTCGGCAGGGATGGTGCTGTTGCCGTTGGAGATCAGCGAGGCGGTGAGCATTCCAGGAGACAGGACCAGGGCCACGGCCATGGTCTCACCCAGCGCCCGGCCGAGGCCGAGCATGATGCCGGAGATGATGCCGGCGCGAGCGAACGGGAAGACCGACATCTTGATCATCTCCCAGCGGGTCGCGCCCAGCGCCAGCGCCGCCTCTTCGTGCAGCTTGGGAGTCTGGATGAAGATCTCCCGGCAGACGGAGGTGATGATCGGCAGGATCATCACGCCCAGCACGACCCCGGCGGTGAAGATGGTGCGCCCGGTCTGCGAGGGGTCCCCGGCGAAGAGCGGGATGAATCCGAGGTTCTCGTGCAGCCAGCCGTATACCGGGATCAGCGCGGGGCCGAGAAAGCTCATGCCCCAGGCGCCATAGACCACCGAGGGGATCGCGGCCAGGAGGTCGATCACATATCCGATGCCTTTGGAGAACTTCGGCGGAGCGTAGTGCGAGATGTAGAGCGCGACGCCCACCGCCACCGGCGCCGCCAGGATCAGCGCGATGAAGGAGGCGATGAGTGTGCCGATGACCAGCGGGTATGCGTAGTCGAGGAAGGCAGTGAGGATCCAGCCTCCCTGGTCCTCCTGGTAGACCGCGTCCCTGGAGTTCACTGTCAGGAACAGTGCCACGAAGGCCAGGGTGAGCAGGATGAGGACGCCGGCGGAGACCGTCAGCGCCGAGAAGACACGGTCTCCTGCGACTCCCCTTTTATCGGACTGAGTCAGTGAGCTGGTCACCTGGTCTGCCTCTCAGATCTGTGTGATTGAAGCGTGATGCAGCAGGTACGGACGCCGGGCGGCCAGGGTCGCAGCTGCGACCCGACCACCCGACGTCCGTGTGCTTCATGCGTTGAAGTGACTGATCAAGCTCACTCGGAGACGGTGATCGCCGATAGGGACTCCATGGCCCCGTCACGCAGATCATCCGAGATCGGAGCATTGCCGGCTGCAGCTTCGGCGGTGGCCTGGCCGTCTTCGGAGATGACGTACTCGCCGAAGGCGAGCGCAAGGTCAGCGGTCTCCTGGTCGGGGTACTCGTTGCAGAAGATGTGGTAGCTCACCAGGACGACCGGGTAGGCGCCTGACTCTTCGGTGCGGCGGTCAAGCTCGTAGGCCATGTTGTTCGACGCCTGGCCCTCGATCGGGCTCGAGGAGGCAACTGCCTGGGAGGCGGCCTCTGGGGAGTACTCGACGTACTCCTCGCCGACCTGCACGGCGACGGTGTTCAGATCGCCGATCTGGGAGGCGTCGGCGTAGGTGATGGCGCCGTCGGTCTCGGAGGTCAGGCCGACCACGCCGGAGGTCTGCTGGGCAGACTCTGCCGCGATCTCGCCGGGCCACTCACCGGAGACCTCGTAGTCCCAGACGTCTGAGGCGGTCGCGAGGTAGTCCACGAAGTTCTCGGTGGTTCCCGAGTCATCTGCGCGGTGCACCACGGAGATCGGGGTGGACGGCAGCTCCATGTCCGGGTTGTGCTCGGCGATGGCCTCGTCGTCCCAGCTGGAGACCTCACCGGCGAAGATCGACGCGATCGTGTCCGCGTCGAGGTTCAGGGTCTCGTCGATGCCTTCGACGTTGAATGCCACGGCCACCGGAGAGATGTAGGAGGGGATGTGGAAGGCGCCTTCGGGGCCGCAGATCTCCTGGGTGGACTCCCACTCCTCATCGCTCATCGCGGCGTCAGAGCCGGCGAAGTCGTACTCGCCGCCGAGGAAGCCGTCGCGTCCGCCGCCGGAGCCGACGGAGGCGTAGTTGACCTGAGCCTCAGGGGCCACCGAGGTGAAGCCGTCGGTCCATGCGGTCATCGCTGCTTCCTGCGAAGATGCGCCACCACCCACCAGGGTGCCCGCGACATCGCTGCTGGCTCCGTTCTCGCCGCTGTCTGTGTCGCCCCCGGCATCGGGGTTGTTGGACTCGCCGCAGCCCACCAGGGCCAGGGTTGATACGGACAGGATGGCCGCTGCGCGACCGAAGCTCTTCATCTTCACGGTATTTAGTGCCTCTCTGAGGTCTCATCAGGCGACAAGGTGCGCCATTTGAAGGAGTCTGTGCGGTCCACCGGGGTGCGTCCTGCGAACCTCGATCCACAGTAGAGAGGACAGGTGACCCTGGACCGCTCTGCAGGTGACCACGGCGCTCACTTAAGATGAACGCTTGGTGAACTGGAATGCCCCTTGGGTGAGTCCTGCGCCACCTCTCTGGTCGGGCTGGTGTGAGGCACCTCGTATCCCCATCACTGGCCGCCGCCTACACTCATGGGGTGACGACCGAGCGCTCAACCCCCCGCCTGCTGACCCGTGCGAGCCGGTTCACCCAGCGTCGGGTCCGGGTCGGTGTCCGCAGGATGCGGCGCTCGGTGATCCCGGCGCTGCAGATGACCCTGGCCGGCGTCGGGGCCTATACCTTCGCGGAGCGGGTCCTGGGCCATGACGACCCGCTCTTCGCCGCCATCGCGGCACTGATCGCGCTGGGGTTCACCAAAGAGCCGCGCATGCGCAAGGTGCTCGAGGTCAGCGTGGGCTGCACCCTCGGCATTCTGATCGGTGATCTGTTGCTGCACCAGCTCGGCTCGAACCTGGGCACCGCCACGCTGGTGCTCTTCCTCTCCATCATGCTGGCTCGGTTCCTGGACTCTGGTCCGGTGCTCGCGATGCAGATGGGGCTGCAGGCGCTGCTGGTGGTCCTGATCCCGCCCCCGGAGGCGGCCGCACTGGGTCCGTTCACGCGCAGCCTCGACGCGATCGTCGGCGGTGCGGTGGCCATGGTGATCACCCTGCTGACCCCGAAGGATCCACGCCGCGAGCCGATCGCGGAGCTCAAAAGCGTGGTCGACTCGATGACCGCCTCGCTGCGCGACGTCGCCGAGGCGGTTCGGAACTCCGATTCCCGCCAGGCCTGGCACTCGCTGATCCGCTGCCGCGGCCTGCAGCCGCAGATCGATGAGCTGCGCAGCGCGGTGAGCTCCGCCAAGGAGCTCACCGCCTTCTCCCCCGCCTACCGCAAGCACCGCCACTACGTGAGGCATATGGCCGAGGTCGCAGACCAGGTGGATCTCTCGGTGCGCAGCATGCGCGTGGTGGCCCGCCGGATCATCAGCACCGTGGACCACGCCACGCTCAGCGACGAGGGGGTGGAGAACCTCGCCGCGGTGCTGGATGAGTTCGCCGAGTGCTCGTTGCTGCTCTCTCAGGCAGTGGCCGAACCAGGTTCGGCCTATACGCGTCGGATGGACACCGCCCGGGATGCCCTCTCTGCGCTGGCGCAGCGGCTGCATCCCAAGTCACTCGGCATCGGGACGCTGGAGGGTGAGACGGTGGTGCTGCTGCTGCGCACGCTGGTGGTGGACCTGCTCCAGGCGGCAGGGGCCACCCACGAGGATGCGCGGGACCAGCTTCCCGAGCTGTGAGCGATCGAGCAACCCAGCAGAGCGCGCGGCAGAGCGCTCACCGGGTCGCTCAGCAGGAGCCGAGCCGAGGTGCCCGGCTCGCGCGTTCAGAGCTGCAGGATCATTCTGGTGTTGCCCAAGGTGTTGGGCTTGACCCTGGCGAGGTCGAGGAACTCCGCGACGCCCTCATCGGGTGAGCGCAGCAGCTCGGCGTAGACCTCGGGATCCACTGCCGCCTGGTCATCCATGACCCCGAAGCCATGCCGGATGAAGAAGTCCACCTCGAAGGTGAGGCAGAAGACCCGGCTGACGCCGAGGGTCTGGGCCCGGGCGGTGAGCTCGGTGAGCAGCCCGGATCCGACGCCCTGCCCGCGCCAGCGGGAATCTGTGGCCAGGGTGCGCACCTCGGCGAGGTCCTTCCACATCACATGCAGGGCGCCGAATCCGATCAGGGTGCCGTCCTCGGTCTCAGCGACCATGAACTCCTGGATCGCCTCGTAGTAGGCGACGGCCTCCTTGGGCACCAGCACCCGCTGATCCACCAGAGGTTCTGCCATGCCCATGATGGCGGCGACATCGGCGGTGCGCGCTGGCCTGATGATGAAGGAGCCCATCGGCACAGTCTATGCGCGGAGGCCGCTCCGGGGCGGCCGCATCACGCAGCGACTGGACCTGGTGGGATCAGCCTGCGTACATGTTGAACTCATGGGGCTCGGAGCGGACGCCGCTGAGGCTCACGGTCAGCTCGTAGTTGCCGGGATCCAGCGATGTGGGCTCTGCGCAGTCTTGCGCAGAGTCTGAGCGGGGCCAGGTGAAGTGCGCCTGCTCGACCTGTCCGGGCTCCAGCTGCACCGGCAGCGATTCCCGGGAGACGGAGCATTCGGCGGTGGAGAAGACGGTGGCTCCGGCACGCTCGACCAGGAACTCCTGCTCGGCCGTGCCAAGGTCAGCCTGGCAGGCGTAGTCGGCGGTGTTCTCGACCTCCATCACCAGCATGGGCGCGAAGCCGGGCCCATACGACTCTGAGCCGGTGGAGGCGCGGACCTCGAGGTCCCCGGTGCGGCAGCTGCCATCCTCGGCCGGTTCAGCCGGGGGCTGCTCCGCCGGGGCGTCCTGCCCGTCGGCGGCGTCCTCGGCGCCGGATCCCTGCTCATCGCTCGGCTCTGGATCTGACCCCGCCGGATCCTCCCCGGCGGCTTCTCCGGCGTCACTCTCGGCGGTCTCCGACGTGTCGGACTCCTCCGCGCCCTGGCCCCAGCCCAGGGCGAGGCTGGTGAGCCATCCGGCAAGAGCCAGCAGCAGCACGGCGAGCACCCCGACGAGGATGCGTCGGCGCCTGTAGACCTCGGCAGACTGCCGCCTTCGCTGGGAACTCATTGTCCCAGGTTAGCGGAGGAGACTGACCCTGATTCTCAGCCGAGCAGTCGTTCCCTGAGCTCGCGCACCCGCAGATGGATGTCGTCACGGACCAGCTCCATGCGCTCTCGTCCTTGGATCCCGCGCTCACTGGGCTCGTCGACCTCCCAGCGTTCGATCTCGACGCCCTCGAGCGGCTCGACCTCGGCCTCTGCGCCGATGATCACGACGTGCCCAGCCTCACGCATCGCCTCAGGGGTGAGCTGGGTGGGAGTCTCGCCGGCGATGTCGGCGCCGACCTCCGCGAGCACCTCCGCCGAGAGCGCATTGACCTTCGAACCGGGCTGGGTGCCCGCCGAGGAGACGACGACGGCGCCCTCCAGCCCTGCCGCCGCCAGATCCTGGCGCATCAGTCCGGCCGCCATCTGAGACTTTCCGCCGTTCTTCACGCAGACGAAGAGCACCGACGGGGCTTCGGTGCGCTCGGTGGAGTCCGCCACCGGGGCGATCTCTTCCTCCGCGCCGCGCACCGGCTGATCCGAGGGTCTGGTGACGGTCCCCGGGGCGGGTTCCGTCGCAGCGGGGTTCGTGGCTGTCTCGCGCATCAGTGTGCGGTCCTTTCGGTCATGGTGGTGAACAGATCCTGCAGGGCCCCGGGCACCACTGAGTAGTAGGACCAGGTGCCGCGCTTCTCACGGTTGAGGAGACCTGCATCGACCAGCACCTTGAGGTGGTGGGACACGGTGGGCTGGCCGAGGCCGAGCGGCTCGGTGAGGTCACAGACGCAGGCCTCGCCGGTCTCTTCCGCGGCAATCAGGGTGAGCAAGGTGATCCGATTGGGGTCTGCGAGCGCCTTGAACCCGACGGCCAGCTCAGCGGCGCCCTCTGGATCCAGCGTGACGGTCTGGGCCAGCGGGGCCGGCGGGACCTTGCAGTCGGTCTGGGTCGTCATCGCTTCTCCTCAAGTCTTTCAGCATCGTCGGGCACGGGCTCCGACACGAGTCTCGGGCCGCTTCCTGCGCACGCGCCATGGATTGACATCCGTCGATGTTTCTGACGATACTCGGGGCATCGAAGTTTGTCGATCTTCCCAGGAGTGTCCGTGACCCAGTCTGCCCCACCCGTCCCCGACACCTCGGCCGTGGTGGCCAAGCTCTCGGTGCTCGACCGCTTCCTTCCCGTCTGGATCATCGCCGCCATGGGGCTGGGACTGGCGCTCGGCGCCGTCGTCCCGCAGGTGGGCCAGGCCATGGAATCCATGGAGGTGGCAGGCGTCTCGCTGCCCATCGCCATCGGGCTGCTGGTCATGATGTATCCGGTGCTGGCGAAGGTCCGCTACAACGAGACCGGCCGGGTGCTTTCAGACAAGAAGCTGGTCGTCACCTCGTTGCTGATCAACTGGATCCTGGCTCCGGCCTTCATGTTCGTCCTGGCCTGGGTCTTCCTCGCCGACCTTCCGGAATACCGCACCGGGCTGATCATCGTGGGCCTGGCCCGCTGCATCGCCATGGTGCTGATCTGGAACGATCTGGCCTGTGGCGACCGTGAGGCGGCCGCCGTGCTCGTGGCGATCAACTCGGTGTTCCAGGTCTTCATGTTCGGCGTGCTGGGCTGGTTCTACCTCCAGGTGCTGCCGAGCTGGCTCGGTCTCGAGACCACCTCCGCAGAGTTCTCAATCGTCGCGATCACGGTCTCGGTGCTGGTCTTCCTGGGCATCCCGCTCCTGGCGGGCTACCTCACCCGGACCTTGGGCGAACGGGCCCGCGGCCGGGAGTGGTACGAGGCCAAGGTCCTGCCGAAGATCGGCCCGTGGGCACTCTACGGCCTGCTCTTCACCATCGTGGTGCTCTTCGCGCTGCAGGGTGAGCAGGTGCTCAGCAGCCCGATGGACGTGGTCAGGGTCGCCGTCCCGCTCCTGGTCTACTTCGTGGTCATCTTCGCGGCCTCCATGGTGATCGGCTGGATGCTGCGGATGGGCTACGAGCGCACCACCACGCTGTCCTTCACCGCGGCCGGGAACAACTTCGAGCTAGCCATCGCCGTGTCGATCGCCACCTTCGGCGCCACCAGCGGTCAGGCCCTGGCAGGAGTGGTCGGTCCGCTGATCGAGGTCCCGGTGCTGGTCGCGCTGGTCTACGTGGCGCTGTGGACCCGACGGTTCTTCACCGGGTCGAACATCCCGGCCAAGCAGGAGAGCCCGATCGCGGCAGCCGCCCCGCACGGCCTCTGACCCGGTCGTTCAGCACATCATCGTTCAGCACATCGTTGGAAGGAAACCATGAGCACCTCCAAGCCCACCGTCCTCTTCGTCTGCGTGCACAACGCTGGACGCTCGCAGATGGCTGCCGGATTCCTGCGCGAGATCGCCGGTGACGCAGTGCAGGTGTTCTCCGGCGGCACGGCACCGAAGAACTCGGTCAATCCGATCGCTGTGGACGCCATGGCGGAGCTCGGAATCGACATCTCCGAGAACATCCCGAAGAAGCTCACCGATGAATCGGTGAAGGAGTCGGACGTGGTCATCACCATGGGCTGCGGCGATGAGTGCCCGTTCTACCCGGGCAAGCGGTACGAGGACTGGAAGCTCGATGACCCGGCTGGTCAGGGCATCGAGACGGTCCGCGTGATCCGTGATGACATCCGCGCCCGTGTGCGCCAGCTGGTCGGCAGCCTGAACGTGAAGGTCTGAGCTGAACGGCACCCCCAGGTCTCTGGTGGGGCACTGGCAGGTCCACAGAGCGCGGCAGCAGCAAGACACGGCAGCGACGGAACACGGCGGTGACAGAACACGGCGGGTGCCGGGATTCTCTAGACTCGTGGCGATGACTCCCGCCAGCACGACTCCCGCCAGCACCCCGGTCGCCGCCGGGGTTTCTGTCCGCCTTGACGTCGGTTTCACACCCGAGCCCACGCTGGTCCATGACCGCGTGATCGAGTGGTTCGAGGACAGCGCGAGGCCGCTGCCCTGGCGCGATCCCGACTGCACGCCCTGGGGCGTGATGGTCAGCGAGATCATGCTGCAGCAGACACCTGTGGGGCGGGTGCTTCCCCGCTGGGAGCTCTGGATGCAACGCTGGCCCCGGCCGGTGGACCTCGCGCAGGCGCCCACTGCGGAGGTCCTCACCGCCTGGGACCGACTGGGCTATCCTCGCCGCGCGCTGCGTCTGCAGGCCGCGGCCCAGGCCATGGTGGAGCATCATCACGGAGAGGTGCCCAGCACCGCGGCGGAGCTGCGCGCGCTGCCGGGTGTCGGTGAGTACACCGCGGCCGCCGTGGCCTGCTTCGCGTTCCAGAAGCCCGAGGTGGTGGTGGACACCAATATCCGGCGGGTCCACGCGCGAGCCTTCACCGGGGATGCGCTGCCGGGCAAGACCTACACCTCCACGCAGCGTCGTCTCGCCCACGAGCTGATGCCCGCCACTGAGGCCGACGACGGCGCCACCGCCTGCGCCTGGAACGCCTCGGCGATGGAGCTGGGCGCGCTGATCTGTACCGCCCGCTCTCCGCAGTGTCAGGTATGCCCGGTGGCGGACCTCTGCGCCTGGCGCGCCGCAGGATACCCGCCGCCCACCGAGGAGCAGCAGACCCGAGGACAACCCTGGGCGGGCACCGATCGTCAGGTGCGCGGGGCGATCATGGCGGCGCTGCGCACCGGAGCGACCATGGCTCGTCAGGAGCTTCTGCAGGGACTGCCGCTTCCGGAGGCCTCACAGGAGCAGCGGAGCCGCTGCCTGGACTCGCTCCTGCGCGACGGCCTGGCCGCGGAGGACCGCGGGCAGATCAGCCTGCCCGGAGTGCTGGCACCGACTGCAGGCACCCCTGCCCCAGCGTCTTCCTCCGGAGGGCCTGCGGGCTCAGCCTGACTGGCCGCCGTCGAGCACCAGGTTCAGCGCCTCGGCCAGCGATCCGACCTCCCGGACACGCATCCCCTCCGGGGTGGCCTCCTTCTCGGTGCCGGTGGACTTCCGAGGCACGATCGCGTGGGTGAAGCCCAGCCGCTGGGCCTCCTCCAGCCGCTGACGCAGGCCTGGGACCGGGCGGACCTCCCCGGCCAGACCGACCTCGCCGAAGGCCACGAACCGGTTCGGCAGCGGCTTCTCCAGCGCGGCGGAGGCCACCGCCAGGGCGATGGAGAGATCAGCCGCGGGTTCGGTGATCTTGACCCCGCCCACCGTCGCCACGTACGCCTCGGACTTCATCAGGGCGGTGAGCTTGGCGCGGCGCTGCAGCACCGCGAGCAGCATCGAGACCCGCGGCGAATCAAGGCCGGACACGGCCCGCCGAGGCTGGGCCGCCTGGGACTCCGCCACCAGCGCCTGGACTTCCGCGGTGAGCGGCCGGCGCCCCTCCAGCGTGATCGTGATGCAGGTGCCGGGGACCCGTTCGGTCATCGCCGAGACGAAGAGCCCGCTGGGATCCGCCAGCGAGGTCAGGCCGTCCTCGTTGAGGTCGAAGCAGCCGACGTCATCGGTGGGGCCATATCGGTTCTTGACCGCGCGCAGCAGCCGCAGCCGGGAGTGCCGATCTCCTTCGAACTGGCACACCACGTCCACCAGGTGCTCGAGCATCCGCGGCCCGGCGATGCTGCCGTCTTTGGTCACGTGCCCGACCAGGATCATGGTCATGTTCTTGCGCTTGGCCGACTCGATCATCGAAGCGGTGACCTCACGGATCTGGGTGACCCCGCCGGGGGCACCGTCGACCTCGGCCGAGGAGAAGGTCTGCACCGAGTCCATGATGGTCAGCTGCGGGGAGAGCTTCTCCACCTGGCCCAGAGCCTGGCCCAGATCCGATTCCGCGGCGAGATAGAGGCCGTCGGAGATCGCGTCGATACGTTCGGCGCGCTTCTTCACCTGGGCGGCAGATTCCTCACCGGTCAGGTAGAGCACCGGGGAGTCGGGGTGGGCGCGGGCCACTGCGGAGGCGACCTGCAGCAGCAGCGTGGACTTGCCGACGCCGGGCTCACCGGCCATCAGTATCACCGCTCCCGGGACGAGGCCTCCGCCGAGGACCCGGTCCAGCTCCCCGATGGAGGTGGGGCGGAACTCGGCCTCGGAGGCATCCACCTCGTGGATCACCCGGGCCGGCTGGGCGAGCTGGCTGGCCGCCGTCGTCCTGGCTGTGACCTGGCCCTTCTCCTCCACGGAGCCCCAGGCCTGGCACTCCGGGCAGCGCCCGACCCACTTGACGGTCTGCCAGCCGCATTCGGTGCATTCGAAGGAGGGCGAGCCCTTGGAGCGGGACTTCCCGGTGCTCCGGGACGCGGTGCGAGTTGCCATGGTCCCTACGTTACCGCCGGGCACTGACATATTCCGGCGCACCTCAGACGGAAGCCGTACGATGCTCGAAGCCCACCATCCCCCGCTTCAATCCCAGGAGTTCCGTGTTCCGCTCCCCCAAGATCTTCTTCCGCGTGCTGGCCTTCGCCGAGGCGGTGTCCTGGACCCTGCTGATCGGCGGGATGATCCTGCGCGCGACCAACGACCTGGACATCGCGGTGAGCATCGGCGGCGGCATCCACGGCTTCGTCTTCCTCGCCTATGCCGCCACCGCGGTGATCGTGGCGAAGAACCAGCGCTGGAGCGCAGGACCCGCCTCGATCGCCGTGATCAGCGCGGTGATCCCCTATGCGACCATCCCGGTGGATCTCTGGCTCAAGCGCAGCGGCCGGCTCGACGGGCCCTGGCGCACGGACGTCACCGAGGATCCACGGGACCGAACCTGGCACGACCGCGCCCTGCGGGTGCTGCTGAACCGGCCCGCGCTGGTCGGCGGAGTGCTGGCGGCCGGCGTCGTCGTGGTGTTTGTGGTGCTGCTGATCATCGGCCCGCCGGGAGGCTGAGAGTCTGCAGACATGAGTGAAGCGCCGCCGGAGGAATCCGACGGCGCTTCACTCGTATCTGGGCCGGTGATCACCGACCCGATGGATCAGCTCTCGATGGCTGCGGGTTCCTCCGCCGCCTCGATCTGGTCCTGCGGGTCGTGCCACTCGAAGGTGAGCTTGCGCTGCTTGCCTTCGCCCTCGACGCCGATCTCGATGCCGGCACCGTGGGGGATCTCGCCGTAGAGGATCCGCTCGGAGAGCTCGTCCTCGATCAGGGTCTGGATGGTGCGGCGCAGCGGCCGGGCACCCATCGCCGGATCGTAGCCGGTCTCCGCGAGGAACACGCGAGCGGGCTGGGTGACCTCGAGGGTCATCGCCTGCTCGGCGAGCCGCTTGCGCAGCCGGTCCACAAAGAGATCCACGATCTGGACGATCTCTTCCTGCTTGAGCTGCGGGAAGACGATCGTGTCGTCGACGCGGTTGAGGAACTCGGGCCGGAAGTGCTGACGCAGCTCCTGGCTGACCGTGGCCTTCATCCGCTCGTAGTTGGTCGTGGTGTCCTCACTGGAGGTGAAGCCGGTCATCACGCCCTTGGAGATGTCCCGGGTGCCGAGGTTGGTGGTCATGATGATCACCGTGTTCTTGAAGTCCACGACGCGACCCTGGGAGTCGGTGAGTCGACCGTCCTCCAGGATCTGCAGCAACGAGTTGAACAGGTCCGCGTGGGCCTTCTCCACCTCGTCGAAGAGGACCACGGAGAACGGACGACGGCGCACCTTCTCGGTGAGCTGACCGCCCTCCTCGTAGCCGACGTAGCCCGGAGGGGCGCCGAAGAGCCGGGAGACGGTGTGCTTCTCGGAGAACTCGGACATGTCCAAGGTGATGAGCGCCTCTTCGTCGCCGAAGAGGAACTCGGCCAGGGACTTGGCCAGCTCGGTCTTGCCGACGCCGGTGGGCCCGGCGAAGATGAACGAGCCCGAGGGACGGTTGGGGTCCTTCAGCCCGGCGCGGGTGCGGCGGATCGCCCGGGAGAGCGACTTGACCGCCTCGTCCTGGCCGATGACCCGCTTGTGCAGCTCCTCCTCCATGCGGCGGAGGCGATCGGACTCCTGCTCGGTGAGCTTGAAGACCGGGATGCCGGTGGAGAACGCGAGGACCTCGGCGATCAGATCCGCGTCGACCTCGGCGATCTCATCGATCTGGCCGGACTTCCAGGCGTCTTCCTTGGCCTGGCGCTCTTCGACAAGCTTCTGCTCCTTGTCACGCAGGCTGGCAGCACCCTCGAAGTCCTGGGCGTCGATGGCGGATTCCTTCTCCCGCCGGACGTCCTCGATCTTGCCGTCGAACTCCTTGAGCTCCGGCGGCGCGGTCATCTTCTGGATCCGCAGCCGGGCGCCGGCCTCATCGATCAGGTCGATGGCCTTGTCCGGGAGGAAGCGGTCGTTGATGTACCGGTTCGCCAGCGAGGCGGCCGCTTCAAGGGCCTCCTCGGTGATGGAGACCTTGTGGTGGGCCTCGTAGCGGTCGCGCAGTCCACGCAGGATCTGCACGGTGACCTCTACGGAGGGCTCCTCGACCTGGATCGGCTGGAAGCGGCGCTCCAGCGCGGCGTCCTTCTCGATGTGCTTGCGGTACTCATCGAGCGTGGTCGCGCCGATGGTCTGCAGCTCACCTCGGGCCAGCAGCGGCTTCAGGATGTTCGCGGCGTCGATCGCTCCCTCGGCGGCACCTGCACCGACCAGGGTGTGGATCTCGTCGATGAACAGGATGATGTCGCCACGGGTGCGGATCTCCTTGAGCACCTTCTTCAGGCGCTCCTCGAAGTCACCGCGGTAGCGGGAGCCGGCCACGAGGGACCCGAGGTCCAGCGTGTAGAGCTGCTTGTCCTTCAGCAGCTCCGGCACATCGCCGTTGACGATGGCCTGAGCCAGGCCCTCCACGACGGCGGTCTTGCCGACGCCGGGCTCACCGATCAGGACCGGGTTGTTCTTGGTACGGCGGGAGAGCACCTGCATCACGCGCTCACGCTCGTAGTCACGGCCGACCACCGGGTCCAGCTGCGCCTCGCGAGCGGCAGCGGTGAGGTTGCGACCGAACTGGTCAAGCACCACGGATCCGGCAGGGGTGCCCTCATTGGAGCTTCCCTGGCCGACTCCGGCGCCGGCCTTCTCCTGGTTGCCGCCGGAATAGCCCGAGAGCAGCTGGATGACCTGCTGGCGGACCTTGTTCAGGTCAGCGTTGAGCTCCACCAGGACCTGGGCTGCGACACCCTCGCCCTCGCGGATCAGACCCAGCAGGATGTGCTCGGTGCCGATGTAGTTGTGGCCCAGCTGGAGCGCCTCGCGCAGCGAGAGCTCCAGGACCTTCTTGGCGCGCGGGGTGAAGGGGATGTGACCGCTCGGCGCATTCTGGCCGGGTCCGATCTTCTCCTGCACCTTTTCGCGCACGCCGGTGAGGGAGATGTCCAGCGACTCAAGGGCCTTGGCCGCGACACCCTCACCTTCATGGATCAGGCCGAGCAGAATGTGCTCGGTGCCGATGTAGTTGTGGTTCAGCATGCGTGCCTCTTCTTGGGCAAGCACAACCACGCGCCTGGCGCGATCAGTAAATCTCTCGAACATAGCCACAGACACTCCTAGCGTTGGTGCTCTGCCTCAAGGCTACGGGCATCGAGCGGTCTCGTCGCCGCTGTTCGCCGTAGGGAAAAGTTCTCCCCGATGCCGGTGCGGCGCCGGAGACGGATGGAGCCCGGCCGCAGCTCCATGCTGCGTCCGGGCTCCACTTCTCGCGTGCGGCCGGTCTTGCCGAAGAGGACCGTCTGGCGACGCGGGCAGATCAGCGCTTCTTGGCGTTCCGATAGGCCTCCACGATGTCGCGGTGCAAGCGACCTCGGCTGGAGACCTGATATCCGTTCTTCACGGCCCAGTCACGAATCTGGCGGGCCTCATTCTGCGGCGAAGGCGGGGCAATGGCCCGGCCCTTGCGGATGTACTTCTTCAGCGTCTCACGCAGCTCTTTCGCGTGCTCTTCGCTGACGTCAATCTCATAAAAGCGGGAGTCCAGTCCGAATGTGACCGTCTCCTTTGCTTCGCTGCCGTCAAGATCATCGACGAGAACTACTTCTACCTTCTGGGCCATCTCATACCTCACTGCTCACTCACACGTCGGACCTCAATGGATTGCATCTTTTCCGACGCTTTACTCACTGCGATAGATCAAGAACGATCTAAGTGAACGTAAGTATTTCAAGAAACTTTATAGCCGGTCAAGCCGGGGAGATTCAGGGTTTTCCCAGAAAGGAAGAGGATTCCATGGGCGCCGGGCTTATCGGATCGATTCAAGCCCGACCGGAGATCCTGAAGAACTGACGCGACGACGTGATCGGGAAGTCAGCCGCGTGGCCCTGGAGACGGTCGATCGCGCTGAATCCCCTTATGAGCGGCCTCTTCACGAACCTCATTCTCGGCCGCACGCTCATTGCGATCCGCTCGGAAGATCGCACGGATGGCCAGCCAGAAGACCAGCCCGACGCCGATGGAGGGAGCGAGAACTTCGAAGTACGTCCAGAAGTTTTCCATTAAATTCCTTGCTTGCATTCAGGTTTAAAAAGTGTCGATGACGTCGATTTACATGTTACGTCTTGCAGCCCCAAAACGTTCACGCCTGAGCCTCAGGTTTTAGCAGCGGGAAGAGAATCGTCTCGCGAATACCGGCGCCTGTGAAAAGCATCACCAGTCGATCGATACCGAGGCCGATGCCGCCCATCGGGGGCGCGCCGTACTCCAGGGCGCGCAGGAAGTCCTCGTCATGCTGCATCGCCTCGTCATCGCCGGCCGCGGCCATCCGGGACTGCTCGACCAGGCGCTCGCGCTGCAGGACCGGATCGACCAGCTCGGAGAAGGCGGTGCCGCGCTCCATGCCCCCGATGATCAGGTCCCATGCCTCGATGACGCCGGGCTTGTCCCGGTGGGCGCGGGCCAGCGGCTGGGCCGCGGGCGGGTAGTCACAGACGAAGGTGGGCTGGATCAGCGTGGGCTCGACGATCTCACCGAAGAGCTCGATGACCAGCTTCTGCGCGTCCCAGGCCGGGTCCACCGAGATCTCGTGCTTGGCAGCGATGACGCGCAGCGACTCGGCGGGAGTCTCAGGCGTGACCTCCTCCCCCACAGCCTCGGAGAGGCCGGGGTAGACCGAGACCCAGGCCCAGTCGCCGTCCAGATCGATGATGCCCTGATCTGTCTCGATCTGGCGGCTGGTCCCGGCGGCGTCTGCGGCGTGGAGGATCATCTCGCGCATCCGCTCGGCCATGACATACATGTCGGCCCAGGCCTCGTAGGACTCCAGCGTGGTGAACTCGGGCGAATGCGTGGAGTCCACGCCTTCATTGCGGAAGACCCGCCCGATCTCGAAGACCCGATCAATGCCGCCGACCACGGCGCGCTTGAGGTAGAGCTCGGTCGCGATGCGCAGCGTCATGTCCTGATCAAAGGCATTGAGATGCGTCTGGAACGGTCGTGCCTGGGCACCGCCGTGGATGAGCTGCAGCATGGGGGTCTCGACCTCCACATAGCCGCGATCATGCAGCGTCTCACGGATGGAGCGGGTGATCGCGGCCCGGCGGAACACCATCTGGCGGGCCTCGTCACGCACGATGAGGTCCGCGTAGCGCTGGCGCACCCGGGTCTCCTCACTGAGCTCTGCGTGCAGCACCGGCAGCGGCCGCACGGCCTTGGAGGCGATCTCGAAGGAGCTCGCCATGATGGAGAGCTCCCCGCGGCGCGAAGCGATGACCTCGCCGCTGACCCGGACGTGGTCACCCAGGTCCACCAGCGCCTTCCAGTCCGCGAGTGCGGCCTCCCCCACCTCGGCCAGCGAGATCATCGCCTGGAGCCGGACGCCGGCTCCATCGGGGCCGCCCTCCTGGAGCGTGGCGAAGCAGAGCTTGCCGGTGTTGCGCACGAACATCACGCGCCCGGTCACCGCCACGGTCTCGCCGGTGGAGGCGCCGGGCTCCAGGTCGGGGAAGCGCTCACGGACCTCGGCCAACGAGGCCGAACGCTCCACGGTCACCGGATAGGGCTGAACCCCGGCGGCGAGCAGTCGCTCACGCTTGTCCAGGCGGACCGCGCGCTGGTCGTTGGTGTCAAGGTCATGGGCGCCGGAGGCGGCGGGATTCTGGGCAGTCACAGTCGGCCATTCTACGTGCCGCGCGACCTGCCTGGATTGCGGATGCTCGCAGAAGTCGCCGCGCGGTCCGCCCCCGGACGCGGACGGTCACCAGATGGTGACGCGCTCCTGTGGGGGAAGGTACATCCCGTCCCCGGGCTGGGTCTCGAATGCGGAGTGGAAGGCGTCCAGGTTCTTCACCACCTGGGTGGCGCGGAACTCTGCCGGGGAGTGCGGGTCGATGCTGATCAGTGTGACCGCACGCTCGGGCCGGGTGAGGTTCCGCCAGGCCTGCGCCCAGGCGAAGAAGAACCGCTGGTCGGCGCTGTAGCCCTCGACGTCGCCGGCTTCAGCGCCCTGAGTCTGCAGCCAGACCCGGTAGGCCTGGTGGGCGATGCCCAGTCCGCCGAGGTCCCCGATGTTCTCGCCGAGGGTCAGCTCGCCGTTGACCGTGTGCTCCGGCGCCTGAGAGGGGCGCAGCGCGCTGTACTGCTCCACGAGCTTCGCGGTGCGCTCCTCGAAGGCGCTGCGGTCCGTCTCGGTCCACCAGTTGCTCAGCGAGCCGTCGGCACCGTAGCGGGATCCCTGGTCATCGAATCCGTGGCCGAGCTCGTGGCCGATGACGGCGCCGATGGCTCCGAAGTTCTGCGCCATGTCCCGCTCGGCGGAGAAGAACGGGGGCTGCAGGATCGCGGCCGGGAAGCAGATCACGTTCTCCAGCGGCGAGTAGTAGGCGTTGACCGTCTGCGGATTCATGTGCCATTCGTCGGGATCCGGGCCCTCGTCGAGCTTGGCGATGTCGCGCTCCCATTCGAACGCGGCGGCGCGCCGGACGTTGGCGACCGCATCCTCGGGGTCCACCTCGACGCTGGAATAGTCGATCCAGCGGTCGGGGAAGCCGACCATCGGCTTGAAGGCGTCCAGCTTCTCCAGCGCACGGGCCTTGGTCTCCTCGCCCATCCAGCTCAGCGTGCTGATGGACTGCCGGTACGCCTCGATGAGCGCATTGATCAGCTCATCCATCGCCGCGCGGGCCTGGAGCGGGTAGTGCCGGGCCACGTAGATCTGCGCCACGTCCTCGCCCAGGTGGGCGTTGGTCAGCGCGACCCCGCGCTTCCAGCGCTCTTTGAGCTGCTGAGCTCCGGAGAGCCGCTTGGCGTAGAAGTCGAAGTTCTCGTTGACCAGCTCTTCGTGGAGCAGCGGAGCGGCCCAGCGCAGCAGCTGCACCCGCAGCCAGAGCTTCCAGGTCTGCAGCGGCTGCTCGCTGAGCGCCGTCTGCATCCCGGGGAGCACGTCGGGCTGGGCCAGCACCAGCTGCTCGGTGTGCCGCGGCTGCAGCCCCCATCCCGCGAACGCCTCGCGCAGCAGCGGCATCAGGGCCTCGGCCTCGGTGTCGGTCACCAGGTTGTAGCGCTTCTGCGCATCGCGCAGGGTGACCTTGTCCCAGTGCTCCCCGGCGATGACGCGCTCGAGTTCGACGACGGCGGCGGCCGCGTCTGCGGCGTCGTCGACTCCGCTGAGCCGGAGCACCCGGACCAGGTGGTCCTGGTACGCGGTGAGGATCTCGGCGAGCTTCTGCTCGCGGTAGTAGGACTCATCGGGCAGGCCGAGGCCGGACTGCATGACGTGCCAGAGCATTCGGGTGGGATCCCCGGCGTCGCGCATCGAGCCGGCGGCCAGGATGCCGCCCACGCCCTGGCGCTGCCAGGATGCGGAGAGCCGGACGAGGTCCTCTATGGTGCTGACCGCGTCCAGCTTCTCCAGCATCGGCTCGATCGGGGTCAGTCCCCGACGCTGAGCGGCCTCGGCGTCCATGAAGGAGGTGTAGAAGGCGCCGATGCGGGCCGGGATGGATCCGTCCCCGCCGCTCTCGGCGGCGTCGACCTCGCCGGCGGCGGCCTGTTCCAGGATCTCCCGGACATCGGCTTCGGCCTTGTCGCGCAGCTCATGGAAGGACCCGTAGGCGTCCATGTCAGCGGGAATCTCGGCGGTCTTGAGCCACTCCCCGTTGACGTGCCGCTGCAGGTCGTCCTGCGGGCGCACGTCGTGATCGATGTACGGGAAGGAGACGGGTGCGGACGGGCTGCTGCTTGCGGTGTCGGTCATGGACCAAGCCTACTCCCGGGGCTGTGACCTGCTTGGATTCAGGGTCACGTTGTCGATGAGCCGCACCGGACCCACTCGGGCGGCGATGAGCGCCAGGGCGGGTCCGTGCAGGACGCCGTGGTCGTCGAGCAGCCCGTCACCGGGCTGGAGCTCGCGAAGCGAGCCGGGGTCGACGACCACCAGGTAGTCCAGCTCCACGCCATCGGCCGAGCTCAGCTCTGCCACCTGATCAGCGAGTCCCAGCGGCTGCCCAGACTCGGCGTCCTCGCGCAGCGCGAAGAGCGCGGCAGGGATCGCCTGTGCAGCGGCATAGTCGGACTCATCCAGACGCTGGTTCCTGCTGGACCGGGCCAGCCCGTTCTCATCCCGGACGGTCGGCGCGGTGCGCACGGTCACGTCAAGGTTGAGGTCTGCGATCATCCGGGTGATGATCGCCACCTGCTCGGCGTCTTTGGCGCCGAACCAGGCCTCGAACCTCGCCGGTGCCGGAGGGCTGATGATGTTAAAGAGCTTCGTGACCACGGTGACGACCCCGTCGAAGTGTCCGGGGCGCGCACCGCCCTCCCAGTGGGTTCCGAGCTCACCGGCGCTGACCCGGATCAGCGGCGCATCAGGGTATCCGGGGTACATCTCGGCGATCTCCGGGGCGAAGACCAGGTCCGTCCCGTGCACTCCGAGCAGGGCGAGGTCCTGCTGCGGCGTGCGCGGGTAGTGGAGGTAGTCGGCGTCGTCGTCGAACTGGAGCGGGTTCACGAAGATCGAGGCGACCACGATGTCTGAGGCGGCCCGGGCGGCGTCGACCAGGCTGCCGTGGCCGGGGTGGAGGGCGCCCATGGTGGGAACCAGCCCCACGGTGGGGGCGTTGCCGTGGTCGCGGAGGTGCGCGGCGACGGCCTCGGCGAGCGCGGCACGAAAGCTGGGGATGGTGGTGTGGGCCTGCGGTTGAATCACCGGAACAGTCTAGGTCCGCGCCCGGAGGTCGCACGCCTCCGGCCGGCGTGGGTCAGGCGTCGAGGCCGTCGAGCACGTCGAGAAGCTCGGCGGCCTTGACCGAGCTGATCATCCCGCGGTCCAGGGCGCGCTGGGTGGTGGCCCTGGCCATCGCCATGTAGGCCGTGCGGATGTCGGAGGGCAGCTCGGAGCCCGCGAGCAGCTGCACGTGGTGCCGGAGGGTGCCCGCGTCCCCGCGCGCCACCGGCCCGGTCAGCGCGCCCTCGCCGGAGGCCAGTGCGTTGTCCAGCGAGGCCTGCATCAGCGGGCGCAGCACGGTCTCGGCGTGGTCGACTCCGATCCGGTGCAGCATCTCTGCGGACTGTCCGGTGATCGTGTTCAGATGGTTCGCGGCATGCGCGAGCGCCGCGTGGTACGTCAGCCGATCGGCCTCGCGGATGACGACCGGCTCCCCGCCCATCTCGACCACCAGTGCCTGCGCGATCGGCAGCACCGGGGCCGGCGCGGTGACCCCGAAGGCGCAGGTGTGCAGCTTCTGCAGGTCCATGCTCAGCCCGGTGAAGGTCATCGCCGGGTGGATCGCGAGGCCGATGGCCCCGCTGCGCTGCGCGGGGGCGAGCACCTCGGTGCCGTAGCGGCCGGAGGTGTGCACGATCAGCTGTCCGGCCTGGATGTGGCCGGCCTCGGCCAGCCCGGCGATCAGCTCGGAGAGGGCATCATCGGGCACCGCCAGCAGCACCAGCTCGGCGCGGCGCATGATCTCCGGAATCTCCAGGACCGGCACGCCGCCCAGCAGGGACTCCGCTCGGTTGCGCGAGTCCTCGGACACGGCATGGGCGCCGATCACCGAGTGGCCGGCACCGCGCAGCGCGGCACCCAGCACCGAGCCGACCTTGCCGGCGGAGATCACGCCGACGCCGAGGCGCCCTTCCCGCTGCGAAGGCGGGAGCTCCGCGGCATAGGGGTCCACGGGCTGCTCAGCGGTCACGGGGGTCCTGTTCCTGGTGGGTCGGAGGGAGCGCGGGCTCGGGAGGGAGCGTGGGCTCCTGGGAGAGCCCGGGCTCGGAAGGGGAACCCGGCTGCCTCGAGGTGACTGGTTCGTGCTGGAAGAGTTCATGCTGGGAGAGTTCATGCTCCGGCGGCTCCAGACCCTTGGGGGCGGCTATCGCCTCGGCGGCCTTGCGCTCGAACTCCTGGAGCTCCTCGGGGCGCATCCAGTGATTGCGGTCGCTGTAGCGCCGGGCCTGGGCGGCCTGCTCCGATTCGTACTCGAAGAGGTCCTTGACCGCGTCGAGGTCCTGGTTCTTCAGCTTCGCCGCGAACGGTCCGGCCGGTGAGTGGATGAAGAT
The DNA here is from genome assembly GCF_051262655.1 of Nesterenkonia maliinae. Classification (NCBI taxonomy): domain Bacteria; kingdom Bacillati; phylum Actinomycetota; class Actinomycetes; order Micrococcales; family Micrococcaceae; genus Nesterenkonia; species Nesterenkonia maliinae. Next base: position 177,682 of record NZ_JBIMEY010000002.1, on the reverse strand, counting down.
GTCAGCGATCGCCCGGCGGCGCTGCAGCGGCCCCTGGTTCAGGCTCAGCGACTGGATCCGCTCGTGCGGGACCATGGTCAGTCGGCGTGAGGCCCGCCCGTCGCGGAACATCAGCGCGGCGGGGGTGGTGCGGAACCCGCGGCGACGGCGCACGATCGGGTCGAAGAAGCGCGCCCGGTGTGGGACCTCGGTGTAGCCAAGCTCGGTGCCGGTCCCGGTGAGTCCGACGGTGAAGACCTCTTCGGGGTTCTCCACCTGGAGATCGGGGAACATCTCTGCGGCGGTGGCCATGACGTCGTCGAGTCGGCCCACGGGAAGCAGCACCGAACGCTTCTCGCCGATGCCGTACCCGGCGACGGTGACCACGATCCTGAACCACTTGAAGGGGCGCCAGAGCACCGGCTGCTGGATCTGCAGCGCCTGCACCCGACCCGGCGGGATGGTCTGGTTGGTGGTCTCGAGCAGCCCGTAGCGCACGCGCAGCCCGGAACTGGTGGCGGTGGAGGTGAACCCGAAGCCGGAGCTGAACTGCTGGTAGTAGATGGTGACCGCAGCGATGCCCATCGGGATGAACGTCGGGAGCGCAACTCCGGTGAGCACGGCCCAGATCGACACCGAGTCCGCGTCTGAACCGAGGGCGAGACCGATTCCCACCGCGACCACCGCCACGATCAGGATGCCGAGGACGAAGACCGTTCCCCAGCCGCTGAGCACCGAACCGATCAGCCGACCGGTGGGGACCTTGGCGATGAGCCGGTCCGCGGCCATGGCCGGACGCGGAGCCGTCCCGGGGTGAGCGGCGCCGGACGGGTCCTGCGCGGAGTAGGGGTCATAAGGATGGGCAGGGTCTGTATCACCGGGATGCGCAGCGCCGTGCAGGTGCTCGGGAGCCCGATAGCCTGGCGCGGCAGCCGCGCCGTCGGCGGCGACGGGCACCTCGTCCCGGCCTGACGCGCGGTCCATGATCTCGGAGCGCAGCGCCTCGGCCTCGGGCTTCTTCAGGAACGCCAGGGTTGCGGCGGTGCCGTCGCCCTCTGCCACCTCGAACTTCAGCTCGGCCAGGCCGGTGAGTCGAGCGAGCAGCGGCTGGCGCAGGTCCACGGCCTGGACCCGGTCTATCCGGGCCTGGCGGTGCTGGCGCACGAAGATCCCGGACTTCACCATCACGTGCTCGGCGGTGATCTTGTAGCGGGTGAACCACCAGGAGAGCGCGAAGCCGCCGAAGATCAGCGCGATCACCAGCAGCACGCCCCCGGCGCCGAGCAGGAACGGGGTGGGGTTGGACTCCAGGTTGCGTTGGATATCCCCGCTGCGGATCGCCTCCCAGGCAGTCGTCCAGGTCTCCCAGTTGTAGCTGAGCAGGATGCCAGGGATGGCGACGACGGCGAGTCCGCCGCGCACGATCGGGCTCAGCGGGTGGACCTTAGTCCAGGTGGCGTCGAACCAGCGCTCGGCGGCACCGGACTCCGCGGCGGTGTGATGCCCCGTGGTGTGATCTTCGGTGGCCTGGTCGTTCATGCGCCGGCTCACAGACCGGCCAGGCGAGCCTGGCCGCGGACGGAGAGCTCTTCACGCAGTCGGGCGCCCTCCTCGCGGGAGGCGCCGGGGATGACTGCGTCAGTGGCGGCGGCGGCGGTCTTGAGCTGCACGGTGCACAGACCGTAGCGGCGCATCAGTGGACCCGCTTCGATGTCGACGTACTGCAGCCGCCCGTACGGCACGGCGACCACGCGCTGGAAGAGGATGCCGCGGCGGATCAGCAGGTCATCTTCGCGTTCGTGATAGCCGATCGACCGGATCCGTCGGGGGATCAGCCAGAGGTCGACGGCCGCCCAGACCAGCACCACGACGGAGACCACGATCTTGATCCAGAGCGGGATGCCGCTGAAGACGCCGATCGCGTCGAGCACGATCGGGGTCGCGACGATCGCCGCGGTGATCACCCAGCCGAGGATTCCGGTGATGAACTTCACGGTGATGTACCGCTCGTCCACTCGGGTCCAGGTGACACCTGTGGGATCAATGGGTTCCGCGGGCATAGCCCTCCTCCGGTAATGGTCCTGTATGGCGGTCGCGTTCCCTGCGGCGCTGTTCACCCGGAGGATTCTCGTCCGGCGGAATCCTGCAGAGCAGCTCGACCACGAATCCAATGATCACCCAGATCACGCCCCCCGTGATCATCAGTAGGGATGAGTTCACGTTCGGCGCGGTCAGCGCCGCGGCGGGCACCAGGTCACCGAGGATACCCGCATGCCAGCCCGCGATCAGCGCCCCGGCGTACGCCCCCGCCTGCCCGGCGGTGACGACCCGGACGGCGTGGAGCGGGTGCAGGCTGCGCTCGATGCGTCGGCCCTTCGCCGCGGCCGCGGCGATCCGACGCTGGTCGCGCCAGACCAGCAGCCCCAGGGTGAGCACGATCAGCGCGATCCCGAGCAGGGTCACCAGCGAGGTGCGGGGCAGCACCGGGGAGCCCATCCCCTGGCCGGACATGTAGACCGTGGTGAGGAAACCTCCGAGAGCGGCTAGGGCGGAGATGATCAGCAGCCGCAGGGCGGAGAGTCGGTTCATCTGAGGCTCTCCAGCGGTTCCACGGTGCTGGCATCGGCGGCGTGCCGGGTCAGGTCTGCCACGGGGGTTCCGTCCAGCTGCGCCTGCGGGTCCATCCAGGTCCAGGGGACCAGCACGAATCCGCGCGTGCCGGCGCGCGGATGCGGCACCTGCAGCGCCAGCGAGGAGATCCGGTCCCGGCCGTAGGTGATGATGTCGATGTCCAGGGTGCGCGGGCCCCAGCGGACCTCGCCGTTCTCTGTGCCGCGGACCCGGTGGTGGTCCTGCTCGATCTGCTGGGTCCGCGCGAGCAGGGCGTGGGGGCTCAGCGTGGTGGCGATCTCGATGACCTGGTTGTGGAAGTCCGGCTGCTCGGCCGGGCCTCCGACGGGGCGGGTCTTCGCCACCGGGGACTGTCTGAGCACCCGGACCTGCTCGGCCCGGTCGAGTGCGGCGACCGCCGAGGCCAGCGTCACCTCGGATTCGCCGAGGTTCGACCCCAGGGCCAGCACCGAGGTGACCTCGGCGGCGGGGGCCGCATCCGGATCCGCCGCGGGGTGCTGCGCGGGATCTTGCTCCGGATCTTGAGCCGCAGCGATGTCTGTGGGGTCGATGTCTGTGCGGTCGACGTCTGTGCGGTCCCGGCGGGCTGTGACCGAGACGTCTTGGAAGGTCTGGGTGAGCGGGGCCTGCGGCTTGTGCACAGTGACCTCTGCCGCGGCGAGGCGCTCATCGGTGCGCAGGATCTCGCGAGCCAGGTGATCGGCGAGGGCTTCGATCAGGTCGAAGGGCTCCCCGATGATGGCGGCGTGGATCGTCTCGGCGATCTCCACGTAGGAGACGGTGTCGGCCAGGTCATCGCTGCGGCCGGCCGCTGAGAAGTCCAGGGTCAGCGCCGCATCGACCCGGAAGATCTGGCCTTCGCGCTTCTCGAAGTCGAAGACTCCGTGGTGGCCGGTGGCCGTGAGTCCGGTGAGCCGGATGGTGTCACGGGCGCTGCCTCTGCTCGACATTCCTCTAGCTTCTCAGCTTGGAGATCACTTGCACAGCATCGCGGCTTGACTGCACGTCGTGGACGCGGACTCCCCAGACCCCGGCCTGGGCCGCCAGTGCCGAGAGCACCGCGGTGGCGGCGTCCCGTGCGGTCCCTGAGGTGACCGGGGCGAGGAATCCCTTGCGCGAGGCGCCGAAGAGCACTCGGTGTCCGAGCCGGACGAAGCTCTCCAGGCCGCGGACCAGCTCCCAGTTCTGCTCGTGGGTCTTGGAGAACCCGATTCCAGGATCCAGGATGAGCTGGTCGCGGCGGGCGCCGGCGTCGAGGTAGCGGTCTCGGATGGCGAGCAGCTCGGTCGTCACGTCCTCGAGCAGCGAGTCGTAGTCAGTCAGCGATCCCATGGTCTGGGCGTCCCCGCGATTGTGCGTGATCACGATCTGCGCCCCGGACTCGGCGATCAGCTCCGGCATGGACGGGTCGGTGAGCGCCCCGGAGACGTCGTTGATGGTCAGCGTCCGCGGATCGACCCCGGTGCGGTCGGCACACTTGAGCGCCGCCAGGGCGGTCGCCGCACGGCGGGTGTCCACCGAGACGGTGATCCCGCAGCCCAGCAGCTCCTCGAGCACGGGCAGGATCCGTCGCTGCTCCTCGGCCACCGGGGTGGGCTCGGCTCCGGGTCGGGTGGACTCCCCGCCGACGTCGATCAGGTCTGCCCCGGCCTGGGTCATGCGCAGCGCCTCGGTGACCGCGGCTGCCACGTCGGGGGTGCCCGCGCCGTCGTCGAACCGGCCGCCATCGGAGAAGGAGTCCGGGGTGAGGTTCAGAATCCCCATGATGGAAGTGCTCATCTGGCTCTCCGATTCAGTTTGGCTGGCTGGGACGGCGGCTGGGTTCTGGCAGGGGCGGGCGGTCAAGGTGGGCGAGCTGCGGTGTCGGGCTAGTGGGTCCTGCCATGGAGCATCAGGCTCATCGCCTCGGCGCGGGTGGCGGCGTCGCGGAGCTGGCCGCGCACCGCGGAGGTGATGGTCCGCGCGCCGGGTTTGGATACCCCGCGCATGGACATGCATAGGTGCTCCGCCTCAACGACGACCATCGCCCCGCCCGGCGCCAGGTGCTCCACGAGGGCGTCGACCACCTGGGTGGTGAGCTGCTCCTGAACCTGCGGGCGCTTGGCGAAGATGTCCACGAGTCGGGCGAGCTTGCTCAATCCCGTGACCTTGCCCTCCGGGGAGGGGATGTAGCCGATGTGGGCGTGGCCGAAGAAGGGCACCAGGTGGTGCTCGCACATGGAGTAGAAGGGGACGTCGCGGACCAGCACGAGCTCCTCGTGACCGATGTCGAAGGTGGTGGACATCAGCTCAGCCGGGTCCTCGCGCAGACCCTGGAAGGCCTCCTCGTAGGCCCTGGCGACCCGTGCGGGGGTGCCCTTGAGGCCGTCGCGCTCAGGATCCTCGCCGACGGCGAGCAGGATCTCACGCACCGCCGCCTCGATCCGTGGGAGATCCACGGAGCCCTCGAGCGGGGCGGGCGCGTCGAACCCGGCGGGACGCTCAGGCATCGTGGTTCTCGCCGCCGTACTGGTATTCGGGGTCTCGCTCGTCCTCCGGCACGACTTCAGAGGTGATGGTCACCGGACGGCCTGGGGAGGATTCCCAGACCTGGCGCACCGGACGCTTGATCACGTCGTGGAAGATCGCGGCGACCTCTTTGGCGTTGAGCGTCTCCACGCGCAGAAGCTCCTCGGCCAGGCGGTCCAGCACGTGCCGGTTCTCGTGCAGCGCGTGATAGGCCTCGTCGTGGGCTTCGTCGATGATCGCGCGGACCTCGGCGTCGATCACGGCGGCGAGGTCCTCGGAGTACTCCTTGCCCTGGGACATCTCGCGTCCCAGGAAGGGGCTGGTGTCTCCGGAGCCGAGCTTCACGGAGCCGACCCGGGCGCTCATGCCGTATTCGGTGACCATCCGGCGGGCGGTCTCGGTGGCCTTCTGGATGTCGTTCGCGGCACCGGTGGAGGGGTCCTGGAAGACGATCTCCTCGGCCACCCGGCCGCCCATGGCGTAGGCGATGGTGTCCAGCAGCTCGTTGCGGGTGGTGGAGTACTTGTCCTCCTCGGGCACGACCATGGTGTAGCCCAGGGCGCGTCCGCGGGGAAGGATGGTGATCTTGGTGACCGGCGCGGAGTAGTTCAGCGCGGCCGCGACCAGGGCGTGTCCGCCCTCGTGGTAGGCGGTGACGCGACGTTCGTGGTCCTTCATCATCCGGGTCCGCTTCTGCGGTCCGGCCATGACCCGGTCGATGGCCTCGTCGATCGCGCGGTCATCGATCAGGTCGGCGTTGGAGCGCGCGGTGAGCAGTGCCGCCTCGTTGAGCACGTTGGCGAGGTCCGCGCCGGTGTAGCCCGGGGTCTTGCGGGCCACGGCCTTGAGGTCGACGTCGTCGACCATCGGCTTGCCCTTGGCGTGGACCTCGAGGATCGCGCGGCGCCCGGCGAAGTCGGGGGCCTCCACCGGGATCTGGCGGTCGAAGCGTCCGGGGCGCAGCAGCGCCGGATCCAGCACGTCGGGACGGTTGGTCGCGGCGATGACGATGATGTTGGTGTTGGCGTCGAAGCCGTCCATCTCCACCAGGAGCTGATTCAGCGTCTGTTCGCGCTCGTCGTTGCCGCCGCCCACGCCGGCGCCGCGCTGGCGGCCCACGGCGTCGATCTCGTCGACGAAGATGATCGCCGGGGCGTTCTCCTTGGCCTGCTTGAAGAGGTCACGCACGCGCGAGGCGCCGACGCCGACGAACATCTCCACGAAGTCCGAGCCGGAGATCGAGTAGAAGGCTCCCCCGGCCTCACCTGCCACGGCCTTGGCGAGCAGGGTCTTGCCGGTGCCGGGAGCGCCGTAGAGCAGCACACCCTTGGGGATCTTCGCACCGAGGCGCTGGAACTTCTCGGGCTCGGAGAGGAACTCCTTGATCTCGTGGAGCTCCTCCACGGCCTCTTCGGCGCCGGCCACGTCGCCGAAGGCGACCTGGGGCATGTCCTTGTCGAACATCTTGGCCTTGGACTTGCCGAACTGCATCACCCGGGAGTTGCCGCCGGACATGCGGGTCAGCAGCCAGATGAACAGCAGCGCGATGATCAGGAAGGGGATCATGAAGCCGAGCATGGAGAGCAGCCAGTTCGACTGCTCCGGCTCGTCGGTGTAGCCGTCGAGGTCGGCGTCGGCGATCGCCTCGACCACGGTCTCGGCGCGAGCGGTGGAGTAGAAGAAATGGACGACGTCGCCGACTTCCTCTCCGTCCTGCTCATATGGAGAGCTCAGGTTCAGGTCCACGCGCTGGTCGCCGTCCTCCACCGAGGCCTCGACGACCTCGCCGTCGGCGAGGAGCTCCATGCCGACGTTGGTGTCCACCCGCTGGCCGTTGGCCGAGGAGGAGAACATCAGTGGCACGACAAGCAGCAGCAGCACCACTGCCAGAACGATCCAGAACAGTGGTCCGGTGAAGATCTTCTTGAAGTTCATGCAGCTCCGTCAGACGCAGATGTGCCTGGCATTGCTCGACTGCCAGGGCCTCTAAAGGTACTCGGGCTCCACGTCACACGGGTAACCTGTCCGGCGACGTTCGCCGCCAGCTCACTGGTAGACGTGCGGAGCGAGGATCCCGACACAGTCGAGGTTGCGGTACTTCTCGGCGAAGTCCAGGCCGTAGCCGACGACGAACTTGTTCGGGATGTCCATGCCGACGTACTTCACGTCGATGTCGACCTTCACGGCGTCGGGCTTGCGGAAGAGGGTGCAGATCTCCAGCGACGCCGGCCCGCGAGACTCCAGGTTCGTCTTGAGCCAGGAGAGCGTCAGCCCGGAGTCGATGATGTCCTCGACGATGAGCACGTGGCGGTTCATCAGGTCCGCATCGAGGTCCTTGAGGATGCGCACCACCCCGGAGGACTTGGTGCCGGATCCGTAGGAGGACACCGCCATCCAGTCCATCGTCACGTGGGAGCGCAGCGCCCGGGCCAGATCGGCCATGACCATGACCGCGCCCTTGAGGACTCCGACCAGCAGCACGTCCTTGTCTGCATAGTCCCGGTCGATGACCGCAGCCAATTCCTTGATCTTCGCGTCGATCTCTTCCTTGGTGTAGAGCACCTCGGTGAGATCTGCACTGACATCCTGAGCGTCCATGGGTGGTGTCCAGCTCCTTGTAGGTGAGTCTCGCGTTCCTCAGTCCAGCCGTGGAACGATGACAAGTTTCGCATAGTCCGGGCTCCCCCGCGTCCCGCGGTGCGCGAGAACCCCGCCCTCGAGCTCGATCGGGCCCGCCGATCCTGTCTTCGTGAGGAGCTTCTCCACCGCTGTGAGCCGCTCGAAGGAGGGGTTGGACCCTCCGGCGGCGACGACGGCCAGCGCGATCACCCGGCGACGGATCGCCGGCGGCGCCTCGAGCAGCGCCTGCAGCTCCATCCGCAGCTCTCCCTGCGGCCCGGGATCCTCGAGCAGCCGAGCGAACCGGGCCTTCGCCTGCTCCTCCAGATAGGCCGCGTCCTCGGCGGCGATCTGCGCGGTGCGCGCCAGCGACTCCCGGATGGACCCGTTGAGCTGGGCCTCGAGGTAGGGCAGGATCTCGGTGCGGACCCGGGAGCGCAGGAAGCGCGAGTCGGCGTTGGCCGGGTCCTGCCAGGGCTGCAGCTGCGCATGGGCGCAGATCTCTTCGGTGTCTGCCCGAGTGAGGCCGAGCAGCGGTCTCCGGAACGGTCCGCGCACGGCCGGGATGCCTGCCAGGGTGCGGGTGCCGGAGCCGCGGGCCAGGCCGAGCAGGACCTGTTCGGCCTGGTCGTCGCGGGTGTGGGCCAGCAGCATCCGGGTGGCGCCGGTCTGCGCCAGCGCCTGCGCGAAGGCGCGGTAGCGGGCCGTCCGGGCGGCCGCCTCTGGGCCCTCCCCCGAGTCCGGGTCCACGGCTGCCGTCACCGAGATCACCGGAGCCAGTCCCAGCCGCGTGAGCTGGGCCAGCGCGGTCGCGGTGACCTGCTCACTCTCCGGGTGGAGCTGATGGTCGACGACGACGGCGCCCACCTGGGCCGCGTCCTGCGCGCGGTGGAAGGCTGCGGCGGTTGCCAGGGCGAGGGAGTCGGCTCCCCCGGAGCACGCCACCAGGGTCAGGCCCTCGGGGTCCAGTGCGGCTTCCACCGCGCGTCGAGCGCGGTTGACCGAGTCGGGGAAGCGGGGGCTCACGCCAGTCCCATGCGCTCGATCCATTCCTGCGGGTGGTGGAGCTCGTGCTCGGTGGGCAGGTGCTCGGGCGACTCCCAGATGATGTTGAAGGAGTCCATCCCGATGGTGTCCACGATGTGACCGACGAACTTCTGTCCGTCCCGGTACTGGGCGGCCTTCACGTCGAGCTGGAGCAGCTTGCGGATGAACTTCTCCAGCGGGGTGCGGGTCTTTCCGCGGGCCTCGAAGCGCCGCCGGATGGTCTTCACGGAGGGCACGATCGAGGCGTCGACGCTGTCCATGATGACGTTGGCGTGACCCTCGAGGAGGCTCATCACAGCGGTGAGGTGGGACATCGTCTCGCGGTCCTGCGGGGTCTGGATGACCTCGACCAGCCCGCGGCCGGCCCGCATCTGCTCGATCACCTCGCCGAGCCGGTCCCCCAGCCCGGAGGCCATGCCCATGGTGGAGGAGCTCAGTTCGGTGATCTTGGACTTGAGGTGATCCGCGAGCCAGGGAGCGGCGGCGAACTGCACCCGGTGGGTCTGCTCATGCAGGCATACCCAGAGTCGGAAGTCCTCGGGCACCACGTTGAGCTCGGTGGTGATCTCCACGATGTTCGGGGCGACCAGGATCAGCCGGTTCTGGGTGAAGGGGTCGAACTGGCCGAGCACGTTGGCGGAGAGGAACGCCAGCACCGCGCCGAGCTCGGCGCCGGCGAAGGAGGATCCGAAGACCTGCGCGTTGGAGCCCTCCTTCCCGAGTTCGGGCTTCTGCTCCAGGGCGATCTTCAGTGCCGGTCCCAGCAGCTCACGGAAGCTCTCCACATTGGCCTTGGACCAGGTGGCGCGGTCCACGACGAGGGTCTCGGCGGGGTCGGTGCCGAGATTCCGGGCCGCCTCGAGGCCGGTGATGCGGTGCACGTGGTCCACGGCCTCGGCGGCGGCGCCGCGCAGCGCGGCCACCTCGTGGCTGACCTGGGCTGCGCTGAACCGGGGTCCTGCCGGGGCGACTCGTGCCGCCGTCGTGCTGGCGAGCTCCCAGTTGATCATCAGGTCGCTGGCTCGGGCGGTGGAGATGCTGTTCATCGTTCCATCACATCACAACAACCTCGACGTCAGCGCCGTGCCCCGGTCCGGCAGCCGAGCTCAGCCTCAGCCCATCACCCGGCCGGTGATCTGGTCCAGCAGCTTGTCACTGAGCATCCGGCGGCCGAAGAGTCCGGTCCAGGCCAGGTGTCCCAGCGCGTAGCGGGTCCTGGGACGGGGAGAGCCCGCTGCCCGCTCGATCACCCGGGCGATGACCTCAGGTCCGGAGGCGCGGCGCTGCACGCCGTCGGGGTTCAGGATGCCTCGGGCCAGGCGCTCGACGCGGTGGGAGTAGTGTCCATTGCCTGAGGCGGAGCGGGCCGCGAGGAGCGCATTGGCGCCCCATTCCGTCTTGATCGCACCGGGCTGGACCACGACCACGCGGATCCCGAAGGGTGCCACCTCCTGGCGCAGCGAGTCGCTGAAGCCCTCCAGCGCGAACTTCGTCGCGTGATACCAGCCGCCCATGGGTCCGGCCACCCGTCCCGCGACCGAGGAGACGTTGATGATGGTGCCGGTCCCGTGGGAGCGCATCATCGGCAGGCTCAGCTGCACCAGGCGGGCCAGGCCGAAGAGATTGACCTCGAACTGCCGACGCGCCTCCTCCAGCGGGACATCCTCCACCGCTCCGAAGGCGCCGTAGCCGGCGTTGTTGACCAGCACGTCGAGCCGACCGGTGTCTTCGTGGATCTGTTCGACGGCGGCGGTCAGCGAGCCCTCGTCGAGCAGGTCCAGCACCAGCGGGACGACGCCGTCCACGCGCAGCTCCTCGAGGCGTTCAGCACGGCGCGCGGCCCCGTAGACGAGGTATCCGGCGGCGGCGAGCCGGCGGGCCGTCGCGGCACCGATGCCGGAGGAGGCTCCGGTGACCAGCGCGACGGGCTGTGAGGAGGTCATGCAGTGGGCCTTTGCGTGGTCGGGGGCGTGGTCCGCGAGCGCCCTGACGACGCAGAAGACGGCGGGCACACATCGAGTGGGCGTTTTGAGGGGGAATCACCGGCCAGAACGGCCGAATAATCCCTCGAATCGCCCACTCGATGAGAAATCGGGCTGGCTCAGCCCTTGAAGCGCTCGATGGAACGGGTCAGCTCGGCCTCAGCCTCTGCGCGGCCGGCCCAGCCCTCGATCTTGACCCACTTGCCGGGCTCGAGGTCCTTATAACGGGTGAAGAAGTGCTCGATCTCCTGGCGCGTCCACTGATCCACATCTTCGAGCTCCTGGATGTGGTCGAAGCGCTTGTCCTTGGGCACGCAGAGCAGCTTGGCGTCACCGCCGCCGTCGTCGGTCATGTTCAGCACGCCCACCGGGCGGGACTCCACGACGACGCCGGGGACCAGGTCCACGCCTGGGATCCAGACCATCGCGTCGAGCGGATCACCGTCTTCCCCGAGGGTGTCGTCGAAGTACCCGTAGTGGGTGGGGTACTGCATGGGGGTGAAGAGCACGCGGTCGAGACGGAGACGGTGGGTCTCATGGTCGATCTCGTACTTCACGCGGGAGCCTTCTGGGATTTCGACGGTGACGTCGTGAGTCAGGGCCACGGATTCTCCTAGTGTTGAGCGTCAAGAGCACTGCTGTGCGACCGCACGGAACGCCGGTGAAGGCTTCCCGCGCGGCCGCGTCCACGCCCAAGCGTACACATTGCGCCCGGTCAACGGTCTTGGCCGCCCACGGTCACCGGTTCCCGAGACGGCGGGGAAGCTCCACCTCGGTGCCGAGCTGGTCTCCCAGCGTCCTGGCCCCGGCGCGGACGCGGGCGGTGACCGAGCGGGTGCTGTGTCCACGTTCGGGGAAGATCCGGTTGATCTGCAGCACCTCGCCCACGCGTTGGAGATCCACCCGACCCACCATCTCGGTGCCGCAGAGCACGGCCATCACATAGTGGCCGTAGAGCCGCTTCTCCCTGGGAACGTAGGCCTCGAAGGTGTAGTCGAAGTCGTAGATCCGCCGGGCCCGTCCGCGGTCGCGCAGCAACGGGTCGAAGGGGCCGATGAGCCGCGACTGGGCGGCCGGAGCGGTGCCCGGCCCGGGCGGGCCTCCAGCAGCGGCGGCGGTCTCTGCTGAGGAGTCGGCCGCGGTGTCAGCGACGGCGGGCGCCTGATCCAGCAGCTCCGGGTCGCAGTAGGCGAGGTCCTTCCACCCCTGGACCCGCAGCGGGACCAGTCCGGCGAGCTCGATCCCTCTGGCGGCGTCGGGGGTGGAGAGATGGTAGTGGTGGGCGAAGTCGGCCACGGTCATCACCGCGAGGGTGCCGGCGGCGCGGCGCGCGAGGTCGGCGCGCAGCTGGTCCGGCGGGAGGTGAGCCGCTTCCAGGACCGCCGGCGGCAGGGCACGCTCGGGGAGGTCGAAGAGCCGGATGATCCCGTTGCGCGCAGTGATCACCAGCTCCCCGGTACGGACCATCAGCTCCGCGGCATGCTTGATCTCCGACCAGTTCCATCCGGTGGTGCGTGCAGCCCCCATCGCGGCCTCGATGGCACCGATCTGAGCGCCGTTCTCCGCCGCGGCGACCACCTCGCGGATCTGGGCGCGCATCTTGGGATCCAGGCGCAGCGCATAGGTCTCGCGGACCCGTTCGCGGCTCAGCTGCAGCAGCGGCCAGTCCTCGATCGGGAACACGCAGGCCACCTTCGTGAAGGCCTCGAAGGAGACCGGCGCCCCATGCAGCGGGGCCCCCGCGGGCCAGAGCGAGGAGTCGACGTCCTCTGCCCGGGCGCTGCGCGGCAGCCGGGTCAGGGTGGTGAGCCGCTGGGCGGTGGAGACCCTGGTCAGCGGGTCCAGCTGGATCAGCCCGATCCCGCGCAGCACCTCCGCCGCGCTGGCATAGTGTCCGGGGCCGGCCGGAGCAGGGATGTGCTGGGCAGCTGTGACGACGGCGCGGACCCAGTCGGTGCTCACGCACACCGCGGGCGTCAGTGTCCTCGCGGCCGTCGTCTCCGGCGGGGAGCTCGGGACGGGTTCAGTCATGGCCGTAGAAGCTCTTCAGCGCGTCGTTGCCGGTGACCTGGATCTGCCAGCGCGGGCGGAGCAGGTCGTTCTTCGGCAGCCGGAACATGTGCTCCCATTCGGGCTTCTCGCCGTGGGCGTCGGGGACTCGCCGGGTGCCGGAGGTGAAGTACCCCAGGGTCTCGGAGACCCGTCGGGACCGTTCGTTCCAGGTGTAGGCACCGGACTCGGCGTACTCGGCGCCGAAATGGTCGAAGGCCCAGAGCAGCATCGCCGCCCGGGCCTCGGTGCCCACTCCCTCCCCCTGTCGATCCGCACGCAGCCAGCTGCCGGAGCTGATCGTGCGCAGCACCGTCCAGTCCTGGGCATAGCAGTCCTGCATCCCGATCAGCGTGCCGGACTCCTCGGCGGCGCCACCGCGCGCGTCGTCGGCCACCTTGAGGAAGACCCCCAACGCCAGGTGCCAATGATCCGGGCCGATCGCCGAGCGGGTGGACCAGAGGAAGGGCAGGGATCCCTTGACCAGATCCTCCGGCCCCTTCTCATTCCAGGGGTGACGGAACGGGTTCCTGCTGGTGTGTGTGACCCCTGATGCGGCGGCCGCCGCGTAGGCGGGGAAGTCGGCCTCGCGCACCACCCGCATCACAAGTCGGGGGGATTCGATGAACAGCCCGAAGGGCGGCCAGAGCTCCTCCAAGGTCCGTGCGGGGGTCACCGAGTGATCGCTGGGCTGTGGCATCACCCGATCCTAGCTCCGCGGCGCAGCCACGCAGTGTCCCTGCTCACACATAGGCGCGTACTATGTCTGGCATCACATCAATCGCACCGTAACCGGCGCCTGCCCTTTTGCAGGCGCCCCTCAATGAGGAGGACAGATGGACGGGGTCAACTCTCTGGTCATCGCCGTGATCGGCATCGCCATGATGCTCGGCGGCTATTTCCTGTATTCGCGCTTCCTCGCGAAGAAGGTCTACAAGCTCAACGCGGAGTTCAAGACTCCGGCACACCAGTTCAACGACGGCGTGGACTACGTCCCCACCAACCGTTACGTGCTCTGGGGTCACCACTTCACCTCAGTGGCCGGCGCCGCACCCATCGTGGGCCCCGCCGTCGCCGTGATCTGGGGCTGGCTCCCGGCATTCCTCTGGGTCACCATCGGCACCGTGTTCATCGCAGGCATGCACGACCTGGGGGCACTCTGGGCCTCGCAGCGCAACCGGGGGCAGTCCATCGGCACACTCTCGGGCCGCTACATCAGCGCCCGCGGTCGCAACCTGTTCCTGGTCGTGGTCTTCCTGCTGCTGCTCATGGTGGTCGCCGCATTCGCCGTGGTGATCTCGAACCTGCTGGTCGCCCAGCCAGGTGCGGTCATCCCGACCTGGGGCGCCCTGATCGTCGCCCTGGGAGTGGGCCAGGCGATCTACCGGTTCCGCTGGAACCTGCTGGTGGTGACCGCAGTAGGAGTCATCGCACTCTATGGACTGATCATCATCGGCAACTCCTACCCCATCGAGCTGCCGGAGAGCACCTTCGGCCTGGCGCCCAACGGCGTCTGGATCATCGTGCTCTTCCTCTACGCCGGCATCGCCTCGCTGCTGCCGGTGTGGGTGCTGCTGCAGCCGCGTGACTACATCAACGGCGTGCAGCTGTTCATCGGCTTGGGCATCCTCTACGGCGCCACCATGTTCGCCACCCCGACCATCGTGGCTCCGGCGATCAACACGAACCTGCCCGAGGGCACTCCCTCGATGGTTCCGCTGCTCTTCGTCACCATCGCCTGTGGCGCGATCTCCGGCTTCCACGGCACCGTGGCCAGCGGCACCACCTCGAAGCAGCTCGACCGTGAGACCGACGCCCGCTTCGTCGGATACTTCGGCGCCGTCGGTGAGGGACTGTTGGCGCTGGGCGCGATCATCGCGACCACCGCAGGCTTCCAGACGCTGACCCAGTGGGAAGAGGTCTACGCCACCTTCAACGACAACCCGGTCGGGAACTTCGTCGAAGGCGGCGGCGCGATCGTCAACGCCGGCCTCGGCATCCCGGTGGACCTCTCGGCCACCATCCTGGCGACCATGGCGGTGCTCTTCGCCGCGACCACCATGGACACCGGGGTGCGTCTGATGCGCTTCGTGGTCCAGGAGATCGGCGAACTCGCCAAGGTCCGGATCGGCGTCATCGCCGCCACGGTCATCGTGATCCTCGTCGGCGGAGGCCTGACCTTCTCCCAGGGCGCCGACGGCTCCGGCGGCATGCTGATCTGGCCGCTCTTCGGCACGACCAACCAGCTGCTGGCCTCACTCACCATGGGCATCATCGTGGTGATGCTGATGCGCAAGAAGCGCCCGTTCCTGCCGGTGCTGATCCCGATGGCGTTCGTGCTCGTGATGAGCTCCTGGGCCGCAGTGGTCCAGGTCTTCAGCTTCTTCAACGAGGGCGAGTGGCTGCTGTTCTCCATCAACGTCGTCATCATCTTCGCCGCGGTCTGGGTCCTGGCGGAGTGCATCATGTCCATGAAGCGGGCATGGCGCGGAGAGAAGGAGCCTGAGGACGACGTCGCGCTCACCGCAGACGAGAAGCTGCCCCTGCGCTGAGCTGATGTCCTAGAACCCCACCCTCATCGAGTGGGCGATCTGAGTGATTCTCCGGGCCGGAATGCCCGCTGGATTCCCTCAGATCGCCCACTCGATCTGTTGATGGCTCTCAACGTCGCCCGGGGAGCTACTCCAGCGCGATCTTCAACGCGAGCCCGCAGTTCAGCGCTGGAGACCCGAGGCGTCAGTCCTGGGTCAGGAGACTCCGCAGGACCGGGACCAGGCCGTCGTCCTCCACCGGAGCGGTGAGCTCGTCGGCGACGTCGATGACCTCCCGGGGAGCCTGCCCCATGGCCACGCCACGAGCGGCCCAGCCGAGCATCTCGATGTCATTGCGCCCATCGCCGACCGCGACGGTGTCCTCGGCGGGCACCTTCAGCCGTTCACGCAGCGTCTCGAGGGAGGAGCCTTTGGTGACGCCGGCGGCAGCGATGTCCAGCCAGGCCGACCAACCCACCGAGTAGGTCACCCCATGCAGGCCGATGCTCTGCACGGCGATGGCAAACTCCTCGGCCGTGGACTCGGTGGAATTGACGACCAGTCGGACGGCTTCGGCCTCCTTCATCTCCTGGAAGCTCACACCGCGGGCATCGAGGCCGAAGGACATGTCCTCGAAGCGCTCGGTGGAGAGGAAGTCCCCGACCGAGGTCTCGATGGCGTAGCGCGCGTTCGGCAACCGGTCCACCAGCGCCTCCAGCGCGGGGGCCGGATCAAACACCCGCCGATCCAGAACCTCGTATCCCTCTTCCAGGGACACGTCGATGCGCACGGTCACCCCGCCGTTGCTGCACACCGCGTAGCCGTGTTCGATGCCGAAAGTCTCGATCACCGGCAACGTCGCCGGCAACGAACGCCCGGTCGAGACCACGACGGTGTGGCCGTCGGCGACCAGGGCGCGACCGGCCTCCTTCACGGCGTCGGACATCCGGCCGTCGTGGAAGACGATCGTGCCGTCGACGTCAAGGCAGACCATCTTCTTCCCCGGCGTATGGGAGAAGCTGCCACCGGCGCCCGCGGCAGGGATCGAGAATTCTTCAGAAGCTGTCATTGCGGAGATATTCACTGTCATCACACTCGCTTGAAAGGGGTAACCGGCCATTATGCCTTATGAGCCAGTCTTGCACCCTCACCACCGCTGGTTGGGCTCGAATAGGCCGAACTGTCGCGTTTTAGGTACTGTTGCCACACATGTAACTTTGCGTTTCACTGCCCCGACCCACCTGGTCCTCAGCCGGATCGAGGCAGCGGCAGGGAAACGCGGAGCATTGCGACGCTTCGTAGGGGGCACCACTGATGAACGCGACGAACTCGGTCTCCATCACCGGAGGCGGCTACACGGCAGAGGTCAGCCTTCTGGGCGGCCAGCTGCTGACCCTCACGCACCATGAGGACGAGCTCATCGTGCCCGCGGCGAAGACCGAAGGCGCCTTCGCAGGGGCCGTTCTGGCCCCGTGGCCCAACCGGACCCAGGGCGGCAGCTACACCTACGCAGGCACGGAGCACGTGCTCCCGATCAACGAGGAGGGCACTGGTGCAGCGCTGCACGGGCTGCTTACCGACCTGCCGCTGCACGTGGTCTCCGAGAAGGAGTCCGAGGTGCGGCTGGCCGGCTGGATGGAGAGCTCAGAGGGCTACCCCTTCGGCCTCGACATCGCGCTGACCTACCGGGTCTCCGCCGACGTCGGCCTCGCCGCGACCCTGATGGCCCGCTACCGCCCCGAGGAGCTCGAGAAGGACGACGTCCTGGAGACCGGCGCGCCGACGACGGAGCAGGACGACGCCGCCCAGCAGGACCAGGATGACGTCGCGCAGCCCGGCATCGAGGAGACCGAGAGCGGAAGCCCGGCCGACGCCGCTGACAACGACACCACCGAAGACGCAGACACTGCCGAAGACACTGACACTGGCGCTGATGAGACAGCGGATGACGAGACGGCGGGCGAAGACGCCGCCGATGGTGGATCGCTCCACGATGACGCCGCCGGTGAAGCCGCTGACGACGCAGAGCTTGATCTGGCCGTCTCCGCCAGCGAGGACCGGGAGACGGCCTCTGCTGAGTTCACTCTCGCCGACGACGAAGGCCATGACGCAGACGTCGCAGACACCGAGGTCGCGGAAACTGAGGTCGCGGACACTGAGGTGGCACCCGCCTCGGCCCCACAGACCGCGCCGTTCGGCGCCGGCTTCCACCCCTACCTCACCGTGGGTGGGGCGTCGCTGACGGAATGCCGACTGCGGCTTCCTGCACGCACCGTGCTCCACACCGAGGCCGACGGGGCCGTGACCGGCCGCGAGACGGTCTCCCAGGACTTCGATCTCACCAAAGGTCCGCTGCTGGCCGGGCGCAGCTTCGATCACGCGTTCACCGACCTTCCCGAGGAGGGATGGACCGCGGAGCTGATCCACGGCCCTTCCGGGTTCGTGGTGCGCATGATCGCCGACTCCCCCTGGGTCCAGATCTACACCGGTGAGCGGATCGATCGCGCCGGCATCGCCGTGGAACCGATGACCTGCCCGCCCGACGCGCTCAACAGCGGCGAGGACCTGATCCACCTGGTTCCTGGGGCATGGTTCCGCACCGGCTTCAGCATCGAAGCCATCCGGCCGGACTGAGCACCCTCAGCCGCGGCGGCTCACGCGCTGGATCTGCGGCGCGCAGCAGCCAGAGCTGCGGCGCCACTCAGGCGCGCGGAGCCGCGGCGCCGCCCGTGGCCGGGCTCACCCGGGCTGCGGGACCCACTGCAGCGGCGCGTCCACCACGCAGCGCATCGCGCGCAGCGCCCCACCGGTGGCCGCGGGTGCCGCCTGGCTCGAGGCCGTGCGCACCCGGAACGTGCTCCACTGGGCGGAGAGCACCCGGGAGTTGAGCTCCTTCTCGATGCGCGGACGCAGCATGTCCGCGAGCGGGCCGTAGACCCCGCCCAGCACGATGTCATGGACGTCGAGCAGGTTCATCGCACCGGCCAACGCCACGCCCAGCGCCCATCCGGCGCGGTCGATCGCCTCGCAGGCGGTCCGGCCGGCGTCGTCGTCGCGCTGACTGAGCTCCACCAGGTCCTGGGCGGTGGCGCTGCGCTCCATCCCGGCGGCCGCAAGCAGCGACCGCTTTCCGGCGTAGGTCTCCAGGCAGCCCAGTGCCCCGCAGCCGCACTGCGGCCCCTCGGGCTCCACCGAGATGTGACCGATCTCCCCTGCCCAGCCGTGCTGCCCGACATCGACCACTGATTCGATGACCACGGCGGCGCCGATGCCCATCTGCGCGGAGACGTAGAGGAAGGTCTGCTCCTCTTGATCTTTCGCGGCGAGCTCCTGCGCGACCGCGAGCGCGGCCAGCTTGGCCTCGTTCGCGGCATGGATGAATCCACCGAAAGCATCACGGTGCTCCCCGACCAGCAGCGGGACGGCGTCCACGCCGCGCCAGCCGAGGTTCGGCGCGAGCACGAGTGAGTGCTCATCGGCGCCGATCAGGCCCGGCAGCGCCAGGACCGTGCCGACCACGCGCGCGCCACGAGCAGTTGCCTGCTGGGCCACGCGCAGCGCCATCGCGCCGGCCCGGGGCAGCACCTCGGAAGGATCCGAGCCGCGGAAGTCTCCGTCGATGATCTCCTCGGCCAGGGTCTCTCCGGTGAGGTCCAGCGCCCGGGCGGCCATGAAGTCCACGCTGATCTCCACGCCGAGCCCGGCGAGGGTCGCGCGCGCCGGGTGAAGCGGAACCGCGGGCCGACCGCGGGATCCTCCGCCGACGGCTGGAGAGCCCTCTCGGATGATCCCGGCCGCGAGCAGATCATCGACCAGGCGCGAGACCGTGGAGCGGGTCATGCCGGTGCGCATCGCCAGGTCGGCGCGGGAGAGCGGCTCCACGGCGGAGAAGATCTCCTCGGTCAGCAGCAGCAGGTTCGACTCGCGCAGGGTCTCTTGGCGGGCGCCGGGACGGGAGGACTGGTCGCTCACGCCGCCCTCGCCGCGGGGGGAGCGGGAGAAGTCGCCGTGGTCGTCTCCGGAGCTGCGGCCCAGCCGGGCCAACGAGCCGCGAGAGGTCACGCCGAACGCGGTGTTCAGCCTCAGTCCTGCAGTCCTGCGGGTAGTGTCTTGGGTCACGGACTTGATCTTAGCCCCAATACGATTTAGGTTACATCTAGAAACAAAATGAGTGCCGGGTCACAGCCTTCCCGGTGCACCCGGAACAATCCTTGCAGGAGGCCCCCATGGCATCGACGCCAGCATCTGACTACAAGCTCTCCTTCGGTCTGTGGACCGTCGGATGGACCGCGCAGGACCAGTTCGGTTCGGCCTCCCGTCCCGAGTTCGAGCCGTGGGAGTACCTGCCGAAGCTGAAGGAGGCCGGCGCGTCCGGCGTCACCTTCCACGACGACGACGTCGCGCCCTTCGGCACCGACGACGCCGCGCGGGAGAAGTACTTCACCCGCTTCAAGGAGGTCGCGGACGAGGTCGGCCTGAAGGTCGAGATGGTCACCACCAACACCTTCTCCCACCCGGTCTTCAAAGACGGCGGGCTCACCTCCAACGACCGCTCCGTGCGCCGCTTCGGCCTACGGAAGCTGTTGCGCAACGTCGACCGCGCCGCCGAGTTCGGCGCCGAGACCTTCGTGATGTGGGGCGGCCGCGAGGGCGCCGAGTACGACGGCTCCAAGGACCTCTTCGCCGCTCACGAGCGCTATGCCGAGGGCGTCGACACCATCGCCAGCTACATCAAGGACAAGGGCTATGACCTGCGCATCGCGCTGGAGCCCAAGCCCAACGAGCCCCGCGGCGACATCTTCCTGCCGACCATCGGCCACGCGCTGGGCTTCATCGCCAAGCTCGAGCACGGCGACATCGTCGGACTGAACCCGGAGACCGGCCACGAGCAGATGGCTGGGCTGAACTTCACCCACGGCATCGCACAGGCCCTGTGGGCGGGCAAGCTCTTCCACATCGACCTCAACGGTCAGCGCTCGATCAAGTACGACCAGGACCTGGTCTTCGGCCACGGCGAACTGGCCTCGGCCTTCTTCACCATCGACCTGCTGGTCAACGGCTTCCCCGGTGGCGGCCCGAACTATGACGGCTGGATGCACTTCGACTACAAGCCCTCCCGCACCGATTACGTGCAGGGCATCTGGGACTCGGCGAAGGCCAACGTCGAGATGGTCACCATGCTCGCGGACAAGTCCAAGGCCTTCCGCGCCGACCCAGAGGTCCAGGCGGCGCTCAAGGCCTCCGGCGTCTACGAGCTCGGCGAGTCCACCCTGGCCGCAGGCGAGTCGCTCAGCGACTTCCTCGCCGACACCTCCACCTACGAGGACTTCGACGTGGACAAGGCGGCCGAGCGCGAATACGGCTTCGTCAACCTCAACCAGCTGGCCATGAAGCACCTGATCGGCTGACCCTCACGTTCTGCCGAGCCTCGGTCGAACAGCTTCAGCCTCACCATGTGGCCGGTCGCACCAGGAAACTGGGGCGGCCGGCCACCGCTGTGAGACCCTCGCAACACATCCCCGCCATCCCCGCCAGCTCCGCCCGCCGGTTTCCACGGCCGACCCTTCAGGGGCGGCCCAGCCCGGGCGTGACGAAAGGACACTGCATGCCCACTCTGGTCGCAGGAATCGATTCCTCCACACAGTCCTGCAAGGTCGTCATCCGTGACGCGCACACCGGGGAGCTGGTGCGCACCGGCTCCGCGAAGCACCCCGAGGGCACCGAGGTCGCCCCGGCAGCCTGGTGGGACGCCCTCCTGGAGGCCATCACGGCCGCAGGCGGGCTCGACGACGTCTCCGCGGCCTCGATCGGCGGCCAGCAGCACGGGATGGTCGCGCTCGACGCTCAGGGCGAGGTGATCCGTGACGCGCTGCTCTGGAACGACACCCGTTCTGCCGATGCCGCCGCCGCACTAATCGACGAATACGGCGGCGGGGCGGACGGTGCCGCGGCCTGGACCGCGATGACCGGTTCGGTCCCGGTGGCCTCGTTGACCGTGACCAAGCTGCGCTGGCTCGCCGATGCCGAGCCGGAGAACGCCGGCCGCGTGGCGGCCGTCGCACTCCCCCACGACTGGCTGACCTGGAAGCTCTCGGGTTCCACCGAGCTCGACGAGCTGGCCACGGATCGCTCCGACGCCTCAGGCACCGGCTACTTCGACACCGCCGCCGGCACCTACCGCTACGACCTGCTGGCCCGCGCCCTGCGGATCACCGAGGACGCCGCCCGCGGCATCATCCTGCCGCGGGTCTGCGGACCGGCCGAACAGGTGGGCCGCGGGGACGATTCCCGCGGCTGGGGGCATCTGCTGCTGGGACCCGGCGCCGGCGACAACGCCGCTGCCGCGCTGGGCCTGGGGATGAGCACCGGCGACGTCGCGATCTCCATCGGCACCTCCGGCGTGGTCTCTGCGGTCTCGCCCAAGCCGATCCAGGATCCTTCAGGGATGGTCACCGGCTTCGCCGACGCGACCGGCGAGTTCCTGCCGCTGGCAGTGACCCTCAACGGCTCCCGCGTGCTCGACGGCGCCGCGAAGATGCTCGGGGTGGATCACGCCGGCCTGGCTGAGCTCGCCCTGGCGGCGCAGCCCGGCGCCAACGGCCTGACCCTGGTCCCCTACCTCGAGGGCGAGCGCACACCGAACCTGCCCTACGCCACCGGATCCTTCATCGGGCTCACCCTGGCCTCGATGAACCCACAGGACGTGGCCCGCGCGGCCGTGGAGGGGCTGCTCTGCGGCCTGGCCGACGGCCTGGAGGCGATGACCTCCCAGGGAGTGCCGGTGGAGTCGATCACGCTGATCGGCGGCGCCGCCCGCTCCGCCGCCGTCCAGCAGATCGCTCCCGCGATCCTGGGCCGCGAGGTCAGCGTCCCGGCGCCGGGCGAGTATGTGGCCGACGGTGCCGCCCGCCAGGCCGCCTGGGTGCTCTCCGGGGAGGCCGCACCGCCCGCGTGGTCCACGGTGCAGACCCAGACGATCACCGGCGCCCCGACCCCGGAGGTGCGCCAGGCCTATGCCGCCCGCCGGGGACTCATCGCCGAGAAGCACTGATCCTCGGCTGAGCAGGGGCGCTGCGCAGCGCCCCTGCTCAGCCGCTCTGTTCAACAGCGCTGCTCAGCGGTCTGTTCAACTGCTCTGGCCTGGAACCCGGACCCGTGGCACACTGTCTGTGATCCGGCCCGGCCAAGGCCGGCGTCATGCCGGTCATCGCCGCCGCGCACCTTGCCGCGGCATCCACGTCGCCGTGCTGACGGCGCGCTGAGCAGGAAGGACCCGCATGGCAGCCCAGCAGCGCCAGGTGACCCTGACCGAGGTGGCGCGGGCGGCCGGCGTCTCCACCGCGACCGCCTCGCGTGCGATCAACGGCAGCTCACGCCGGGTCAACGAGGACATCGCCGTGCGGGTGAAGCGCATCGCGGAGGAGCTGGGCTACCTGCCGAATCTCTCCGCGCAGACGGTGGCCAAGGGCGCCTCCCCCACTGTGGCCGTGCTGCTCAGTGACATCGCCGATCCCTACTTCAGCGCGATCGCCGCGGGCATCATGTCGGGCGCCAGCGAGGCCGCGCTGATGGTCACGATGGCGGCCTCGGAGCGCAGCCCCGCGCGCGAGCTGCAGATGCTGCGCACCTTCCGCAGCCAGCGACCCCAGGCGATCATCGTCGCGGGCTCGCGGGACGAGGAGAACACCCACGCACAGGAGTTCACCGACCAGCTGCGCACCTACGCCGAGACCGGCGGGCGCGTCGTCGTCATCTCGCAGGGCCCCTCGCCCTTCGACCTGGTGGACATCCAGAACCACGACGGGGCCCGGAAGCTCGCGCACGCGCTGGTCGATCGCGGCGGCCGGCACTTCGGGGTGGTCTCCGGCCGGGTGACCCTGCAGACCAACGCCGATCGGATCAACGGCTTCCGCGCCGGCCTCGCCGAGCGCGGCCTGACCCTGACCGATGACGCGATCGTGGAGACCGAGTTCACCCGCGACGGCGGCTACGTGGGCATGCACGAGCTGCTCGCCCGACACAAGGACCTCGGCGCCCCGCTGGACACGGCCTTCGCCACCTCCGACATGATGGCCTTCGGTGCCGCCACCGCCATCCGGGACCATGGACTCAGCGTCGGCGCGGACATCTCGCTGGCGGGCTTCGACGACGTCGGGCTGACCGAGGATGTGAACCCCGCCATGACCTCGGTGAGGATCCCGCTGCATGAGCTGGGTCGCAGCGCGGTGCGGATGGCGCTGGGGTCCGGCCGCGAGCCGGTGCGCCTGCCGATCCAGACCCAGGTAATCCTGCGCGCAAGCACTCCGCAGCGGTGATCCTGCGGCGCTGATCGTTCGGCAGCTCAGGCCACGGCAGACCCTCGGGCGACGGTGGACGGCCCGCGCGGCCTTGCCTCAAGCGCGCGCACGCCCTCCCCGCGAGCCCTCCTGCGTCCATCTATCCGGCTGGACGCTGCCGCCCCACGGCGCCTCTCATGGCGCCTCCCACGATGCCGCTGGGGACTTTAGTAGCCCGATGTGATCTAAACCACAGAATTCCCTTGACTTAAGGTGTGCGACGCAACTAAGTTCTAGGAAACCGCTTACCTTGTGACCTGGATCACGAACGATCTTCTCGCCGCAGGTAGCTGAATCACTCTGAGGGGAGCTGCATGAGCGCCATCGGTGTCACCGAGGGAAGCAGCCAGCCGGGGCTGCGCGAAGCCGGGGTCGTGCCCGAGTTCAAAGAGCCTGAGACGAAGCCGCAGAAGAAGCGCCGCGCGAACCGCAAGGGCTATGCCGGGACCAACAACACCAACACCTGGAAGCATGCGCTGAAGACGGACTGGCGGCTGTACACGCTGCTGATCCTGCCGGTGCTGTTCCTGCTGATCTTCAGGTACCTGCCCATGGCCGGCAACGTGATCGCGTTCCGCCGGTTCCGTCCCGGATCTTCGATCTTCGGTGACGAGTGGGTCGGGATGCACTACATCGAGATGTTCATCCAGGACCCCACCTTCTGGAGGGTCTTCTGGAACACGATCATCCTCGGAACGCTGACCCTGGCCATCTGCTTCCCGCTGCCGATCGTGCTCGCACTGATGTTCAATGAGCTGCGCAGCAACAAGTTCAAGCGGATCGCCCAGTCCATCTCCTACCTGCCGCACTTCATGTCGATCGTGATCGTCGCCGGCATGGTCCTGCAGCTGACCAGCGTCAACGGAACGATCAACCAGGTCATCAGCTCCTTCGGCGGGGAGACCACGCCGTTCATGCAGATCCCCGACTGGTTCCGCACGGTCTACGTCACCTCCGAGGTCTGGCAGACCGTGGGCTGGGGAACCATCCTCTACCTCGCGGCCCTGACCACCATCGACCCGCAGCTCTACGAAGCGGCCCGGATCGACGGCGCCAACCGGTGGAAGCAGATGTGGCACGTGACCATCCCGGGCATCACCCCGACCATGATCGTGCTGCTGATCCTCAACGTGGGCACCTTCATGGCAGTGGGCTTCGAGAAGGTCCTGCTGCTCTACAACCCGCTGATCTATGAGACAGCCGACATCATCGCGACCTACGTCTACCGCGTCGGCATCACCTCGTCGAACTTCTCCTACGCGGCGGCCATCGGCCTCTTCGAGGCGCTCATCGGCCTGGTCCTGATCCTGTCCGCCAACGGCATCGCCCGCAAGCTCGGAGGTAACTCGCTGTGGTGACCATCCCCGCCGAACCCGGCACCCAGGTCAAGAAGGATCCGCGCCTCGGGTCCCGCCCGACTCAGACCATCAAGATCAAGGACTCGAAGTCCTACTCCGCGTTCCGGGTCTTCAACGGCATCGCGATCGTCGTGATCTGCCTGGTGACGCTGTACCCGTTCATGAACATCATCGCCCAGTCGTTCTCCTCGGAGGGCTACATCAACGCCGGCCAGGTCAACCTGATCCCACGCGGCTTCAACGTCACCACCTTCGAAGTGGTGATGAGCGACTCGATGTTCTGGCGCAACTACGCCAACACCGTGATCTACACCGTGGTGGCCACCGCCATCGCGATGGTGCTGACCACCTGCTTCGCCTATGCGCTGAGCAAGCGGCACCTCAAGGGGCGCAGCTTCTTCATCGGGCTGGCCGTCTTCACGATGTTCTTCAACGGTGGCCTGATCCCGAACTACGTGCTGATCAACGCCATGGGCTTCACCAACACGATCTGGGCGATCGTGCTGCCCAACGCGATCAGCGTGTTCAACCTGCTGGTGATGAAGGCGTTCTTCGAGAACTTCTCCCAGGAGCTGGAGGAGGCCGCCGAGATCGACGGGCTCACCACCTACGGCATCCTGTGGCGGATCGTGATCCCACTCTCGAAGGCCGTCATGGCCACCATGATCCTCTTCTACGCAGTGAGCTTCTGGAACGCCTGGTTCCAAGCCTTTCTCTACCTGGACCGGCGCGAGCTCTACCCCGTGACGGTCTACCTCCGGAACCTGCTCGCCGGGGCGACCGGCACCGAGCAGATGGGCGGTGCTGCGGGTGAGGGCACCCAGATCGCGTCCAACGTGCAGTCGGTGACGATGCTGCTGACCACGCTGCCGATCATCTGCCTCTACCCGTTCCTGCAGAAGTACTTCGTCCGCGGCATCATGCTCGGCTCCGTCAAAGCCTGACCCCTTCCCGAGCCGTCCGGCCCCACCGGCGGCACCAGACCTCGCACCGGATCAATGATCGATCCGGTCAGGCATGAAAGGAACACTCGCACATGAACACTCCAGTCACCCGATCACCACAGGGACGACGTCGACGCATGCGGCACGCCTGGCCGGTCACCTCGGTGCTGGCCGCCTCGGCGCTGCTGCTGGCCTCCTGCGGCGGCGACGCAGAAGGTGAGGGCGATGCCGCCGCCGAGCTCGATATGGAGACCTCCGGAGTCGGAGCCATGGAGGACTTCGCCGCGGGCGACACCTTCGTCGCCACCGAGCCGGTGGAATTCTCGCTGCTCTACCGCGACCACCCTAACTACCCGATCCAGGAGGACTGGGAGTTCCTCAGCAAGTTGGAGGAGCACGGGGTGACCCTGGAGACCAGTAACGCCCCGCTCTCGGACTGGGCGGAGCGTCGCGCACTGGTCATCGGCGCGGGCGATGCTCCGGACTTCATCCCGATCACCTACCCAGGGGACGAGACCCAGTTCATCGCCGGCGGCGCGCTGCTGCCGGTGAGCGACTACCTGGACCTGATGCCGAATCTGACCGAGAAGATCGAGTCTTGGGAGCTGGAGGAGGACTTCGCCTCGCTCTACCAGGAGGATGGCAAGTTCTACGTGCTCCCGGGCCTGCTGGAGGATCCGCAGCACCAGTATTCCTTCGCGGTGCGTGGGGACATCTGGGACGAGTTGGGACTCGAGGATCCGGAGAGCTTCGAGGAGTTCGCCGATCAGCTGCGCCAGGTCAAGGAGGCCTACCCCGACATGGTCCCGTACTCCGACCGCTGGTCGGAGAACGGGCCCATCGAGGCGACGCTGAATGTGGCGGCTCCGAACTTCGGCACCAGCGCCGGATGGGGCTACGGCGACGGCATGCACTATGACGCCGAGGCCGATGAGTTCGTCTACGCCGGAGCGATGGATGAATATCGTGACCTGCTCGCCTACTTCGCCGGACTGGTGGACGAGGGATTGATGGACTCCGAGTCGCTGACCCAGGACGATGACCAGGCGATCCAGAAGTTCGCCTCCGGCGGCTCCGCGGTGATCGGCGCCAACGATCAGGAGCTGCTGACCTACCGGACCTCGATCGAGGAGGTCGGCGACGAGGACATGGAAGTGCGTCTGATCCGGGTGCCTGGTGGCCCCGCCGGCGACATGGTGGACGCCAGCCGGCTCGAGTCAGGCATGGCGCTGTCCTCCGACGTGGCCGAGGAGGAGGACTTCGTCGCGCTGATGCAGTTCCTGGACTGGCTCTACTACTCCGATGAGGGCATGGAGTTCGCGAAGTGGGGTGTGGAGGGCGAGACGTACTCCATGGGCGAGGACGGCACCCGCACGCTTGCGGAGAACATCGACATGAATGGGCTGAACCCTGACGGTGAGGAGCAGCTCAACGTCGACTACGGCTACCACAACGGCGTGTTCATGCTCGCCCACGGCTCGTCCACCGAGCTGGTCCAGTCCATGCTGCGCGACGAGGTCATCGAGTTCCGCGACTCCATGGAGAGCAAAGAACGACTCACCCCGGACCCGGCCCGTCCGCTGGATGAGCTCGAGCGCGAGACCGCGTCGATCAGCCAGACCCAGCTGACCGACCAGGTTCGCACCGCCACCGCCCAGTTCATCCTGGGCCAGCGCGACATCGAGGAATGGGACTCCTTCGTCTCCGAGCTGGAGGCATCCGGCATGGACCAGTTCGTGGACCTGCACAACGAGGCGTATCAGCGAGCCCAGGAGACCCTCGACGGCGAGGTCGTCGAGGACTGAGTCGCAAGACCCACCGCTGCGCCCCGGCCCTTCACGGGCCGGGGCGCACTATCTTGGAGCGATATGGATATTGATCGCAACGGCCCGCTCAGCCGCGTCACGAACTTCGTGTACCGGCTGCTGATCATCGAGTTCGGCTTCGTGCTGGCCACAGCCCCGGCGCTCATCGGCATCTTCCTGCTCGAACCCGACCCGAGCAACATCCCGCTCTACGCCGTCTGCGCGGTGCTCTTCGGTCCCGCCATCACCGCCGGGGTCTACGCCTGGCGCACGGACCATGACGTCGTGCCCTGGCTGCGGTTCTGGAAGGGATGGATCGATGGGGCGGCCCAGTCCCTGATGATCTGGGTCCCTGCGGTTGCGCTGCTGGCACTGGCCGCCTTCAACGCCGCCTACGCCCAGGTCGGCATCGGCTTCATCGTCGCCGGGATCGTGATCGGCGTGGCCGGGGTGATCGCGGCTGTGGCCGCGCTCGTGGTGATCGCGAACTTCTCCTTCCGCAGCCGGGATCTGTTCAAGGTCGCGCTCTACGGGGCCGCCTCGGCGCCGCTCGCCGCACTGGGGATCATCTCCATGATCGTGCTCACCGGAGGGCTGATCGTGGTGGTCTCCGACTGGCTGCCGGTGTTCCTGGCCTCGTTCCTGCTGCTGCTCCTGGCCCGCACGGTGACCCCGATGCTGCAGCAGATCCAGTCGGACCTGGTGGTCCAGCAGAACTGACCCGCTGACCCGTCTGGGCCAACGGACGGCCGGAGCAGGCACGACACAGGGAAGCCCCCGACACGTAAGCGTCGGGGGCTTTTCTGCGTCCGGCCGCGTCCACCCCGCGGGGGCGGGCGCGGCGGGACGGCGCGGTCTGGACTAGCTGACGCGCGCCGGGGTGGTCAGCACGCGCTGGCCGGTGATCTCCCGGACCTCGCCGACCAGGGTCACCTCTGCCTGCAGCGGCAGATCCCCGACGGAGGGGCCGGCGTAGAGGTCGATCGCGCCGGGCTCCACGATCCGGCGGTAGTGGACTCCGGTGAAGGCGAACCGGTCGGCGTGGACCTCGAAGGTGACCGTGCGGCTCTGCCCGGGGGCCAGCTGCACCTTGGAGTAGCCCAGCAGCTGCCGGACCGGACGGGCCACGGAGGCCACGCGATCGCCGAAGTAGAGCTGAGCGACCTCCTCGGTGGGCCGTTCGCCCGTGTTGGTCACCGTGAGCGAGACCTCCACGGCGCCGTCGACCGGGAGCTGCGCCTGCGAGACGGTGAGGTCCGAGTACTCCACGGTGGTGTAGCTCAGGCCGTGGCCGAAGGGATACAGCGGGGTGGGATCGAGGTTGGACACGCCCTGGCTGTTGAGCCCCAGCGGTGCCGCGATGTAGCCGACAGGCTGTCCGCCCGGGTGCACCGGCACCCCGATGGGCAGCCGGCCGGTGGGCTCGATGGCTCCGCTGAGCAGGTCCACGATGGCGGGGCCGCCCTCCTCTCCGGGGAAGAAGCCCTGCACGATCGCCGCGCAGCGCTCCGCCAGGCCGCCCAGTGCGTAGGGGCGTCCGGAGATGACCACGAGCACCACGGGGGTGCCGGTGGCCAGCACCGCTTCGACCAGCTCGTGCTGGGCGCCGGGGAGCTTGAGGTCTGCGACGTCACAGCCCTCCCCGGAGGTGCCGGCGCCGAACATGCCGGCGAGGTCACCGACGGTCACCACTGCCAGATCGGCTGAGGCGGCTGACTCGGCGGCGGCGGCGATCTCGGAGTCGTCGAAGCTCACGATCGGCGAGCCGTAGCTGTAGGTGACCTCCGCCTCGGGGTAGGTCTCGCGCAGGGATTCCAGCACCGAGGGCATCGGCACACCGATCCCCTTGTGCGGGAAGGTTCCGGCGGGGTACTTGGCCAGCACGTGGTTGGGGAAGGAATAGCAGCCCATCATGGTGCGCGGCTCGTCGGCGGAGGGCCCGACGACGGCGATCCGCCTGCCCGCCAGCGATTCCGCGGTGGCCGGCAGGACGCCGTCGTTCTTCAGCAGCACCAGCGACTTCGCGGCCACGGTGCGGGCCAGGGCGCGGTTGCTCTCGGAGTCCAGGTTCACCGACTCGTCGATGCTGGGCTCCCAGTCGGCGTCGCCCTCGCGGCGGTCCAGCAGGCCCAGCTCGGCCTTCTGCCGCAGCACCCGGCGCACCGAGGTGTCCAGCACGGATTCCTCAAGCAGTCCGTCGCGGACCTGCTGGGGCAGCGTGCGGTAGCCGCCGGTGTGCGGCAGCTCCACGTCGAGCCCGGCGGAGACGGCGAGCCGGGCGGCCTCGGCCTGGTCGGCCGCCACGTGGTGCATCTTCTCCAGGAACGCAACCGACCAGTAGTCGGCGACCACTGTGCCCTCGAAGCCCCACTGATCGCGCAGCACCTCGGTGAGCAGCCAGTGCGAGGCGGCCGGGGCCTCGCCGTCGATGTCGGCGTAGGAGTTCATCACCGACCCGACCTTGCCCTCCCGCACGGCGAGCTCGAAGGGGTAGAAGATCATGTCGAGCAGCTCGCGTCGGCCCATGTGCACCGGGGCGTGGTTGCGAGCAGCCCGGGACGCCGCGTA
Source organism: Nesterenkonia maliinae (assembly GCF_051262655.1). Lineage (NCBI taxonomy): Bacteria > Bacillati > Actinomycetota > Actinomycetes > Micrococcales > Micrococcaceae > Nesterenkonia > Nesterenkonia maliinae. The sequence goes on along the minus strand of NZ_JBIMEY010000002.1, from coordinate 147,325 downwards.
GCCGGCGAAATGCTTGAGCGTGGCGAGGATCCCGCTCGACTGCAGACCCTTGACGTAGGCGGTGGCCAGGGTTCCGATCACATAGGGATCCTCGCCGATGGTCTCCTCCACTCGGCCCCAGCGCGCGTCGCGGACGACGTCGAGCACCGGGGAGAGTCCCTGCTGAACGCCGGTGGCGGCCATGTCGGCCCCGATCGCGGCGGCCATCTCCTCGATGAGCTCAGGGTCGAAGGTGGCGCCCCAGGCGAGTGAGGTCGGGTAGACGGTGGCCTGGTACGCGGTGTAGCCGGTCAGGCACTCCTCATGGGCGATCGCGGGGATGCCGAAGCGGTTGGCTGCGACCACCGCGGCCTGGCGCTGGCGCAGATCCGCGGCGCCCTCGGGCACCGTGAGAGCGACAGTGCCGTAGGTGCGGGTCAGGTGACCCTCGCCGTCTAGGATCTCGGACTCGAAGGGCAGCTTGCCGGCGGACATGGCGTCCTCCATCGGCGCCACCTCACCCTGGGTGTCCGGATCCTCACGCATCTCCCAGTGCGAGCCGAGCTGGGCGACCTTCTCCTCCAGCGTCATCTGCGCCAGCAGCGTTTCGGCACGCTCGGTGGCAGAGAGCGAGGTGTCGTTCCAGGGGCCGGTGATGCGTTCGGGGGTCGGGTTGCTCATCTGTGAACTCCTAGGGTTGCAGCGCAGCTGTCGCGGTCAGTCGAGGAACAGCGAAGCTGCCGGTCGAGGAGGACCGGCAGCTTCACCGAGGGGATCAAGGGGTGGCGTCGAGCCTCACTTGCCGAAGCCTGCAGTCAGCCCGGCCACGATGTGGCGGCGAGCGAAGATGTAGGCGACCAGCAGCGGCAGCGCGGAGAGCACGACGGCGGCGAGCGTGGCCGGAACGTCGATGCCGAACTGGCCGCTGTACTCCCAGAGTGAGAGCGGCAGGACCCGCACGTCGCTGCTCTGCGTGAGCACCAGCGGGAACAGGAAGCTGTTCCAAACCTGCAGCGCCTGGTAGATGCCCACGGTCATCAACGCCGGCTTGGCCATCGGCAGCACCAGCGAGGTGAGGATCCTCCACTCCCCGGCACCGTCGACCTTCATCGACTCGAAGAGCTCTGTGGGGATGTCGCGGACGAAGTTCACGATGATCAGCACGCTCAGCGGGATCGCGAAGGCGATCTGCGGCAGGATCAGCGCCCAGAGGGTGTCATAGATGCCCAGCTGCTGGATCAGGTAGTAGACCGGGATGATCGTGGCCTGCACCGGGATCGCGATGCCCAGCAGGAAGATCTGGAACATCCGCTTGCCGCCCAGCGAGGTGGAGCGGGTGATGTAGTAGGCCGCCATCACCGAGACCGAGAGCACGACGGCGACCGTCGAGAGGGTCACGATCAGCGAGTTGGCGAAGTACTGCAGGAAGTCGTTCTGCAGCACCTTGATGAACGGAGCCAGCGTCGGGTTGGTCGTGGGCAGCAGCTGGTTGGACGAGCGCAGGTCCTCGCTGGTGCGGAACGAGGTGATGAAGATGTAGTAGATCGGCAGGATGATGACGGCCAGCCAGAGCCAGCCACCGATCCCGCCCAGGATGTTCGGCTTCTCCCCCGGGGTACCGGTGCGCCGGACCTTGTTCTGCTTGATATCACCGCGGTCTGCGCCGGGGATCTCTGGACGGATCGCCCGGTCCGCCTTCGCGTCGGGAGTCTTTGGTTCGCTGCTTGTGGTGTGGGTCATCATGCGCCTGCCTTGTCGCTGTCCATCTTGGAGGAGCCCGAAAGGACGTTCAGCAAGAGGGAGAGGGTCAGTCCGATGGCAACGAGGATCACCGCGATGACCGAGGCGTAGCCGAGGTTATATGAGGCGAAACCGGTCACGTACATGTCCAGCGGCAGGATGCGCACCGCATCAGCAGGCTGGCCCCCGGTGAGCACATAGATCAGGTCGAAGTATGTCAGCGAGCCGACCAGCATCAGCGTCGAAGAGGTGATGATGGTGTAGCGCAGCTGCGGCAGGGTGATCGAGAAGAACTTCCGCAGGCGGCCTGCCCCGTCGATGGTGGCGGCCTCATACATCGACTGGGGGATCTGGCGCACGCCGGCCTGGTAGAGCAGGCCGTGGAAGGGCACGAAGCACCAGCCGACCACGAAGATCATCACCCACATGACCAGGTCTGAGTTGGCCAACCAGTCATTGGGCAGCCAGTCGAAGGGCAGCGCGGCGGAGAGGCCGTAGTTCGGTGAGAACAGCGACTGGAAGGTCAGGCCGACGGCGACCGAGGAGAAGAGCAGCGGCAGGAAGTACAGGACCCCGAGCAGGGCGCGATAGCGCTGCTGGCCCGCCATGAAGACGCCCAGCAGCAGCGCCACGGGGGCCTGGAAGAGGTAGGAGCCGACGACGAAGGTGATTGTCAGGCCGAGCGCGGTCCAGGTGAACGGACGATCGAAGAGCACCGCCTGCCAGTTACTCAGGCCTACCCAGGAGGGTGACCCCAGCACGTTCCACTCCATGAAGGAGATGACGACCACTCCGACGAGAGGGATCAGGGCGAATATTCCGAAGAACACGACAGCGGGCAGCGCCATCAGGAACGAGGGTCCCTTATGACCAAGCCCGGTCGTTGTGCTTCGAGAAGCGGTTTCAGTCATGAGCTCGATTCAGATTCATATTGTCGGTGCAAGGCAATCGGTCCGGGGCGGCCGATGAAGGCCGCCCCGAACCGATTGTGGGAGTCGTCAGAGGGAGTTCATCGCCTCGACGAACTGTTCGGGGGTCATCTCCCCGCGAAGGATCTGCGACAGGTTGTCCGTCAGCGGCTGAGCCACCTCGGGGGCGACGGCCTGGTCCCAGGAGAGCTGGAAGTGGTTGGCCCCGCCGACCAGCTCGGAGGAGAACTCGAGGAACTCAGCATCCTCGGTCTCGGCGATCTGGTCTTCGATGTCGTTGAGCGGCGGCAGCGAGCCGGCTTCGAGCATCGTGGTCACGGTCTCCTCGTTGTAGAGGTTCTCGCTGATGTAGTCGGTCGCGATCTGCTGCTCCTCCTCGGAGGCGTCAGCCGAGACTGACCAGAAGTTCGCCGGGTTGCCCACGATGTTCGAGGGATCGCCCTCTCCCTCTTCGAGGGTCGGGAAGGAGGTGAAGCCGAAGTCGCCGGACTCCGCGAACTCCGGGAAGTCCTGGTTGATGGTCGCGTAGACCCAGGAGCCCTGCAACAGCATGGCGGCCTGGCCGTCGGCCAGCAGCTGGGCATCCTCATTCTGATCTGCGGTCACCGAGTTGTAGGTCTCGATGAAGCCGCCGTTCTCACCCAGGTCCTGCATGGTCTCCAGGGCGAAGATGATGGACTCGTTGTCCCATGCGCCCTCTTCACCCTCGACGACGGCCTGGAAGGCCTCTTCCCCGCCGTGACGATCAGTGAGGTACTGCAGCCACATCAGAGCGGGCCAGACGGAACCGCCGGCCAGGGAGAAGGGCGCGACGTCGTTCTCATTGAAGGTCTCGATCGCTGCTTCGACGTCTTCCCAGGTCTCGGGGATCTCGACGCCGGCCTCATCGAAGACCGCCTGGTTGTAGTACATGACCACTGGCTGCACGTCGTTCAGCGGCACCGCGTAGGTGCTGTCGTCGACCTGGCCGTTCTGCCAGACCGAATCGAAGACGCGCTCTTCGAGGTCCCCGGTCTCGCCGGTGAGGTCGACGATGGCGTCCTGCTCGGCATATTCCAGCAGGGCGCCGCCGGTCCAGGACATGATCAGCGTGGGAGCTTCGCCTGAACCCACCGCGGTGCGGATCTGACCCTTATAGGAGTCGTTCTCGATGCCCTCAACATCGATCTGCGCGTCCTCGTTGGCTTCGTTCCAGCTGTTGAAGTCTTCTTCAATTGCGGGCCAGCCACCGCCGGTCAGGATCCATGCGTTGGCCTCCGCGTCTCCGCCGTTGTCGCCGTCGCCGCCGCAGGCCGAGAGGGCCATCAGGGAGGTGATTCCGAGGCCTGCTGCTGCAATTCGAGTTGTTCTACGCATCGTCGCGTCCTTTCTCATCAATGCGAGCCCCAACGCTGGACCGGTACATGGCCAAGGCCTCCCCAGAATCCGGATCGGCCGGATGGGGGGAGGCTCAGCAGTACAGCGCCGAAGTCCGAACCAGATCTTGTCTGGAGCCAGAAGAGAGACCTGGCGCAGACTGTGATCTGTATTTCGTCTTACCGTAAGACTAAATAGCCGCCGGGTGTGTGTCAAGACACAACACATGACCACCGTCACAGTGGCGCAACATGGCGAGACACGACTCAGGGCCCGACCAGGCGCATTGGGAGCGCGCCCGGTCGGGCCCCTGGAGGGTGAATCGATACAGGCCTCAGTCGGTGGGCTGAGTCTCGTTCATGTTCGCCGCGAACTCCTCGGGAGTGATGTCTCCGGTGAAGATCTGGCTCAGGTTCTCCAGGAGCGGACGCTCCTGGCTCGGGTCCACAGCCTGGTCCCAGGAGAGCTGGAAATTCGGCGCCTCCTGGACCATGTCGTAGGCGAAGGTGAGGAACTCGGGATCCTCGGTCTCGGCGATCTTGTCCTCAAGCCCGGTCAGCGGCGGGATATTGCCGGTGGCCAGCATGCCGTCGACGTAGTCGTCGTTGAACAGCCATTCCGAGAGGTAGTCGACGCCTGCCTGCTGCTCCTCCTCGGTGGCATTGGCGGAGACCGACCAGAAGTTCGCCGGGTTGCCGACGATGCTGTTGGGGTCTCCCTCGCCATCGGGGATCGACGGGAACGGTGCCACTCCGAGGTTGCCGGTCTCCATGAAGTCCGGGCTCTCCTCGAGCAGCCGGGAGTAGACCCAGGAGCCCTGGAGCACCATGGCGGAGAGGCCGTCTGCCACCAGGTGTGCGTCCTCGTTGTTGTCTGCCACCACGGAGGCGAAGCCGGGATCGAAGGCGCCGGCCTCGACCAGCTCCTGGCAGCGCTCCATGGCCTCGATGATCGCAGGGTGGGACCAGGCGTCGGGCTCCCCCGCCACCACGGCCTCGAAGGCTTCCGGCCCGCCGATCCGGTCCGTCAGGTACGAGGCCCACATCAGCATCGGCCAGAGCGAGCCGCCCGCGAGCGAGAACGGGTGGACGCCTTGGTCCTGGAAGACCTCCACGGCTTCGAGCAGCTCGTCCCAGTCGGTGGGCACCTCGATGCCCGCCTCGTCGAAGACCGCCTGGTTGTAATACATCATCACCGGCTGCACATTGTTCATCGGCACGGCGTACGTGGCGCCGTCGACCTCGCCGTTGGCGACGACTGAATCGATGAGCCCTTCGCGCAGCTCTTCGGTGGACTCGGTGATGTCGGTGACATAGTCGCCCTCGACGTACTCCAACAGCCCGCCGCCGGTCCAGCCGACGATCAGCGTGGGCGCTTCACCGGAACCGACCGCGGTGCGGATGCGGTCCTTGTAGATGTCATTGGCGAAGCTCTCCACGGTGAAGGACTGTTCAGGGTTCTCCTCGTTCCAGGCCTCGAAGTCCTCTTCCACGACGTTCCAGACGCCGCCGTTGAGCACCCAGGCGTCGGGCTCGGCAGCCTCAGAGCCACCCCCTCCGCCGCAGGCGGAGAGCCCAAAGAGGGATCCCGCCGCCAGGACTGCGGTGCTCAGCTTTCCTTTTCTTCCCCACATAGAAATCGTTTCCCGTCTCATCAAAGTGCGAGTGATCATTTGGTCGAGTGATGCAGCGCGCGTGATTCAGCACGCGCCCTGCGATGCGCGCCTTGGCGGGTCAGCCTCGGCAGCGCTTCCTCAGGCGACGAGGGCGTAGACGCCCCAGCTGAGGAAGAAGGCCATGAATCCGATGGCGGTGGCCATGACGGACCAGGTCTTCAAGGTGGTGATCGTGTCGAAGCCGCAGAAGCGGCCCACCAGCCAGAATCCGGAGTCGTTGAAGTGCGAGAAGGTGATCGATCCCGCCACGATGGCGACCACCAGGGCCGCCAGGGCGAAGCCGTCGAGTCCCAGCTCCATGACCCCGGGGGCCATGATGCCGCCGGCGGTGGTCGCGGCCACAGTGGCTGAGCCCTGCGCGACGCGGATGACCACGGCGACCAGGAAGCCGGCCAGGATGACCGGCAGTCCCATGGCATCCAGGCCCTCGGCGATGGAGCCGCCGATCCCGGTGGCGGTGAGCACCGCGCCGAACGCGCCGCCGGCACCGGTGATCAGGATGATCGAGCAGACCGGGGCGAGCGCGTTGTCGATCAGGTCGGACAGTGCGTCGCCGAGCTTGCCGGTGCCTCTGCGCGGTTTGATGAAGAGCAGGTACATCGCGATCAGGGTGGAGATCAGCAGCGCCACCGGGGTGGGGCCGATCAGCTGTGAAAGCGCATAGCCGAAGCTGTCCTCACTGATCCGCCCATCCGCGGCGAGCGTGTTGGACAGCGCGTTGTAGAAGATCAGTGCCAGCGGCAGCAGTAGCACCAGGATCACGGTGCCGAAGGCCGGGCGTTCGTGCTCCTCGGTGACCCGGGACTCGCCGAAGAGGTTCGGCACCGGGAAGTTCGGGTAGCCCTTGGCCATCACCAGTCCGAGCCGGTAGCCGGCCAGGTACCAGGTGGGAAGCCCGACCATCAGCGCCACGATCAGCACCAGGCCGATGTCCGCACCCATCACGGTGGCGGCCGCCGTCGGTCCCGGGTGCGGCGGGGTCAGCGCGTGCATCATCAGGAAGGCGCCGATGGAGGGCAGCACGTAGAGCATGAAGCTGCCCCCGAGCCGTCGCGCCACGGTGTAGATCACCGGCAGCATCACGATGAAGCCGGCGTCGAGGAAGATCGGGAACGCGTAGAACAGTGAGGCCACGGCCAGCGCAAGCGGGGCCCGCTTCTCCCCGAAGGTCTTGAGCATCTTGTCCGCCAGCACCTGCGCGCCGCCGGAGACTTCCACAAGCCGTCCGAGCACTGCGCCGAAGCCGATGAGCAGCGCCACATTGCCCACCGTGGTGGAGAAGCCTCCGACGACGACGGAGAGTACGTCCCCGACGGCGATTCCGGCAGCCAGGGCCGTGACCAGCGAGACGATGATCAGCGAGAAGAAGGCGTGGAGCTTGACCTTCACGATCAGCACCAGGAGCAGGACGATGGAGCCCAGTGCCAGGAACAGCAGCGCCGCCGTGGGCAGCTCGAAGGCGAGGTTCAGTTCCTCGTTCACTTCTTGCCCTTAGGCGCTGGTCCGAGCTCGCGCACCAGGTCACCCATGCGTGCATAGGCCTTGTTGCGGTAGGCGATGAGTTCGGCCTTGGTCTCCTCGTCGAAGTCCCCGGTCCAGCCCTTGCCGTTCTTCAGGCCGTGCCGTCCGGCGTCGACGTTGTCCTTGAGCAGCTGCGGCGCGGCGAGACGCTCGCCGTAGGCCTCGGCGAGGGTGTTGAAGCCGTTTCCATAGACGTCGAGTCCGGCCTGGTCCGCGATCGCGAAGGGGCCGAAGAAGCCGAGACGGAAGCCGAAGGTCGTGCGCACCACGGTGTCCACGTCTTCGGCGGTCGCGATGCCCTCCTCTACCACGGAGGCGGCCTCCTTGAGCAGCGCGTACTGCAGCCGATTGAGCACCATGCCGGGGGTGTCGGCGACCTCTGCGCCCTCACGGCCGGCGCGGGCCAGCAGATCCTTGACCGCGTCCACGACATCAGGGGTGGTGGCGACGCCGGAGACCAGCTCCACGCCGGGGATGAAGGGGGCAGGGTTGGAGAAGTGCACGGTGAGGAAGCGCTCGGGGTGCTGCACGGCCGAGACGAGCACGTGCACCGGGATGGTGGAGGTGTTGGTGCCGATGATCGCGTCCGGGCGGGCGTGCGCGGAGATCTTTCCCAGCACCTCGCGCTTGACCTCGGGGGATTCGAACACGGCCTCTTCGATGAAGTCTGCCTCCGCGACAGCCTCCTCCAGGGTGCGTCCGGCGGTCAGGTTCGCCTTGATGCGTTCGGTGGAGCCGGCGGCGTAGAGCCCCTGGTCCTCGAATTCCTGGGCCTCGGTCAGGAGCCGGGCGAGGCCTCTGCGGGCAGCGTCGACGTCGACGTCGACGATCTCCACCTGCAGGTCGGCCAGCGCCAGTGACTGGGCGATGCCGCCGCCCATGTAGCCGGCGCCGACGACGGTGACAGTGTTGATGGTTCTAGCCATGGGTCTCAGATCTCTTTCGTGATGGGGAGGTTCAGGGTTCTCACGTGGTGCTGGGGTGGTGCGGGAACACGACGACTCGGGAACCGCTCGGATCCGGCCGCACCTGCCAAGTGGTGCGGTTCAGCACCGCGGTGAGCGGGTCGCTGGGCCCGCAGGGCTCAGCTGCCCTCGGCGGGGGTGGCGCCGAGCAGCGGAGAGTTCTCGGCCGAGGTGAGGATCTGCCGGATGTAGCTGCTGTTCTCGGCGCACACGCCGATGGAGTCGGAGCCGTAGTGCTCGCAGCAGAACGGGCCGCTGTAGCCCAGCTCCAGCGCGCGCCGGATGATCTTGCGGTAGTTGATCACTCCGTACTTCAGCGGCATCGGGTCCGACGAGTAGCTGCCGACCGCCGGATCTTCATCCCGGGTGTAGTTCTTGATGTGCCAGAAGTTCGCGTGCGGCAGGACCTTCTCGAACATCTCTTCGTAGGCCGGCATCGGGCGATGCAGCCGGATGAAGTTGCCCAGATCGGGGTTCAGGCCGACCGCGGGATGGTTCACGTCGGCGTGGAACGCCACCGCGTCGTCCGCCGTGCCGAGGAACGTGTCCTCATACATCTCCAGGCTCAGTTCGATGCCGTTGGCCTGCGCGTGGTCTCCGAGTTCGCGGATGCGCTCCACTGCCAGCGGTCGCAGGGCCGGATCGTCGTGGTGCCCCTCGGCCAGCCAGAACCACAGCGCCTTCTCCTGCGCGGGAGTCAGGGCCTGCATGAAGCCGGTGTTCACGATGGTGGCGCCGAACTCCGGGGCGATGTCGATCAGCCGGTGGGCATCGGCGAGGTTCGCCTCGCCGCGCTCACGGTCGATCACCGAGTTTCGGGTCATCGAGATCGACGAGATCTTGAGACCCTCGTCGGCGAGGACCTTCTTGAACTCCTCCAGGCGCGCTGGAGAGAGCTTCTGCAGGGGCAGCCATGCGTCGGTGGGGTCGATGTGGTCGAACCCGAGTTCGCGCATCTGGCGGAGGCAGTCGGACCAATAGGTCACCGATGCCTGCCAGACCGGAACACCCTCGGAGGTCTTGCCTCCGAAGGCGAGCATGTTGCCGGCGATGGGCCATGAGGCTGCTGTGAACATTTGTTCCCTTCAAACGTGCGTGCGGGTTCATCTTTGGGCAGTTGCGGTGCTGTGTCAAGCGTCACAACTTTGAGTGGGTGTGCTTCTGGGCTCTCGGCGGCCCGCTGACCTAGGGCTTTGGGGCCTGGGCTGCGATCTCGAGGAGATTCAGATAACCCTCCAGAGTCCAGGCGGCGCGGCCGACGAAGAGCCCCTGGACGCCGGGGATCTCGAGCAGCTGCGCGGCGTTGTCGGTGGAGACGGAGCCTCCGTAGAGCAGCGCCTGGACATGTCCGCCGTATTCGCGCGCGAGCACCTCGAAGGGCTCCCGCAGCTCCGTGACGGTGGCCGGACGGCCCTGCGCACCGATGGCCCAGATGGGCTCATAGGCGATGATGACCCGGCTCAGCTGCTCGGTGGAGAGGTCCCGGAGCGCGCCGCGGGCCTGGTCGAGGAGGTAGTCGGCGGTCTCGCCGCGGCTCTGCACCTCGGCGGGCTCGCCGATGCACAGCAGGGGCACCAGCCCGTGCCGAAGCGTGCTCGCCACCTTCAGCCGCGTGGTCTCGATGGTCTCCCCGAAGTGTTCGCGGCGCTCCGAATGCCCGATCTCGACCAGCGACGCACCCGCATCGGCGACCTGCGGCACGGAGATCTCGCCGGTCCAGGCGCCGTCGTCCTCCCAATGGGCGTTCTGTGCACCGAGGCGCACCGTCCGGGCGGGCTCGGGTCCAAGCTCCTCGGCCACGGCCGTGAGTGCGGTGTGCGGCGGAATGATGAACGGCTGGACCCCTTCCAGCAGCGCAGGTCGCTGCTCCAGGGCCGAACGGAGTGCCCGCGCGTAGTCGCGCGCCTGGGCCACCGTCTTGTTCATCTTCCAGCTGGTACCGATCCAGAGGGTCATCGGGTCACCGAGTCCACGCGCTGCGCGAGCGCGGTCATCAGCAGCGCGAAGGAGGTGGCGCCGGGATCCGGGGTGCCCACGGACTTCTCCCCCAACACACGGGAGCGCCCGAGGCGCGCCTTGAGCTGCGCGGTGGACGCCGCGGCATCGGTCGCCACAGCGGCGGCCGCGGTCAGCCCAGCGGCGAGACCGTCTCCGGCCTGGAACTGCTTCTGCAGCTCCTGAGCGAAGGGCCCGGCGGCGTCGACCATGGTCTTATCCCCCGGCTGAGCGCCACCGAGCCGCTGGACCGCCTCCACGGCGTTGAGCAGCGCCTCCACGCCGGCGGCCTCGTCCGGGCTGACGGAATCGGAGAGCGCCCGTCCGGCGGCGGTCAGCGCCGAGCCCCAGAGCGCACCCGAGGTGCCGCCTGCGGCTTCGGCCCAGGCGGTGCCCGCGTGGACCAGCAGCGTGCGCGCTCCGGCACCGCGTGTCAGCGCCGTGCGCCCTGCTTCCACGGCGCCCCGGGTGCCCAGCACCATGCCCTGGCCGTGGTCGCCGTCGCCGGCGACGGCGTCGAGACGGCCCAGCTCGGTCTCGTGGGTGGTGCAGACCTCGGCGAAGAGTTCGAGAATCTCCTGCACGGAGCCGGCGCCAGCCTGGGACTCCACTGAGGCCTCGGGCACCTGCTCCTCGCCGGGGGTGTAGAACTCGGTGCGCGGGGCACGGTCGGCGTGGCCGGGCAGGTCGCGCAGCTCGCCGCGCCGGTAGGCGGGGGTGTCCACGGCGGCGCTCCAGTGCTGCTCGAGCTCCTCGTCGAGGAAGACCAGGGTCAGTGAGAGTCCTGCCATGTCCAGGCTGGTGACGAATTCGCCGACCTCCGGGGCGACGGCGGTCAGTCCGGCCTCGGAGAGACGCTCAGCGATGCGGTGGTAGACGACGAAGAGCTCTTCGTACTTGACCCGGCCGAGACCGTTGAGCAGCACGGCCACTCGACCGGACCGCTCCTGGGGGGCTTCCTCGATGACTCCTTCGAAGAGCAGGTCCGCGACCTCGCTGGCTGTCCCCATCGGGATGTCACGGATGCCGGGCTCGCCGTGGATGCCGAGTCCGACCCCCATGGTGCCTTCGGGCACATGAAACAGCGGCTCGTCGGCGCCGGGCAGGGTGCAGCCATCGAAGGCCACCCCGAAGGAGCGGGTCGCGTCATTGGCCTTCCAGGCGATGCGCTCGGCCTCGTCGAGATCAGCCCCGGCCTCGATGGCGGCCCCGGCGATCTTGAACACCGGCAGATCCCCGGCGATGCCTCGACGGTCGCGGTGGTTCTCTCGAGAGTTCGAGGCGATGTCGTCGCTGACCCGGATGATCCGGACGTCCACGCCCTCGGCGCGCAGCTTCTCGGCCGCGGCGCCGAAGTGCAGGACGTCTCCGGCGTAGTTGCCGAAGCCCATGATGACGCCGCCGCCGTTCTCGGCGTTGCGGGCCACGGAGTAGACCTGGGAGGCCGAGGGTGAGGAGAAGATGTTCCCGCAGGGTGCGCCGTGGCCCATGCCGGGGCCGACCCAGCCGGCGAATGCCGGGTAGTGCCCGGAGCCGCCGCCGATGACGAGTGCCGGCTGACCTTCGGGCGTCTCGGTGGAGCGCACGACGCCGCCGTGCACGGCGGTGACGTACTGGGAGTTGGCTGCGGCGAAGCCGAGCAGCGCCTCGTGGGAAAAATCAGGTGCTGAATTGAGCAGGTAGGTCATGTCTGTCCTCGTGGTCCCGGATCTGCCCTCCGGAGACCGGCGGTACAGATGTTCTCTGACATATGTGCTGAGGCCACACTAGAGCAGATGAAGTGATCGGCACCACTTCTGCGTCAGATCCGGCGGGCCACGCCAGATACGATGTTTCGATGGAGGCAACTGAGGTCATGAAGGAGGCGGCCGCGAGCACGTCCGAGCTCGAACGGCTGTATCGCGCCGCTCAGCTCTACTACGAGCAGGGCGCGACGCAGGCCGAGGTGGCTGAGCAGCTGAAGATCTCCCGCCCCTCGGTCAGCCGGATGCTGGCCGAGGCACGGTCGCAGGGGATCGTGGAGATCCGCGTGCACCGACCTGCCTCGACGGGCATGGATGAGCTCAGTGAGCGGCTCAAGGCCAAGCTGGGCCTGGACGGGGTGCATCTGGCCCCGGGAGATCAGTCCCAGCGGGTCGGGCTCGGCCTGGGGCCGGTGACCCGAGCCGCCCTGGCCGGAGCGAATCTGCGTGCCGGGGACGTGCTGCTGCTGGCCTCGGGTGAGACCACCTACGCCTTGGCCCAGCAGCGGCTCGGGAACTTCTCCGGGGTCGTGGTGGCACCGACGGTGGGCGGGCAGGCTGAACCAGATCCGTGGCACCAGACCAACGAGGTGGTCCGCGCCTTCGCGGCCACCTCAGGCGGCTATCCGCACTACCTCTTCGCTCCCTCGATGCCCTCGGAGGCGCTGCTCTCGGCCTTGCAGGATGACCCTGGGTATCGTCAGGTGGTCGCCGACTGGAACTCGGCGAAGGTGGCACTGGTGGGCATCGGCGCCGCGCCGCTGTCACGAAACTCGATCGCTCAATCGGTGCCGCGGCATCACCCGAATCTGGCGAAGTCGATCGGTGATGTGTGCCTGGCGTTCTACGATCCGCAGGGCAACGAGGTCACCTTCCCGGGCAGTGAGCGCATGGTCCGGGTCCCTGGACCGACGCTGCGCGCGGTCCCGACGCGGATCGCCGCGGCCGTGGGAGCCCACAAGGCGCCGAGCATCGTCGCGGCGGCCAACGCCGGCTGGTTCAACATCTTGGTGACCGACGAGTCCACTGCTCGCGCAGTGGACCGACAGCTCTAGCTAGCAGCTGCCGGTGTCCTCGTAGCGAGTGATCGCGCCGACCTTCTCCGCCGAGGCGCTGGAGGGATCGAACTCGTGCTTGAGCCACTCGTCCACGAGCTTGCGCGCGAGCTCCTTGCCGATCACGCGTTCACCCATGCACAGGACCTGCGCGTTGTTGGAGAGCACTCCACGCTCCACCGAGTAGGCGTCGTGGGCCGTCACGGCACGCACTCCCTTGACCTTGTTCGCGGAGATCGCCACACCCAGTCCGGTGCCGCAGATCAGCAGCGCGCGGTCGGCCCGACCTGCGGCGATATGCTCTGCCGCGGCCACGGCGATGTTGGGATACGCGGTCTTGTCAGAGTCATCGCCGACTCCGACGTCGATCACCTCAGAGACACGCGGGTCCGCTTCCAGATCAGCCTTCAGCGCGCCCTTATAGGAATATCCGGCCTCATCGCTGCCGATGACGATACGAAACTGACTCTTCATGGTGTCTCCTCAAATAGTCTCGGGGGTCTGGCTCCATGCTACGTCCCGACGAACAAACGTCAAAGACATCTGTTCAGCCGGAGGGCGCGCACTTCGACGCAGAAGAGCCCCCCGGCGGCACCGGTGAGGTGCTGACGGGGGGCTCTTCGAGGAAAGACCTGGATCAGTCGATCAGGAGGCGGAGCCTGCCTTGTCCAGGTGTGAGCGGATGAACCACTGGAACAGCTCGAGCTCCTTGACCTGACCGACGAGCAGGTCCTCGGTGATCGGATCCAGCTCGCCGACCTTGTTGAGCACATCGCGGTGATCGCCGATGACTCCGTCGTAGACCTTCTCGAGCTCGGCCAGGTGGGTGGCGCCGTCGGCCTTGAAGAGCGGGTAGTCCTCCCAGTGGCGCTTGGCGACCAGCTCGCCGCTCAGGCCGGAGGGGGATCCGCCCAGGGTGGCGATGCGCTCGGCCACCTCATCGGCGAAGCCGCGGACGACCTCGGTCTGCGGATCGAGCATCTCGTGGATGGCGATGAAGTTGGGGCCCACGACGTTCCAATGCACGTGCTTGAGCGCGAGGTGGAGATCGTTCAGGGCGTAGAGGCGGCTCTGCAGCAGGCCGGCGATCTCGTGGCCGTTCTCCTGCGCGAGACCTGGTGCGGTGTAGTCGGAGTACTTCTGAGTCATGTGACACTCCTTGTGCTGTTGAGGCAATTGGCGCTGTTCGGCGCCGACTCTCTTGATACTAATGATTCAGAAAAGCGCTGGCTAGGCAGATGAGCCTATCCTCAGTTGAGCTTGCTCACGCCACCGGCTCGATGACCTCCAGGCCTCCGAGGTAGGGGCGCAGCGCGGCGGGCACCCGAACCGTGCCGTCGGCCTGCTGATGGTTCTCCAAGATGGCCACCAGCCAGCGCGTGGTCGCCAGCGTTCCGTTCAGCGTGGCCAGCGGCGTGGTCGGGCCCTTCGAGCCGTCCTCCTTGACCGTGCGCTCACGGATGTTGAGCCGGCGCGCCTGGAAGGTTGTGCAGTCAGAGGTCGAGGTCAGCTCGCGGTAGGTCTGCTGCGAGGGAACCCATGCCTCACAGTCGTACTTTCGCGCGGCTGAGAGGCCCAGGTCCCCGGCCGCGATGTCGACGACTCGGTAGGGCAGCTCCATCTTCTGCAGCATCTGCTCCTCCCAGGCCAAGAGCTTGGCATGCTCTGCGGCGGACTCCTCGGCGGTGCAGAAGATGAACATCTCCAGCTTGTTGAACTGGTGCACGCGCAGGATCCCGCGGGTGTCGCGCCCATGGGAGCCGGCTTCGCGGCGGTAGCAGGTGGACCAGCCCGCGATCCGCTCCGGCCCCTTGCCGAGGTCGAGGATCTCATCGGAGTGATACCCGGCGATCGCGACCTCCGAGGTGCCGACCAGGTAGAGGTCGTCACGCTCGAGCCGGTAGATCTCGTCGTCGTGCTCCACGTCAAATCCGGTGCCGGCCATGGTCTCCGGGCGCACCAGGGTGGGGGTGATCATCGGGGTGAAGCCGGCCTCGACCGCCTGGTCCATGCCCATCTGCATCATGGCCAGCTCCAGGCGCGCTCCGATGCCCTTGAGGAAGTAGAACCGTGATCCTGAGACCTTGGCGCCGCGCTCCATGTCGAGGGCGGCGAAGGACTCGGCGAGCTCGAGGTGATCCTTAGGCGTGAAGCCCTCTGCGGCGAAGTCGCGGGCGGCACCCTCTTCGCGCAGCACCACGAAGTCGTCCTCGCCGCCGGCAGGGACGCCCTCGTGGATCAGATTGGGGAAGGCTCCCTGGACTCGGCGCAGCCGCTCCTCGGCCTCCTGGGACTCCGCCTCCGCGGCCTTCACCTGGTTCGAGAGCTCCTTGACCTCGGCGAGGAGCTGCTGCTTCTCCTCCCCGGCGGCCTGCGCGACCTTCTTGCCGAAGGACTTCTGCTCCGCGCGCAGCGTCTCGAAGCGCGTGATGGCGGCGCTGCGCGTCTGCTGCGCGTCGATCAGCGAGTCCACTGCAGACTCGTCTGCCTGACGTGCGCGCTGGCTGGCCCGGTACTTCTCGGGATTCTCGATGAGGTCCTTGATGTCGATCACGTCCCCCAGCCTATCGCCACCTGCGCTGAGCGGGAGCTCGAGGTCCAGGCCGCGCCCGCGCAGGGCACGGAACCTTCCCGCCGGGCACCAGAGGCCCCGGGAACCAGCCACAGTAGACTGCTGATGATGACTACCGAAACGCTCAGCGCCCTCCTCTGGACCGCGCTCGCTCTTGCCGCGATCCTGTTAGTCGCCGTGGTCTGGCTGGGCGTCGCCCACCAGCGGCTGCGCCGCCGCACCGCGGAACTGACCCAGGAGCTAGAAACCAAGCCCGCCGACCGCGCGTCGTCGGCCGAGGCATCGGGCCGCCTGGTGGCCGTGGTCGTGAATCCCACCAAGGACTCCTCGGACGACGTGGTGCGCCAGATCCACTCCGCCTGCTCCCGCGCAGGCATGCCGGCACCGCTGGTGATGGCCTCCAGCGCGGAGGACCCGGGCCACGAGATGACCCGCAGGGCGCTGAAGGCCGGCGCCGCCGTCGTGATCGCCGCAGGTGGTGACGGCACCGTGCGCGCCGTGGCCGCCGAGCTGGCCGGGACCCAGACCGCACTGGGCATCGTGCCGCTGGGCACCGGGAACCTCTTCGCCCGCAACGTCGGACTGCCCTTCCAGGACCTGAGGGCCTGCGTCGATGAGGCGATCCACGGCCGCAGCCACCGCGTGGACACCTTGGATCTGACCCTCGAACGCCCCGACGGAGCCACCGAGGATGAGATCTCCCTGGTCATCGCCGGTGGAGGTCTCGACGCCGAGGTCATGGGCGACACCCGGGATGCCCTGAAACAGCGTGCCGGCTGGCTGGCCTACGGCGAGGCGGGGCTTCGTCACATCATGGGCTCGCGCTCCAGCATCACCATCACGGTCGACGACGGCGAGGCCCAGCCTCACCGGGTGCGCTCGGTCCTGCTGGCCAACTGCGGGTCGCTGCAGGCGGGCATGGTCCTGGTGCCCTCGGCCAAGTTCGACGACGGCCACATGGACGCGGTCCTGTTCAGTCCCCGACACGCATGGGACTGGGCAAGGATCATGGCGAAGACCGTGACCCGCTTCGCCGCAGACATCCCTGTTATGACGGTGCGTCAGGCCAAACGCGCCACCGTCACGATGGATGAGCCGATGCCCTTCCAGATCGACGGCGACGCCGTGGGCGAGGTCATCAGCGTCTCTGCGCGTGTCCGCCCATATGCCCTCGTGGTCAACGGCGTCTCCGTCCGCGGCCTCGAGGATCTTGAGGCCACGGACGAAGACACGGAGTCGGACCAGCAGACGGATCAGGGTAGTGGCCCTCAGTTCACCGAGGGCCGGATCACCAAGGATCCCCAGGAAGCCTGATCGGCTTCCCGGGGCCCCGGTGAGGCGGTCAGTGCCGCTGAACTGGGCGGATCAGAGTCCTGCTGCGTCAAGGATGCCGCGGCACTCCTCGAAGCTGGCGTCATCCTCCCAGGCAGACGCACCCTCACCATGCTCGACCAGCGTGCGCTGGACGATGCAGTAGGTGGGCTTGCGCTCGTAGTCACCCTCGTGCACCGTCGCGTCCCCCTCGCCGGGGAACGTATTGGGCACCCAGCTCTGCGCGTCCAGGGTTCCCCAGATGGTGAATGAGTTGCACAGGCTCACGTCCAGGCAGGCCTGCAACACCGTGGCGTATCGCTCCGCAGCGCCGGCCCGATCCTCAGGAGACATCCGGTCGTTCTCGTCGACGGCGCCGCGCACATCGATCTCGGTCACCGCGGTGTGGATGCCCAGATCGTCGAAGCGCTGCAGGTTCTCCTGGTAGGTGTCGTCGAATCCGTACTGCATGGACAGGTGGGTCTGCGCGCCGAAGCCGTGCACCGGCACCCCGCGCTCGAGCTGATCGCTGATCAGGTCGTAGTAGCGGTCAGCCTTCGCGTTGAGCCCATCGACGTTGTAGTCGTTGTAGAACAGTAGCGCGTCGGGGTCCTCTTCATGCGCCCAGGTGAAGACGTCATCGAGGATCTCCGGGCCGAGCTCGCGGATCCAGATGTTCTCGGTGTCGCGGATGCTCGCGGCCTCGTCGTCCCGGAAGATCTCATTCGCCACGTCCCACTGGTCGATGCACCCGGCGTACCGGGAGACCACCGTGCGGACATGGTCTTCGAGGATCTCGCGCAGCTCAGCCTCCGTGAAGTCACCCTCCTCCAGCCAGTCCGGGTTCTGCGAATGCCAGGAGAGCGCGTGTCCGCGCAGGTCCATACCGTTGGCCTCGGCGAAGGCGACGACGGCGTCGGCCTGCTCGAAGTCGTAGACACCCTGCTCCGGCTGAACGAACTCCCACTTCAGGTAGTTCTCATGAGTCACCGAGGAGTACTCCTGCGCAATATGCTCCCGGTACTCAGGGTCTGAGGGGAACGGGTCTGGGTAGTCGGCGTCGGAGTGGTGTCCGCCGCCCGCGGCGATGTTGCCGATCCGCAGATCATCGGGGGCGACGCCGGCCAAGGTGTCGCGACCCCAGGCGCCCTCGACGGCTCCGCCTTCCGGGGTGAACTGGCACTGCGTCTGCTCGGGTGCCTCCTGCCCCCCGCCGTTGCCATGACCCTTGCCGTTGCCGTTTCCCTTCCCCTTGCCATTGGCATGATCCGGAGGTCCGGGCTGTCCCGCGTGATCGGGCTTGCCGGGCTGCCCCGCATGGTCGGGGCGCCCGTTCGACTTCTGGCCTGCCTGATCGGCGGCCTTGGCGCTGACTCCTGCATCTGCAGACAGAACGCCAGACTGCTGTGCCGGGCCGGGCGTGGCCCCTGCCATGGCGGGCGTGCCGAGCGCCAGGGCGCCCGCGCAGACCACCGCGGCGGTCAATGTTCGTCGGTTCGATCGGGTGAACATGCATACTCCTCGTTGTCTCCATTGACGTGCATGGACGGCGGCATGTGCCGCGATACCAGGGCGCCCCGACCCAGTTCCCGGAACACGCTGACATGGGGTGATAGGACTGCCTGCGTCAAAGATGTGATCTGGGACACCATTTTGTATCACCAAAAGACTAAAAAATGGCCATGGTTGTGTCAAGGCTCACACGGCATTCGGTCAGGAGTGGAGACCTTTTGGCACATGTCTGAAGCGACGCTGATCCCGTTCACCCGGCTCCCATCCCTCGGCTTCGCCGAGGGCGGGGCCCGCGCCGGGCTCTCTTACGCGTGTCTGAAGCGAGCTGATCCCGTTCACCCGGCTCCCATCCCTCGGCTTCGCCGAGGGCGGGGCCCGCGCCGGGCTCTCTTACGCGTGTCTCAGCGAGCTGATCCACGCGGCAGCGGCGGTGAAGGCTTCGTCGGAGACTTCTGCTGTGGGCTGCTGGGGCTTGCGATCCGCGCGGGGGTAGGAGCCGAGGAATCGGATTCCCGGGGCGATCCGATGGATGCCGGCGAGCGCGTCGGACACGCGCGCCTCGTCGATGTGCCCCTCCAGGTCGATGGAGAAGTAGTACTGCCCGAGACCATCGCCGGTGGGTCGAGACTCGATCCGACAGAGGTTCACCCCCCGGGTCGCGAAGTGCTCGAGGAGCTCCATCAGGGCTCCGGCCCGATCCTGCGGCAGCGGGATCATGATCGTCGTCTTGTCTGCCCCGGTCATCGGCGGGATGACTCCGGGCTGGGAGACCAGCACGAACCTGGTCACCGCCCCCGTCACGTCCTCGATGCCCCGCTGGATCACGTGCAGGCCGAGCTGCTCGGCGACGAGGGGCGAACACACGGCCGCGTCGGCCACCGGAGTCTCTTCCAGCAGCCCGCGGGCTGCGGCGGCGGTGGATGAGGCGGGGACGAACTCGGCAGCCGGGATCCCAGACTCGGCCCAGCGGCGCACCTGAGCCCAGCCGTGGGTGTGGGTGGAGACGCTGCGGATCTGCTCCGGCGCCATCGGGGACGCCGCGGCCAGCACGAAACTGATCGGGACCAGCTCCTCGCGCAGAATGTGCAGCTGGTGCGCGACCGAGATGGCATCCAGCGTCGCCGTGACCCCACCCTCCACTGAATTCTCGATCGGGACCATCGCCGCGTCGACCTCACCGGACTCCACCATGTTCAGCGCGGTCAGCACCGACCCGGCCGGAACTCTGGTGGCCTGCTCGGCCCCGGGAACCTGCAGCAGCGCGGCCTCGGTGAAGGTTCCCCCGGGCCCGAGGAAGGAGTAGGTCTGGGCATCGAGGCGAGACTGGGCGGCAGGGTTCACCGGGGTGCTCATCGGACCTGGGGCGCGTCGCCGGTGGAGGACTCCATCGGGCGCCCGGCCTCGAGCCAGCCGCCCATGCCGTCGCCCACGAAGACTGCGGAATAGCCCTGCGAGGTCAGCCAGGCGGTGATCTGCACGGCCCGACCGCCGGTGCGGCAGATGACGTAGTAGTCCTCATCCGGATCCAGCTCGGCCTCGAAACGCGCCGGAATCTGATCGACGGGGATGTGCAGCGCGCCCGGGGCGTGGCCTTCGGCGAACTCGTAGTCCTCCCGCACGTCCAGGAGGGCGCCCTCGGAGGGGACGTCTGCGGCGCGGACGGTCTCGAAATCTGCCATCTGCGGCCTCCTTGAGTGCGGTGGGAACTTCTCCGGTGCACCCTCAAGACTATCGCCTGCCAAGTTCTGTCCGCATAGAGTGAGCTCATGGTGCCACCAGCTGATCCCGCCCCACTCGTCGAAGCACCTCTCCCCGACTCAGCGACTCCGCTGATCGACTTCCGCGCTGCCAGCGCGGTGCAGTGGCGCCGTGACTTCGTCGCCGGGGAGGTCTCCGCGGTGGAGCTGACCACCACAGCGATCACGGCAGCCACATCCCAAGCCGAGCTCGGCGCCTTTCTGCACCTCGACCCCGAATCGGCGCTGCTGCGGGCCGAGGAGATCGACCGGGTGCGACGAGCCGTGCTGGACTCACGCACCGAAGCTTCTCGCAGCGCCGTCATGATGGAGCTCGCGGCCCGCGCCCCCCTGCTAGGACTGCCAACCGCCTTCAAAGACCTGGTCGACGTCGCCGGAATGCCCACCACCCGCGGAACCGCGGCGCTGCCCGCCAGCGCCCCCAGCCACGACGACCCCCTCGTCCGGCGCGTCCACACGGCAGGCATGATCAGCGCCGGCAAGACCCAGGTCCCGGAGTTCGGGCTCCCCTGCTACTCGGAGAACGACCTCGCCCCCGCTGCGCGAAACCCCCTGGCGCCGGCGCGCACCGCCGGCGGATCCACCGGAGGCGGTGCCGCGGCCGTGGCGGCCGGGATGCTGCCGATGGCGCCGGGCAGCGACGGCGGCGGATCCGTCCGCATACCCGCTGCGGCCTGCGGCCTGATCGGGCTCAAGCCGGGCCGCGGACGGCTTCCGGATGACAGCCAGCGCCCAGGTGTGCGCAACCTCGCGGTGTCTGGGCCGATCGCTCACACGGCAGAGGACGCCGCCCTGCTTTTCGATGTGATGGCGGGCCACCGCTTCCGCCCGTCCGCCGCCGCAGACGGCCTCCCCGAGGGCCCTGCCCTGCACCAGGTGCGCGCAGCGCAGCAGCATGGGATTGACCAGCTCACCATCGGCGTGATCACCGAGTCCCCGTTCTCCCCGGAACTGGACATCGTCCTCGCCGAACCAGCCGTCCTCGCGCTGGAGAACGGTCTCGCGCTGCTCGAGCAGCGCGGTCACATCCTGCAGGGAAGCAGCCACTGCACCGGGGCGGAGGCGTTCTGGCCCGCCGACTATCACCGGCACTTCCAGGCGCTGTGGACCACCCCGCTCGGCGAACTGGATCCACCCGCCGACCAACTCGCCGCGATGGCCCCGCTGACCCGGTACTTCATCGAACTGGCCAAGAGCCGACCCGCACAGCAGACACATGAGTCCATCGCCGCCCTCGAGGACTTCGCGGCGGACGCGGACGCCTTCATGGGGCCATGGGACGTTCTGGCGACACCGATGCTCGCCTACGCACCGCCGGAGATCGGATGGTTCGCAAGTCTGGACCCGGAGGAGAACTACCGGGAACAGTGCCGCTTCACCCCCTACAGCTCGGTGGTCAACGTGATGGGTCTGCCGGCGATCAATGTCCCCACCCACACCGACGCCGAGGGTCTGAGCTGGTCGATCCAGCTGATCGGACGCGCAGGCTCGGAGGAACGGCTCCTCGCCCTGGCGGCGACCATGACACAGCGCTGAGCGGCCGGCACCGCCCCGGGGCGCCCAGGGCGTGGGAAGCCGAGGGGGCCTGCGCACCGTTGACCGCACACAACAGCGCCGGGTCCGATGTCTCGAACCCGGCGCCGGGAATCTCTCAAC
Source organism: Nesterenkonia maliinae (assembly GCF_051262655.1). Lineage (NCBI taxonomy): Bacteria > Bacillati > Actinomycetota > Actinomycetes > Micrococcales > Micrococcaceae > Nesterenkonia > Nesterenkonia maliinae. The sequence goes on along the minus strand of NZ_JBIMEY010000002.1, from coordinate 125,560 downwards.
TCAGCTCCGCGATGAGCGGCTCTGAGATCAGATTCAGTTGTTGTTCTTGAGCCCCTGAGCGAAGCCCTTGACGCTGTCCTTCGCGTCCTGGGCAGCGTCTTTGGCCTTCGCCTGGGTCTTCTGGCTGTTGCCTTCAGCCTGGGTCTCCTTATCACCGGTCAGCTTGCCAAAGCCTTCCTTCGCGGAGCCGGTGGCTTCTTCGGTCTTGTTGTTCGTCTTGTCATCGAGTCCCATAGGTGACTCCTTTCGTCGGCGGACAAGTCCCTTGTCACGCTACCGACCGCGATGGGCCCTGTCGCCCCGAATAGGCGTTTTCCAGGGAACTCACAGCGAACTGATGCCGCTCCGCAACCTAGGGTTCGCGACGTTCCGGGATGTCCCGAGGCGGCTCGGCACGGGTCTGCTCGGCCAGGTCCTCGGCGTTGACCGGGGTGGCCAGGGCGTCGTCGTCGTCGGTGACGAAACCGACGTCGGTGCCGCGCCAGCGCGCGATCGCGCTCATCACGTGGTGGATGGCCAGGGCCGCGAAGCTGCCCAGTGCGATGCCCTCGAAGACGATCTCGCCGAAGACCATGGTGAAGTTCGCGATCGCGATGATCAGCGGCACCCCTGCCACGGCAAGGTTGATCGGGTTCGCGAAGTCCACCCGGTTCTGCACCCAGATGCGCACCCCGAGCACGCCGATCATCCCGTAGAGCACGGTGCCGGCGCCGCCGAGCACGCCGACCGGCACCGTCGCGATGAGCGCGCCGAACTTCGGCAGCAGCGCCAGGAGGATCGCGAACAGCCCGGCCACCCAGTACGCGGCGGTGGAGTAGACCCGAGAGGAAGCCATCACGCCGATGTTCTCGGCGTAGGTCGTGGTGCCGGAGCCCCCGCCGGTACCGGCCAGCATGGTGGCCGCGCCGTCGGCCATCAGCGCGCGCCCGGTCACCGGATCCAGGTCCCGCTTGGTCATCAGGGCCACCGACTTCACGTGCCCGACGTTCTCCGCCACGAGCACCAGCACCACCGGGATGAAGAGACCCAGCACGCCGATGTGGAAGGTCGGGGTGGTGAACTCTGGCAGGCCGACCCAGCCGGCGGAGCCGATCCCGGAGAAGTCCACCTCGCCGCGCACCACGGCCACCACATAACCGATGACCACGCCGACCAGGATCGAGAGCCGACCGAGCAGGCCCCGGAAGAGCACGCCTGCCAGCAGCATCGACACGATGGTCACCGTGGCGGTGATCGGGGCCTGATTGACGTTGTTCCAGGCGGCCGGGGCCAGGTTCAGCCCGATCAGGGCGACGATCGCGCCGGTGACCACCGGCGGCATCACGCGCTGGATCCAGTGACTCCCGGCGAAGTGGACGATGACTCCGATCACCACCAGACCGAGTCCGGCCAGGAAGATCCCGCCGAGGGCTCCGGACATGCCGTACTGGGCCGTGGCGGCGCCCACCGGGGCGAGGAAGGCGAAGGAGGAGCCGAGGTAGCTGGGGATGCGCCCTGCCGTGATGATCAGGAAGAGCACGGTGCCGACACCGGAGAAGAACAGCGTGGTCGAGGGCGGGAAGCCGGTGATCAGCGGCACCAGGAAGGTCGCCCCGAACATCGCCACCACATGCTGCATGCCCACCCCGGTGGTCTGCAGCCAGCCCAGCCGCTCGTCGGGGGTCACCACCGCGCCGGGTCGGACCGTCTTGCCGTCACCGTGGAGCGTCCACCCGAAACCAGGGAGGCGGCTCTTCTTCTGCGTCATCATCACAGCCACCTTAGCTCCACCTGAGCATCGTCACAGCGGGCGCTGAGTATGGGACCCATCACCTTCAGATCATTAAGCTATCTTGAAACTAATCACATAATGATTACATTCGGAGTATTCCAACGAGAAGAAGTCATGGATCCGCGCTTGCCCTTGCGATACATGACATGCACCGGCGTGGGTAATTTCTGGACTAAACTTTTTCGGCCCCTTCAACCCCCGATTTCACCGTCCGTTCGCGAAGTTCTCGGTTGAATCTCCATGATGGCTCACTACTGTGGAGTCTGATGGCTGATACCGCAGATACCCCTGCCCAGAACTCTTCCGACGCCTCCACGGGCTCGGAACGAGTTGAGATCCGCACGCCCACCGTGGCCGACGGCACCTCCCTGTGGAGGCTCGCCGCCGGAACCGGCGTCCTGGATGTGAACACCCCCTACGCCTACATACTGTGGGCACGAGACTTCGCCGAGACCTCGGTCATCGCCGAGGTCGACGGGGAGCCCGCGGGATTCATCTCCGGATACCGACGCCCCAGTGACCCCGAGACTCTCTTCATCTGGCAGGTCGCCGTCGACTCCCGCTTCCGCGGCCGCCGGCTGGCCTCCCGCATGCTCACCACCCTGGTGGACTCGGCCGCCCCGCACCGGCTGGAGACGACGATCACCTCCGACAACGCAGCCTCGATCGCGCTGTTCACCGGTCTCGCACGAGACAAGAACGCCGAGATCACCACCACGACGCTGTTCGACGAGGCGATCTTCCCCTCAGCCGATGAGTCCGGTGAGGTCCATGCCGCCGAGGACCTCTACACCGTGGCCCCGCTGAGCTGACCAGCATCCCCGCACACCCCCTGACGGTGCACCCGCCAAGCTGAGAAGCCCCAGGCGGTCACGCCGTCGCTCTGAGTGAATATCCACCCCGACTTCCCCGGAACGTAAGGACAGATGAGCACCATGGCTACAGATATCTTCGACACACGCGAATCCCAGGTCCGCAGCTACTGCATGAACTGGCCCGCCACCTTCGCCAAGGCCTCCGGCCCCTACCAGTGGACCGAGGACGGCACCCGCTACCTGGACTTCTTCTCCGGCGCCGGCGCCCTGAACTACGGACACAACCACCCCGAGCTGCGCGATCTGGTCGTGGACTACGTGGCCAACGACGGCGTCACCCATTCCATGGACATGAAGACCCCCGCCAAGCGGCGCTTCCTGGAGACCTTCGAGCGGGTCATCCTGGAACCGCGCAAGCTGGACTACAAGGTGATGTTCCCCGGCCCGACAGGCACCAACACCGTCGAGGCGGCGCTGAAGCTGGCTCGCAAGGTCACCGGCCGCCAGCACATCCTCTCCTTCACCAATGCGTTCCACGGCATGACCCTGGGCGCCCTGTCCGTCACGGGCAACTCGATGAAGCGCCGTGGCGCCGGCATCCCGCTGACCAACTCCTCGAAGATCCCCTACGACGACTACTTCGACGGCGACATGCCTGACTTCCTGTGGCTGGAGAAGATCCTCGAGGACTCCGGCTCCGGCGTGGACAAGCCTGCCGCGGTGATCGTGGAGACCGTCCAGGGCGAGGGCGGACTCAACGCCGCGCGGATCGATTGGCTCAAGTCGCTGTCCGACCTGCTGCGTCGGCACAAGATCCTGCTGATCGTCGACGATGTCCAGGCCGGCTGCGGCCGCACCGGCAAGTTCTTCTCCTTCGAGGAGGCTGGCCTCTACCCAGACATCGTCTGCGTGTCCAAGTCGATCTCCGGCTACGGACTGGCCATGGCGCTGACCCTCTTCAAGCCGGAGCTCGATGTCTGGGAGGGCGGGGAGCACAACGGCACCTTCCGCGGCAACAACCTCGCCTTCGTCACCGCCGCACGGGCGCTGGAGATCTTCTGGGCCGATGACAGCTTCGAGAAGCAGCTTGCCGAGCGGATCCAGGAGCTCCACGACGGCCTGGTCAAGATCGCCGAGCACGTCCCGGGCTCCTCGCTGCGAGGCCGCGGATTCCTCACCGGCATCCACTTCCCCAACCCCGACACGGCCGGCAAGGTCGCTGCAGAGGCGTATAAGCGTAATCTGCTGGTGGAGACCTCCGGACCCCAGGACGAGGTCGTCAAGCTGATGCCCGCGTTGAACATCGAGTCCGAAGATCTGCAGAAGGGCCTGGCCATCATCGAGGAGTCACTCCTCGCGGCCACGGGCAACCTCGGAGAGCCCTCGCGCCTGCGAGCACCCCGCTGAAAGCCCTTCGCCCCCGCAACCTGAGACGCCACTGATCGGAGATCTGCGTGTACACCCTGAACATCGACGCCCTCAACGGCACCGACCGCGACATCCAGCAGGAGAACTGGCGCTCCCGGCGCATGGTCCTGGCCAAGGAGAAGGTCGGCTTCTCGCTGCACGAGACCACCCTCTACGCCGGCACCACGAACGAGTTCTGGTACGCCAACCACGTGGAAGCCGTCTACTGCGTAGGCGGCAAGGGCACGCTGACCGATCTCGAGACCGGAGAGAAGTACACCATCACCGATGGCTTCCTCTACATGCTCGACGGTCAGGAGAAGCACCGGGTCGAGGTGGAGGAGGAGATCCGCGTGGTCTGCGTCTTCAACCCGCCGGTCACCGGCCGCGAGGTCCACGACGAGAACGGCGTCTACCCGCTGATCCTCGAGGATGACAACGCCTGATCTGGTCAGCGGCTGAGGCTCCCCCAGTTGAGTCCCAGCGCCTGACATCGCAGCGCCCGACGGCGCCTGCCCACCTCCACCACGGAAGACACCGTGGACGAGGCGGACAGGCGCCGTCGTCGTGTCTGGGCCCAGGTCCCGCGGCGAGTCTTCTGCGCCGGGCCCCCTGCGCGGGAGCGTGAGACGGTTTTGGACTTCTGTCGGAAGCTGTGATGTGATGCACAAGACATGTGACCCACCACACGTGAGTCACGCGTCACCACAATCACCTTCACAACGGATCGTCGGGCACGTACCTGCCCGTGAAAGGGACATATCATCATGGCTTCTGTGACTTATGCCTCCGCCAGCCGGATCTACACCCCCGGCGCGCGACCAGCTATCAACCAGCTGCATCTCGAGATCGCCGACGGCGAGTTCCTGGTCCTCGTGGGACCCTCCGGCTGCGGCAAGTCCACCGCACTGCGCATGCTCGCCGGCCTCGAAGAGGTCAACGAGGGAGCCATCATGATCGGCGGCGAGGATGTCTCCCACGTCTCGCCGAAGGACCGCGACATCGCGATGGTCTTCCAGAACTACGCGCTCTACCCGCACATGTCCGTGGCCGAGAACATGGGCTTCGCACTGAAGATCGCCGGCGTCTCCAAGGAGGAGCGGGCCGAGCGGGTGAAGAAGGCCGCTGAGATCCTGGACCTGGTCCCCTACCTCGAGCGCAAGCCGAAGGCCCTCTCGGGTGGTCAGCGTCAGCGTGTGGCCATGGGCCGCGCGATCGTGCGCTCCCCCAAGGTCTTCCTGATGGATGAGCCGCTGTCGAACCTCGACGCCAAGCTGCGTGTGCAGACCCGCACCCAGATCGCCGCGCTGACCCGCGAGCTGCAGACCACCACCGTCTACGTCACCCACGACCAGGTCGAGGCCATGACCATGGGCGACCGTGTCTGCGTGCTCAAGGACGGCGTGCTGCAGCAGGTCGACTCCCCGCGCAACCTCTACGACACACCCGCCAACGTCTTCGTCGCCGGCTTCATCGGCTCACCCGCGATGAACCTCTTCCAGGTCAAGGTCCAGGGTCAGGGCATCGTCGTGGGCCAGGACGTGATCCCGATCCCGGACGGCCACCTGGACAAGGCTCACGGCGACCAGGTCATCCTGGGCGTGCGTCCCGAGGACATGGAGCTCACCAGTGACGGAACCGGCCTGCCGATGACCGTGGACCTGGTCGAGGAGCTCGGCGCCGACGCCTACATCTTCGGCACCCCCGACGGCATCAAGACCTTCCAGCCCTTCATCGTCCGGGTGGACGGACGCCGCCCCCCCATGCGCGGCGAGCGGGTCACGATCAAGCCGAACCCGAACCATGTGCACCTGTTCGACGTCGAGAACGGCCTGCGCCTCAACGGCTACGTCCCGGAGCACACCCCCCATGCCTCGCTCTCCGACGTGGAGGCCCTGGCCGACGCCGAGGACTGACAGGGGCGAACATCGTCCCAGTTCGGAAAGTTTTGAGTCCTTTCAGGACGGGGGCAGGGGCTTCGGCACCCAGCTCGCACCCAGGTAGACACCCGTAAGGTGGAGCCATGGCCAATAGAGCACTGTCTATTGTCATTTCCATTGTGCTGGTGCTGGTGGTCCTCCGGATCGCCCTCTGGCTGTTTGGTGTCGTTCTGAACCTGTTCTTCAACATCGTTCTCGCGATCCTGGTGGTGGTAGGAATCTTCTTCATCATCAGGGCCGTCAGCCGACGTCAGCAATGACCGCTCTCGAATGACCCAGACGCACCATTATCGAAAGGCAAGACATCATGGGACGTATCCTTCCAATCAGCCTCACCGCCATTCTGCTCATCGTGATCATCGTCATCCTGGTGACCTGATCCGCTGAACCTGACAAGACCTGAGAGGGCGGGATCCGAGTATTCGGATCCCGCCCTCTCTATGTGTACTCTCGTTGAGCTGTTCGGCAGCTCAGCGGCCAGGCGGCCGCGAGGCTCAGTCCTCGCTGAGCCCGGCTGCGGGTTCCACCTTGGAGAGCGCCCGGGCCGGAAGCAGCGCCGCGAGCGCGGTGGCCAGCAGCGTGATCCCCCAGAGCATCGCCAGTCGCAGCCAGGGCACATCCACGGTCACGGTCCAGTCCGGCACCGCGACCATCGAAGCCACGCCGGCCCATCCCAGGAACACCGCGAGCCCCGTGCCGATCAACAGCGCCACCCCGGCGAGCAGGATCGCCTCGATGGTGATCATCTGTCCCACCGAGCGGCGGTTCATGCCCACCGCCCGCAGGAGGGCCGCCTCCCGGCGACGCTCGAGCACCGAGAGCGAGAGCGTGTTGCTCACTCCGATCACGGCGACCAGCACTGACGCGCCGAGCAGGACCAGCACGATCAGCAGCACCATGTCGATCGTCTCGCCGTAGCTGGCCCGCATCACGGCCCCGACGTCGTTGTACTCCTCGGTGTGGTCCTGGAAGAGCGTGGCCAGTCCGTAGGACTCGGCCGAGCTGATGCCCTCCGCAGTGCGCACCAGGGTGATGCCGTTCTCCGCCGTGAAGGTCCAGGGGCCCGCACCTTCTGACAGGGGCTGCACCTGAGCCGCCTCCGGCAGCGACGCGGACGAGATCAGCACCATCCCGGCGGGCAGCCAGGACACCGTGGTCGCCTCGACGGTGATGGCCTGCTGCTCGGCTCCGGAGCTTCCCGTGCCATACGGGGTCAGCTCCAGCTCCGGTTCCTCGTCGTCGTAGACCGCTCCCTCGGCGTTCAACAGCGGCGAGGCGATCGCCTGTCCGGGCTCCGGCACCAGACCCTGCGTGCGGGCCACCTCGGCAAAGGTCTGCTCATCGACGAGCACCGCCTGGCTCTCGATGGTTCCGTGGCTGCCGGTGATCGTCACCGGCACGCCGGGTGCGCTGGAATGGGTGCCCACCAGGGAGCTCGCATCGAGATCGGCGTCGAGGTCCTCGTCCATGGCGTTGATCGAGGCCTCCACCGGGTACTGTTCGGCCAGCTCGTCGTAGAGCACCGCCTGCGCCGTGGAGGCGCCCACCATCATGGTGCCCACCAGGGTGACCCCGACCAGCAGGGCCGAGGCGGTCGCCGTCGTACGTCCGGGGACCTGCCGGGCGTTCTGTCCGGCGAGCGGCGCGTTGACCCGCAGCCCGGGCAGGGCTCCCATCAGGCGCCCCCCGTGCGCCGCCAGCGGCGGCACGATCATTCGGGCCAGCAGCAGGACCCCGATGAATCCGATCATGGCACCGGCGACCCCGACCAGCGGCGCTGGCAGCAGAAGCGGGTCGTTCTCCGCGGTCGCCAGCAGCGCGGCGGCGAGCACCGCGGCGAACCCGCCCAGGGTCAGCAGCAGTCCGATCACCAGGCGCGGCTTCGAGAGCCGCGCTGAGGCGGGAGTCAGTCCTGCTGGCCGCAGCGCGGCCATGGGTGAGACGCGTCCAGCTTTGATCGCCGGCACCAGCGCGGAGAGCACCGTGACGACCAGGCCGAGTCCCAGCCCGATCACGGTGGCGAGCAGGGTGGGCGTGGCCAGCGGGAGGTCCGGCGCGAAGGTGGCACGGGCGATGAGCGAGAAGCCCAGTGCCGCGCCGGCGCCCAGCGCGACGCCGGCCGCGCCACCGATCAGACCCAGGAGTGCTCCCTCGAGCAGGGTCGCACGCTTGAGCTGCGTGGAGGTGGCGCCGATGGCGCGCAGCAGCGCCATCGTCCGCTGCCGGGAGGCGACCAGCACCTGGAAGGTGTTGGAGATGACCAGCCCGGAGACGAAGACCGAGATGCTGCCGAAGCCGATGGCGAGGTAGGCCAGCACGTTCGCGCTTCCGGCCTGTTCCGCCATCCGGGCGTCCACGATCTCCTCGGTGGTCTGCGCCTCGAGGCCGGTGAGCTCAGCGGCGCGCTGGGCTTCCAGTCCCTCTGCCTGCTCGGGGATGAGCTCCTGGATCTGGGTCTGCACCTGGCCTGCGTCGATGCCGGAGGCGAGCTGCACCCGGATCTCTGCGGGGCTTGCGCCGGAGGGCATCCGGTCCATCCCCTCGGCGGTGAGGAAGCCGCGCGGAGCACCCTGGGTGTCCACCACGCCCACCACGGTGTAGTCCTCCTCCTCCACGGTGGGCTCGGCGCCCTCCGCGGCGTCGTCCTCGTAGACGAAGTTCTGTGCGGTCAGGGTGTCGCCGAGCTGAAGGCCCCTGCCCTCGACGGCGGCGGAGCTGACCACCACCTCGTCCTCGGCCTGGGCCTCCCTCCCCTGGCTGATCTCCCCGACCCTGGTCTCTGACTGCTCGCCCACTTCGAAGCCGATGGTGGAGCTGCCATCCTCGGACATCTCGCTGAGGTAGCCGGAGCCGATGGCATCGGCGACGGCGACCCCGTCGAGCTCCTCGATGGCTTCCGCCAGCTCGATGTCGTCGCGCAGGTACTCCTCGGTGTCCTCATCCCAGGCGGAAAGCTGCATCGTGTCGATGATCAGGTCGCTTCCGGCGGCTTCGGCCTCGATCTGCTGGGTCAGTCCACGGGTGAAAGAGTCCAGCATCAGCACCCCTGCCACGATGAACGCGACCGAGATCGCGACCGCCGCGCCGGCCGCGAAGAGCTTCTTCCCGGCCGAGCGCAGGTTGACCCGGAGCACCGGGTTGCCGCTCATCGGCCGGCCTCGATCAGGGCGGCGGCGAGCTGCTCGGCGGTGGGCTTCTCCAGTGTGCCGGCGACGCGGCCGTCCGCCAGGAGCACGGTGCGGTCGGCCTGTGCCGCCGCGTTGGCGTCGTGGGTGACCATGATGACGGTCTGGCCGAACTCGTCGACCGCGGTGCGGAGCAGCCCGAGGACCTCGGGGCCGGTGGTCTGGTCCAGGTTGCCGGTGGGCTCGTCGGCGAAGATCACTGCGGGCCTGGCGACCAGGGCCCGGGCGACCGCCACGCGCTGCTGCTGTCCGCCGGAGAGTTCGAAGGGCCGGTGGGTGAGACGGTCGGTGAGTCCGAGCCGCTCGATGACCTGGCGGTAGAACTCCTGGTCCACGGGTGCTCCGCCCAGGTTGGTGGGCAGCAGGATGTTCTCCTCGGCAGTCATCGCCGGGACCAGGTTGTAGGCCTGGAAGATGAAGCCGATGCTCTCGCGCCGGACCCGGGTCAGCTGCTTCTCGCTGAGCCCGGTCAGGGTGGTCTCGCCGCGCGCCGAGGAGAGGATCACCTCGCCGTCGTCGGCGGTGTCCAGTCCGGCGAGGACGTGGAGCAGGGTGGACTTTCCGGAGCCCGAGGGGCCCATCACCGCGGTGAACTTCGCCGCGGGGAACTCGATGGAGAGGTCGCGGAGCGGGTGGACCGCCGCGTCCTCGGAGCCGTAGGTCTTGTTCAGCGCCCTGGCGCGCAGAGCTGGAGTCAGTGTGGTGATCATGGTGTTCACACTACGAACGAGGGGGATGCTCCCACATCGGACCACAGGTCGGTCTGCGCCTCATCCTGCAGGATGAGCTGGGTGCGGCGACCCGAGACCTCGGGTCACTCAGACCCGATCACTCAGACCCGGGCTTCGGGATCAGGCCACCAGACCGGTCTCGTAGGCGTAGACCACGGCTTGGACTCGATCGCGCACTTCCAGCTTGGCGAGCACCTGCCCCACATGGGTCTTCACGGTGGCTTCGGAGACGAAGAGCCGCGCGGCGATCTCGGTGTTCGAGTCCCCGGTGGCGAGCTCCAGCAGGATCTCGCGCTCCCGGTTGGTCAGCCGGTCCAGCCGCTGCTGCTGCTCGGCGTCAGGACTGCGCCGTCGCCCGCCGTCGCGCAGCGTGGAGTCCAGGAGTCGACGGGTGGTGGTCGGGGCGATGACGGCCCCGCCGGTGGTGACCGTCCGGATGGAGTCCAGCAGGGCCTCAGGCTTCACGTCCTTGAGCAGGAAGCCGGAGGCGCCCGCGCGCAGCGCCTCGAGGGCGTATTCGTCGGTGTCAAAGGTGGTCAGCACGATCACCCGGGTCCTCGACAGCGCAGGATCCTCGGTGATCCGCCGGGTGGCCTCGAGCCCGTCCATGATCGGCATCCGGATGTCCATGAGCACCACGTCGGGGTGATGCGCGCAGGCTGCGGCGAGCGCGTCCTGGCCGTTGCCGGCCTGGTCCACCACCTGAAGATCCGGCTGGGAGTCGATCACCATGGCGAAGCCGGCGCGCAGCAGCGCCTGGTCATCGGCGAGCAGGATCCGGATGCGCTCCTGCCCCGCCCCCGGCGCCTGCCCGGCCCCATGTCCAGGCGCGGCATCCGGCCCTGCGGTCGAGGAGGCGTTCTGTGCGGCGGTCATCCGGTCTCCTCGACCTGGTGCGGGGGTGCTGTCTCATCGAGCGAGCCCGCCGCTGGCGCGGCCGACCCGGCCGGTTCGGCACCCAGCGGGAAGCGGGCGAGCACGTCGAAGCCGCCCGAGTGGGCACGGGTGGTCACGGTGCCGCCGTAGAGCCGGGCCCGTTCGGCCATGCCGAGCAGTCCGGAGCCGGCGCCGTCGTCGGGTGCCGCCGAGCCGCGGCCGGAATCGCGGACCTCCAGCATCAGGGCGGGCTGGGACTCTGCCGCCGTGGCGACCCAGACCTCGGCGTGGGCATGCGGGCCGGCGTGCTTGAGCGTGTTGGTCAGAGCCTCCTGGACGATCCGGTAGGCCGCGAGCCCGACTCCCTCGGGGAGCTTCGGGATGGAGTCGCTGAGCATGTGCAGCCGGACCTGGAGGCCCGAGGCGGACACGTCCTCGATGAGCTGGGGCAGGTCCTGGACCCCCGGTGCGGGGCGCTTCTGCAGCGCGCCGTCCTCATCGCGCAGCACCCCGAGCATCCGGCGCATCTCGGTGAGCGCCTCACGACCGGTGTCGCTGATCGTGGCGAACGCTCGTTCGGCGCGTTCCGGGCTCTGCTCGAGGACGTAGCGGCCGCCGTCGGCCTGGGCGATCATGACCGACATCGAATGCGAGATCACATCATGCATCTCCCGGGCGATGCGCATCCGCTCAGCGTCGACTGCCAGCCGCGCCTCCTGGTCCCGCTCGCGGACCAGCAGCTGATTGCGCTCACTGATGGCGCCGAGCTCACGGCGACGACGCCCGGCCAGGTGCCCGGCCAGCCAGGAGGTCAGCGCCACCGCAGCGGCGAAGCCGCCGATGAGCCCCGCGCTGGCAAGTGAGTCCGTCCAATCGTTGTAGTAGTCGTACTGCTGCATGAAGTGCATGTCCAAGTACACGAAGTACGCCGCGAGCGCACCGGCGCCGAGCAGCGCGACGGCCAGGTAGCTCCAGGAGACGCGCGGAGTGCCGTACTTCGCGCAGGCGTAGAGCGCCAGCGGCACGGCCAGCACCGAGACTCCCGGTGCCGCGCCGATCACCAGCTGCGCGACGCAGAAGACCGCGATCACGCCGGCGGCTGCGCCAGGGTTCGTGCGGGAGAAGGCCAGCGGCGCGATAGCGAACACCTCGACGAGGATCACCACATACCAGGGCACCTCGATCCCGATCTCCCCGAAGGCACGCATGCCGCCGGAATGGGAGACCAGCATCAGGACCATCAGCGGGAGGACCTTGATCAGGGCATCGATCAGCCGCCGCCGGGTCCGTGTCTTGGCCTCCTGGGTGTCAGTCAGCAGCGGCATCGCGGTCTTCACCCCGTTTCCGTGCTGTCTGAGCATCCTCACGGCATGCCTCCTCACGGCGCGCTTCCTCACGGCGCTGGGCCACCTCTTCTGGGGCGTACTTCTCGACCATGCCCTTCTCGGGACGGCCATGCTCGCGGTGGTAGCGGACGGTCTCCCAGATCAGGTAGGCCGCGGGGCCGATGATCGGCAGCACGAAGATCACCCCGCCCCAGATCGCGGCGCGCCTGCCGGCCTTGCCCGAGTCCTGGACCAGCACCATCAGCGCCGCCACCAGCAGCCCGATCGCCGTGACCGCGATGGCCCACGCCCAGACAGGGTTGCTCTCGGTGAGCAGGCGGGCCGCGGGGGCGACGGTGGGAGGATTCACCTCCCCAGTCTAGAAGCCGCACCTGTTCGGGTCCTCATACTGCGGGACCAGATCCGCCCGAACCGGTGCTGAACTTCCGACGCCTCAGGTGAGGCTCAGGCGTCGACCATTCCCGGCTTGACGCACAGCACGGGGGTGTTGGCCTGAAGAATGATCTGCTGCGCCGAGGAGCCCATGATGAACTTGCTCGCCGGGGTGCGCTGACGGATGCCGATCACGATGACCGACGGATCGATGCGCTCCGCGGTGTCCAGCAGATCCCCGACGCCGTCCTTGCCCCGGGCGTCCGGCTCGGCGTAGGTCTCCCGCACGCCGGCCTGCTCAGCGGCACCCGGCTCGGGGCGTTCCCCGCTCAGGCCGAAGTAGAGCAGGTCTTCGCCGCGGCGCACCGCCTCTCGCAGGGCGTAGGCATAGGCGGCCCGCCCCTCGGCGGTATCAGTGCCGGCAACGAGGACGGTCATGGCGGTGCTCCTAGCGTTGAAGTGTGGAGGCGCGGATCCCCGGCGCCGGTGAAGGCGATGAAGACACCAACATATTGTAGGATAATCGCTACTTGGAGTGAGACGAGTCACGGACGATCAACCTGTACGGGACGCACTCCCAAGAATGTCCGATCCGCAATGACGCTGTTCGGCGTGAGGGGAACTGATGAGTCAGCAAGCGCAGTCCGACTCTGCACCAAAATCTCAGACCAAGAAGGTCCTCACCGCGGTGTTCGCCGTGGTCGCAGTGATCTGTGTGGGACTGGCCTCGTTCTTCTCCGTCCAGGCTGCATCAGGCGGCACGGACGTGCGCAACACGATGACCCTGATCGCGCCGGCGGCGGCGGGCGGCGGATGGGACACCTTCCAGCGCGAGCTGCAGCAGAGCATGCAGAACAACGATCTGGTGAACAATGTCCAGGTCATCAACGTTCCAGGTGCCGGTGGGACGATCGCGCTGGGCAACATGTCACAGCTGCCCGATGCCAACAACCTGATGGTCGGCGGGACGGGGCAGATCGCGGCCCAGATCCAGTTCGACACCCCGTCCCAGCTCCAGGACGTCACCCCGGTCGCGAAGGTCCTCGAGGAGTACGACATCGTCGTGGTGCCGGCGGACTCACCCCACGAGACCATGGACGACCTGGTCCAGGCGTGGCAGGAGGATCCCAGCGGGACGCCGTGGACCGGTGGCGGATCCTTCGACCAGCTGGTGATGACTGAGATCGCGCTGTCCGCGGACATCAGTCCCGGCGACACCACCTATATCCCCTCCGACGGCGGAGGCGAGGCGATCCAGGCGCTGCTCAACGGCACTGCCGTCGCCGCAGCAGGCGGCTTCGCCGATATGTACCCACAGGTGGAGTCCGGACGCCTGCGGGTCCTCGGCGTCGCCGCCGAGGACCGACTCGAAGGTGTCGACGACATCCCGACTCTGCCCGAAGAGGGGTACGACGTGACACTGACCAACTGGCGGGCGCTCTTCGCCCCGCCCAGCGCCACCGAGGAAGAGGTCGCCGAGCTGCGCGAGCTCGTGGACGAGGCGGTCGCCACCCCCGAATGGGCGGCCACCGTTGAGCGGAACTACTGGCGCGAAGCCCCCCTGCAGGGTGACGAGCTGGATCAATACATCGCTGACGAGACCGAACGCATCGCCGGCCTGTTTGAGGAGATTGAACAGTGAGCACCCCGACGAACCCTTCGCCTCCGGCGCACGGAGATGCCCCCTCCACGGTCAGCACCCACGAAGATCCGCCGCGCGGTGACCTTCCGGGCCCGACTCCCGCGGGAGAAGGCACTTTCTGGCACGGCCGCTCAGGGCTCATCATGCCGGTGGTCATCGCCGGGTTCAGCCTCTACATCCTCATCGGCGTCGCCACCATGGACGTCGGCGACGCCGATTTCCCGGGCCCCCAGTTCTTCCCGACCATCCTCGGCGTGCTGGGCCTGGTGCTCGCCGGCATCATCACCCTCGGGATCTTCCGGCATCCGGAGCATCCGGAGAACAGCTCGGACCGGTCCTGGCGGTTCCACTCCGACTTCACCGCGCTCGGCTGGACGGTCGGCGGGTTCCTCGCCTTCGCCGTCCTGCTCCCCTGGCTGGGGTGGATCCTCGCCGCAGCGCTGCTGTTCTGGTGCGTGGCCCGCGGCTTCGGCTCACAGCGTCCGCTCTTCGACATATTGATCAGCCTCTTCATGAGTTCGGTCGCATATCTTGGCTTCAGCGTGGCGCTGGGTCTGAACCTGCCCTCGGGCATTCTGGGAGGCGGTTTCTAGCATGGACTCACTTCCACTCTTGATGGAGGGCTTCGCCGGAGCCCTGACACCGGCCAACCTCTTCTGGGTCGTGGTGGGCTGTCTGTTGGGCACCGCGGTCGGCGTGATGCCGGGCCTGGGATCCTCAATGGCCGTGGCGCTGCTGCTCCCGATGACCTTCGCCCTGGACCCGACGGCGGCGTTCATCCTCTTCGCCGGGGTCTACTTCGGCGGCCTCTTCGGCGACTCCACCATGGCGATCCTGATGAACACCCCGGGTCAGGCCTCTGCGATCGCGTCGACCTTCGAGGGCCACCGCATGGCCCTGGACGGACGCGCGCCACAGGCCCTGGCCACGGCTGCCATCGGCGCGTTCATCGGCGGCATCATCGCCTCGACCATCGTGGTGTTCTTCGCCCCCACCCTGGCAGAGCTCTCCCGCTACTTCGGACCGGCCGAGTACTTCGCGCTGGCCGTGTTCGCCTTCATCGCGACCTCTTCGGTGGTCTCCGAATCAGTCCCCAAGGGACTGGCCGCGCTGATGCTGGGCCTGGGGTTCTCCACCGTCGGCATCGACTCGGTCACCGGGACCCAGCGCTTCACCCTCGGCGCGCCGCAGCTGTTCGAGGGCATCTCGCTGATCACCGTCACCGTGGCGATCCTCGCCCTGGGCGAGGTGTTCCACGTGGCCTCCCGGGCGCGGCGCGACCACCCGGACCTGAAGACCCGGTCCGCCGGACGTCCCTGGCTGAAGTGGGCAGAGTTCAAGGAGGCCGCTCCGGCATGGGGCCGCGGCACGGTGATCGGGCTGCCCTTCGGCGTGATCCCGGTCGGCGGCTCCGAGGTGCCCACCTTCATGGCCTACGACCTGGAACGCCGCCTGGATCGGCGTCGTCGCTTCCCGAAGTTCGGCAAGGGCGCCATCCGCGGCCTGGCCGCTCCCGAGGCCGCCGGCAACTCCACAACCGGCATGGCGATGGGCGCGCTGCTCGCCCTGGGTCTGCCGGTCTCGGCGACCGCCGCGATCATGCTGGCCGCCTTCCGCCAGTACGGCCTGCAGCCCGGCCCGCTGCTCTTCGACCGCAACCCCGACCTGGTGTGGGCGCTGCTCGCCAGCTTCTTCATCGCGATGGTCGTCCTGCTGATCATCAACCTGCCGTTCGCGCAGCTGTGGTCCAAGCTCCTGCTGATCCCGCAGCCCTACCTCTACGCCGGCATTGCGATGTTCTGCGGACTCGGCGTCTTCGCGACGTCCGGGCGGGTCTTCGACCTGTTGCTGCTGCTCGGCATCGGCCTGGTCGGCTTCGGGATGCGCCGCTACGGCTATCCCCTGGCTCCGCTGATGATCGGCATGGTGCTGGGACCGCTGGCGGAGACCTCGGTCCGCGACGCGCTGCTGTCCTCCGACGGCAACTATGCGGCCCTGATCGACAGCCCGATCACGTGGTTCATCTATGGGCTGCTGGCGCTGGTCCTGGCATTCACCATCCGCGCAGCGGTGCGCAAGAAGAGCCGCCAGGACATCTGAGGCGGGCACTTCGACGAGCCTGCGGCCGGGGTCACCCGTCGTCCGGGTCCGCGATCCAGCGCTCCCGGATCTTCACCGCCACCCAGAGCACCAGGGGAAGGCTCAGCAGCACGGTGAACAGCCGGACCATATGGGCTCCGATGATGACCGCCCCGTCGAAGCCCAGGGCAACCCCGGCGGTCACCATCTCCCCCACCCCGCCCGGCATCAGCGAGAGCATCGCCTCGGCAGGGTCGAGGATCCCCAGCGCGGCGAACGCCCACCCGAAGAGCAGCCCGGCGCCCAGCACAGCTCCGACGGCCAGGGTTCCGGGGGCCAGGAATCGCTTGAACTGACGGAACGTGTCCGGGGCGATCGTCGCGCCGATCGCCGTCCCGACGAGGAGCTGGGCGAGCAGCACGATCAGCTCCGGCACCTGCACCGCCAGGCCGAAGCCGAGGTTGATCGCGGCGGCACCCACCAGCCCGCCGGTGATCGGCCACAGCGGGATTCGACACCAGCGGAAGACCAGCGCGGCGACGGCTGATCCTGCCATCACCGCGAGCAGCGGCAACAGCTGCATCATGGGCACACCGCCGTCATGAGAGCACCAGCAGCAGGATCGGCAGGATGACGAGCACCAGCGAGAACAACCGGACCGCGTGGACGCTGAGCACCACCCCGACCTGGGCTCCCTTGTCGATGGCGATCGTGGTCACCTCGGCGAGTCCTCCGGGGGTCACGGCGAGGACCGCCGTGACCGGGTCCACCTGGTAGCGGGACATCAGGACCGTGACGAAGACCAGGTTCAGCGCGGTCAGAGCCAGGTAGGCCAGCACCACCGGCAGAGCGATCACGGCCGTGTTCAGGAGGGAATCCAGGGTGAGCAGCACTCCCGCGGCGAGTCCGACGGTGGTCAGTCCGATCTGTCGCACGACGAGCGGCAGGCTGGCGGACTTCATCCGGCGGGTCCAGGGCTGGTTGACCAGCGCCGCGCCCACCACGCTGCCGATCAGCATTCCGGCCGGGACGCCGAGCAGCTCCAGCACCGAGCCCACGCTCACTCCGCCGAGCAGCAGCTTGCCGATCCCGAGCAGCTGGGTCAGGCGTGAACCCTCATCGCCGATGGCCAAGTCTTCCCCCGTCCCGCTCTAGCGCTGGGGCCAGACGGAACGCTCCCGCATGACCTCCGCGAGCGCCTCGGCGTCGTCGGTCATCAGACCGTCCACGCCCATGTCGAGGAGTTCGTGCATCTCGGCGGGGTCATCGACGACCCAGACGTGGACCTGCAGACCGGCCCGGTGGCAGCGCTGCACGAAGCGCGGGGTCACGACGCGGATCCGTCCCCGGGAGACTGGGACCTGCACGCAGTCGATGTCGGCGACCCGCCCGCCGAGCCGTCCCATCAGCCCCAGCGGACCCATCAGCACGATCAGCGCGGTGGCCGCCCAGCCGCCCGAGGTCGCGACCGGCCGGCTGAGTCGACGTCGGACGCTGTGCCGTCGGGCGTCGTTGAAGCTGGCGGCGAGCACCCGGTCATGGACCTGGTGCTTCTCCACCAGTCGGGCGAACTCCATCACCGCCGCGGCATCCTTGAGGTCCACGTTGAGGTGGACGTCGTCCCAGGTGCCCAGCAGCTCCTCGAAACGGACCAGAGGCTCGGTGAACTCCTCACCGGCGCCGACCCGCAGCTGGGCGAGCTGCTCCCAGGTCTTCTCACTCAGCAGACCGCTGCCGGTGGTGGCGCGGTCCAGCTCTTCGTCGTGGAAGACCACAAGGGTGCCGTCGGCGGCGGTGCGGACATCGATCTCCAGATACCGGTAGCCGAGGTCCACCGCGCGGCGGAAGGCGCCCATGGTGTTCTCGCGGCGCGGATCGGCGCCGCGGTGTGCAAAGGCCAGCGGGCGGTGGTGCAGCGCACCGGGCCGGGAGTTCAGCAGATACGGGGCATCCCGATAGGCGTGCCGACGGTAGGGCTTGGCCATCTAGAGCTCTCCGGCGAGCAGCTTCTCGATCACCTGCGCGACGCCGTCCTCATCACAGGACGCGGCGGTATGGTTCGCGGCGGAGCGGGCCTCCGGATGCGCCGAGCCGACGGCCCATGAGGTCCCCGCCCAGCGGAGCATCTCGATGTCGTTGGGCATGTCCCCGAAGGCGACGACGCGTTGCCGGTCGATCTTCTGGGAGGCGGCGTAGCGGGCAAGCCCGGCGGCCTTGTTCACGCCGCGCGCGGAGAGCTCCAGCAGGCTGATCCCGGGAGCGGAGTGGGTGACGGTGAGCAGATCCCCGACCTGCTCCTGGACCCGGCCGAGGAACTCGTCCGGTGCCATGGTGTCGGTCTTGCAGAGCAGCTTGACCACCCGGTCCGTCACGTGGGCGCTCGTGACGTCGCTGCCCGGGGTCTGGGCGGCGTTGCTGAGCCCGTCGCGCTCGAGGGTCTCATCCAGCGGTCCGAGCCGGAGGTCTTCCTCGGTGACGCCGGCGGCGCGACGGCGGTCTTCCTCGAAGAACATCGAACCGGCGATGAAGGGCTCCTCCATGTGCAGGTGCTGGAGGGTCTCGGCGGCGAAGGAGGCGCGCGGATCGATCCGGCTGATCATGTCCTTGACGTCGAAGAGGGACTCGGCGTCCAGCGCGGCCTCGTGGATCAGCCGGTCGGCGGCAAGGTCGTAGATGACCGCGCCGTTGGAGGCGATGACGGTGCCCGGTGCGCCCAGGGTCGCACTGATGTGTTTGAGCCAGCGGACCGGGCGGCCGGTGACCAGCACGACCCGAATCCCCGCGGACTGGGCCGCCCGGAAGGCGTCCACGGTGCGGGTGGAGACGGTGCCGGACTGGGTGTGGGTGTAGCTGAGGATGGTTCCGTCGATGTCGCTGGCGATCAGGTGCACGGGCCCGCCGGTGAGCGTCGGAACGGAGGCAGGGAAGGAGAGCTCGGTCATCGGCTCAGCTCTCGAGGGCCTGGGTGAGCTCCTCCGCCGTGGGCGGCTGGGCGCCGAACCGGGAGGAGTTGATCGCGGCGGCCCGTGCGGCGGTGCGCAGCACGGTGGCCAGCTGGTCGGTGCTGATCTCGCGCAGCGTCGCACGCCGGGACGCGCCGAGCAGGTTCATCCCGCGCAGCGTGGAGAGGGTGGCGGCCATGAAGGAGTCTCCGGCGCCGACCGTGTCGGCGACCTCGATGGAGAAGGCCTCCTGTTCGGCGAAGCCTGCCCGGGTCAGTCCCATCGCTCCGGAGGGGCCTCGGGTGACGGTGACCACGGCGGGGCCCATCTGGAGCCAGGCCTCCATGGTCTCGCGGTGGCTGCGTTCGGGGTAGAGCAGGTCCAGGTCATCGGTGGAGGCCTGGATGATGTCGGCCCGGGCGATGAACTCCTCGGCCTGCAGGCGGGCCTCCTCACGGTTGGGCACCAGCGTGGGGCGGTAGTTCGGGTCATAGGAGATCGTCGCGACCTTCCGGGCCCGGTCGAGCACGCCCTTGACGGTCTCGGCGCCGGGCTGGAGCATCGCGCCGATCGAGCCGGTGTGGAGATGTTCCAGCGGGCCCGCGTCGTCGCCGGCCGTGTCAGCGGCGGCTGGCTTGTTCTGCCGGGCGAGGGCGCAGAACTTGTCCTCGAGCTCGGCAGCGCCGGGGAGGGTCCAGTCGAGGGTGAACTCGTAGCTGGCCTGCCCGGTGGGGTCCAGGGTGGCGCGGGCGACGGAGGTCGGGGAGGAGTCGGCGTCGAGCAGGGCGGTGATGCCCTGGGCGCGCAGGCTGCGGGCGATCATCCGGCCGTAGTCGTCGTCTCCGCGGCGACCGGCGAAGACCACGTCATGCTCAAGCCGGGCGAGTCCCACCGCGACATTGAACGGCGAGCCCCCGACGTGCGCCTTGGGGGCAGATGTCTCCGAATGGACGACATCTACCAAGCATTCACCGATGACCGCCAGGTATGCACTCACCCCACTAAACTACCGCACCGGGGGGAGGCTCAGAGCTGTTTGTACAGCTCGTAACCTCCGATGAGGTTGCGCAGCTCCGCACGGGGGTGGCGCTGGCGCAGCACTTCGAGCGCCTGGCGAGAGCGGACACCGATCTTGCAGTAGAGCACCACCGGCTTTCCCGCCCCGTCATCGAGACCCGAGACGCCGTCGTCGCCGCGCCAGAGATCGCCAAGCGGAACGTTCACGGCGCCCTCGATGGTGCCCATCTGATGCTCCCAGGGCTCCCGGACATCGACGATGCCCCCGATCAGGCCGGCGTCCATGAGTTCACGCAGCTCCTTCGGGGTGACTTCGTCGTCCAGCTTCGGGTCTCCGGTGAAGGGGTTGAAGTCGAGATCCTCGACGGCGGCCGGCGCTGGTTCCGGGTCAGCCGCGGCGGCGGTCGTGGCGGCGGCCGCGGCGGCGGATGGCGTCACATCCGACGCAACGGCGGCGGCTGGAGCGTCGGCGGTGAACCCGCCCAGTCCGGCCACGTCGGCGCCGATGCTGGTGACCGGCACCCGGTCGGGATCCGGACGCAGGCTGATCTCGCGGAAGCTGGCGCCCAGCGCGTCATAAATCAACACACGGCCCAGCAGGGTCTCACCGATGCCGGTGAGGAACTTGATGGTCTCGGTGGCCATGATCGAGCCGATCACTCCGGGCAGCACGCCGAGCACTCCCGCCTGGGCGCAGGTGGGGACCTCCCCGGCGTCGGGGGCCTCGGGGTAGAGGTCGCGGTAGGTCGGACCCTGCGAGGCCCAGAAGAGGCTGACCTGCCCGGCGAAGCGCAGGATCGAGCCGGAGACCATCGGCTTGTCAGCGATCTCGCAGGCGTCGGCGACCACGTAGCGAGTGGTGAAGTTGTCCGAGCCGTCCACCACGATGTTCGCCTCGGCGATGAGGTCCAGCGCATTCGACGCGGTGATCGGTTCGCGGTGTTCGTTGATGACGATTTCCGGGTGCAGCCCGCGCATCACTGCGGCGGCGGAGGCGGTCTTGGGCTCACCGATGCTGGCCTCGGAGTGGATCACCTGGCGGTGCAGGTTGGAGCGGTCGACGACGTCGTGGTCGATCACGTCGATGGTGCCCACTCCGGCGGCGGCCAGGTAGGTCAGGATCGGGGCGCCCAGACCGCCGGCGCCGATGACCACCACACGGGAGTTCAGCAGCTTCGCCTGGGCTTCGATGCCGAAGCCGTCGAGCGAGAAGTGCCGCTGGAACCGCTCCATCTGGGAGCGGGAGAACTGGGAGAGATCATTCATCGTGGGGCAGGGTCCTCAGGTGAGTTCGTCGATCGGGGCGATCCGGCCGTCAAAGGCCGAGGACGCCTGGGCGTGTTCGCGCCGCGGGATCCGGCCGGCGCGGGCGGAGAGGTAGCCGGCGTGCACGGCCATCCGCATCGCGGTGGCCATCTCGGTGGGGCGCTGGGCGCGTGTGACCGCGGAGGCGACCAGCACGGCGTCGCAGCCGATCTCCATGGCCAGGGCGGCCTCCGAGGCGCTGCCGATGCCGGCGTCGAGGACCACCGGGATGCTGGCCCGGGCGGTGATCAGCTCGATGTTGTGCCTGTTCAGGATGCCCAGGCCGGTGCCGATGGGGGCGCCCAGCGGCATCACCGCGGCGGCGCCGGCCTGTTCCAGGCGCAGCGCGACGGCCGGGTCGTCGGAGGTGTAGACCATCGGGATGAATCCGCGGTCGGCGAGCTGCTCGGTGGCCTCGAGGGTCTCGATCACGTCCGGGAGCAGGGTGTGCTCGTCGGCGATGACCTCGACCTTGATCAGGTTGGTCTCCAGCGCCTCGCGGGCCAGCTCGGCGGTGAGCACCGTGTCCTTGACCGTGTAGCAGCCGGCGGTGTTGGGCAGGATGTCGATGCCCAGCCGCTCCAGCATCGAGAACACTGAGGTCTTGGTCTCGGGGCTGTACCGGCGCATCGCCACGGTGGTCAGCGTGGTGCCCGAGGCCAGCAGCGCGCGTTCGAGCGCGTCGAGGTCGGTGATGCCGCCGGTGCCCATGATCAGGCGGTTGGTCAGCGTGTAGTCACCGACCTGCAGGGCGGGAAGGTCTGCGGCGCGCAGTGTTGTGCTCATAGGGCTCTCTTCTCAGCCGCCTTGGACGGCGGTGACGATCTCGAGGTCTTCTCCACCGGTCAGGGTGGTCGCGGACCAGCGGCTGCGTGGGACGACGGCGGCGTCGAGCGCGACGGCGACGCCGAGCCTTCCGCCGTCGGCGGGGGTGCCGTCGGGGTTTAGGCTGCGCCCGGTCGTCTGGGCGACGGCGTCCACGACGGTGGCGTCCTTGGGCAGCGTCACGGGTTCTTCATTGATGCGGACGGTGAGCATGATTCTCCACGTCATCAGGTGCGGGTGGTCTTGGCACAACACGGCGTGGGCCGGGTGTGTTCCTGGTCCGATCCAGGACTCGCCGCCTGCGCGACGACGCCGTGACCAGTCTAGTGAGTCAGTCCCGGTGCCGGGTGAGCCGCATGCTCTCGAGAAGCTGCTGGTCTTCTGCGCTGAGCTCCGGTGCAGATTTCATGAGTGCGGCTCCGAGCCGGGCGGCCAGCGGGGCGAGCAGGATGCCGTGCCGGGAGTATCCGGTGGAGACGACCAGTCCGGGGCGCAGCTCTCCGAGGAAGGGACGTTCATCCGGTGTGCCGGGACGGGCTCGGGTGGTGATCTCGGTGAGTTCCATGTCCTTGACCCCGGGCAGCACCGCGACGGCGTCGGTGAGCAGCTCCTGGACGGATCCGGCGTGGGTGCCGGTGAGGCTGTCCTCGCGAGAGGACGCCCCGATGACCAGTCCGCCGTCGGCGCGCGGGACCAGGTAGACCGAGCGGCCGTTGACCTTCGCCCGGACCGTGGCGTCGAGGATGTGGGACTCCCCGCGCATCAGCTGGGCCGGATTGACCTGCAGGCGCAGCACGTCGCCGTGGATCGGGCGCAGGTCCAGCGGGCAGGTCTCTGGAAGGCCGGCGATCCCGGAGTAGCCGAGCCCGGGCACCAGCAGCACCGAGCTGAACGGGTGCGCTGCGCCGTCGTCGGTGGTGACGGTGAAGCGCTGAGCCGGTGCGCCGTGCTCAGCAGGCGTGGCTCCCACGGCGGACTCGTCGACGGATGGTGACTCCCCGACGGCGGTGACCGTGGCCGTGAGCCAGCGGACCGGAGCCCCCGCGCCCGGGAACTGCTGCGGGTTCAGCTCGGCTTCAAGTGCGGCGCGGGTGGCGGCGACGAGCTGACGCGGATCGATCTGGTGATCGCTGGGGATGTCGAAGCCCTTCGCGAGCCCCGGGGCGAGGCCCGGTTCACGACGGCGCAGGGTGGAGCTGGTCAGCGCGGTGACCTCCATGCCGTGCTCGCGCTGGACCACGGCGAGTTCGGCGACGGCGTCGCGGTCGGAACGGTCGGCGGCGATGAGCAGCGTGCCGTTCTCGCGGTAGCCGGTGGGCACATCGGTGGCGCGGGAGACCGTGGCGAGGAACTGCGGGTACTCCGCCCGAGAGGCGGTCATGATCGGCCAGAGATCGTCCTGGCCGTATTGGACCTCGCTGATCGGAGCGAGCATGCCGGCGGCGGCCCAGGAGGCGTCCTGGGCGATGCTCGGCGCGATGACGGTGACGTCGTGGCCGGTCAGACGCAGCTGCCAGGCGGTCAAGAGCCCAATCACGCCGGCGCCGATCACTGCGGTGTTCGCCCTGGTGTTCACAGAGCGGGCGACGGGAATCGAACCCGCGTCGTCTGCTTGGGAAGCAGAAGCTTTGCCATTAAGCTACGCCCGCATTCTGGCCTGAAGTGGCCAGGTCTCGAGATTACCAGGTGCGCCGGACGGGTGCGCGCCGCCCAGGCGTTCGAAGCATGCGAGTGCCCAACCCGGATCAGAAGGGTTGGGCTGTGCGTAGCGAGGGTGCAGTCCAGGGCTCAGCGGTCAGGCCAGCGCCCGGTCCGGCTGCACAGATGGGTCCTCGTCGCCGGGAATGTGCACATCGGCGACCGTGATGTTGACCTCGACGACCTCCAGGCCGGTGCCGTGTTCCACCACGCGGACAACCTCGCGGCGGATGTTCCGGGCGACCTCGACGATCGGCGCCCCGAATTCCACGATCACCACGAGATCCACGGCTGCCTGGCGGAGGCCCTTCTCCACCGCGACCCCGCTGCCGGCCTGCGTGCGGGAGCCGGGGATCCGCTCGGAGATCGCATCGAAGGAACGGCGTGCTGCGCCGCCCAGGGCATGCACCCCTGGCACCTGGCGCGCCGCGAGGCCCGCCAGCTTGCGCACCACGACCTCCTCGACCGTGGTGATCCCGCGTTCGGTCACGAGTGGATTCAAGGCTGACTCGGTCCGGGGCGAAGAACCTGATGCTGTGCTGTCAGCCAGCATCCATGACACCCATGACGCGGACCTTGACCCGTGCTGGGGCTCCGTCATGACCGACCATCAGCGCCTGGACCTGGGCGTCGACGTCGTCGACCACGACGCCCGCCGGACGGGTGCCGTCGATGTAGAGATCGACATAGACGACGACGCCGGTCGCCTCGCTGACGATGTCGACGCCGGTCGCCGGGGTCGTCTCGGAGTTCAACAGCCGCTGCGCGGCGGCGGTGAGGACCTGTCGGAAGCTGGGCACCAGGCGCGCCACGCCGGGCACCATGGAGACGGACTCGACCACTGCGGCCTCGAGGGCCACACGGTCGCGCTCCGGTGCGCCTGCGCGCGGGGCGCGGTCGTCCGAAGCAGCTTTTTCCGGGGCGACATTGTCTGGCGCATCGTCCATCGGAGAATCACTCATCGTGGACATCCTCCACCACCAGATCCACGTGACCGGCCTTCACGCCGATGATCAGCTCCATGCGTTCGGCGATCCGAGCACGCAGCCGTGGGGCGAACTCGATCAGGGAATGTCCGAACGCCATCGTGAGCGTCACCCGAAGATCCAGCGGCTTGCCCGGCGCGCTCTCGGAGGTGACCTTGACCCTGCGGGCGCGCAGTCCGGGCTCTTCATCCACGGCGGCCCTGACCTGTGCGCGCAGCGAGGCGGTGGTCATGACGTAGGGAAGCCCTGCGGAGGAGTAGAGCGCGGTGCTGGGGCCGCGCGCGGCCTCGTCCTCGACGATGCTCATGATGCGGGCCTTGAGTCCGCTGACCTGGTCGCCCGCAGCGGTCTCGGTGCGCCTGTAGTCGTCCACCGCGCTGCGCAGCCGGTCATAGCTCTCCAGCGCCTGGGCTTCGCTGATGTCGCCGAAGACATCCTGATCCGCAGGCTCACGCGGGTCTGAGGGCGGCTGTGTCATGCCCATCCTTTCATCCCCTCGACGATGGCCAGGCGTGCGCGATGGATCCGTCCTCGCACGCTCCCTTCGGACACGCCCAGCACCTCCGCGATCTCGCCATAGGACTGACCCTCGATCTCGTAGAGCAGCCAGGCGATCCGCTGTTCCGGAGATAGCGTGATGAGCACCTGGTCAAGCTCCCTGACCGCCGCCGATGTCTCGGCGCGGTCTTCCACGGAGGGTCCTGTCGCCGATTCTCCCACCATGTCGTCAGGATCAACAGCGTCAGTTCTGCGCACCTCGCGGCGTCGCAGGAAGTCGAGACACCCATTGCTGGCGAGCCGGAACACCCACGACTTGAAGGCCGCTGGATCCTGCAGAGAGTCCAGCCCTCGCCAGGTGGTGAGGAAGGTGTCCTGGACGATGTCCTCGGCATCCGTGCGATTACGCAGCATGCGGATGCACAGTCCGAGCAGTCGGGATTCATAGCGGTCCACGAGCTGCTCGAATGCCATCAGGTCACCATCCTGGGCTCGCGCGACCAGCGTGACCTCATCAGGACCGGGGGAAGGTGCTCCGGCGCCGGTGGTCTGCCGTGACATGGGCTAATAGTACACAGACACTGGGAAGAACTTGGGCGGCTTCAACGTTCCACTCTGATGGAGCCAAAACCGGCAAATTCAAGCGCACATTCACGACCATGAGGAGATCCATGCCCACGGCGACTGCAGCACTCGACGGCGAGACGATGCACCGGCTCTTCGAGGGCCGGCACACGACGCACCTCTTCTCCGAAGGTGCGGTCGACCTGGAGTTGATCCACCAGGCCTACGAGGACGCTCGCTGGGCACCGACCTCCATGAACTGCCAGCCGATGCGCCTGACCGTGCTGAACCCCGGTGAACGACGCGACGCCGTCGTCGAGCACTTCAAGGGTGACAACGGCAAGAAGACCACCGCGGCACCACTGACCGTGGTCCTCGCCTATGACCCGAACTGGCACGAGCACATGCCCGCGCTCTATCCCCAGATGGAGGGCCTGCGGGAGAAGTTCGCTGATCGGCTCGAGTTCCGCGAGAAGATGGGGCGCGACAACGCCTTCCTGCAGGCCGGGTATCTCATCGTGGCGCTGCGCGCACACGGTCTCGATGTCGGGCCGATGGCGGGACTGGATGCCCCCGGGGTCGACGCCGAGGTCCACGCAGAGACGGGCTGGAAGACCCTGATGGTGCTCAACGTGGGCCATGGCCCCAGCACCGAGGAGGACGCTCAGTACCCGCGGGGCGAGCGTTTCGACTTCTCTGAGATCTCCCAGGTCTACTAAGCGGCTTCGGGACCCGGAACACAGCGCCCGCGAGCGCCGCTCAACGTGGCAGCGACGTCGAGAATCAGCTCACATGCAGGAGCCTCGCTGGCTCCGACCAGCGCCACGCACTAGTTTCGACAGGTGCATGAGTCCTTCAAGGGCCTGACCTGACCACCAACCGCAAGGAGCATCATCATGGCTGAGAATTCACCACAGATCACCGGCAAGACCATCGCACTGCTGGTCACCGACGGGGTCGAGCTGCCCGAGCTGACCGAACCGATCGCCGCCATCAAGGCGGCCGGTGGAACCGCGAAGATCGTCTCCCCCAATGAGAAGTCGCTGCAGGCGATGGAAGGGGACTGGAACCACTCGGATCACTTCGACGTGGACGTCCAGCTCGGTTCCGCCTCCGCAGGCGACTACGACGCTCTGGTGCTGCCCGGCGGCACCCTGAACGCCGACAGCCTGCGTATCGATGAGGACGCCAAGAAGTTCGTCTCCGCGTTCTTCCAGGCCGAGAAGCCGGTCGCCGCGATCTGCCACGGTTCCTGGATCCTCACCGACATCGAGCAGGTCAAGGGCCGCCGGGTCACGAGCTACCCGTCCCTGAAGACTGACCTCACCAACGCCGGCGCCGAATGGGTGGACGAGTCCGCCGTCGTCAGCAACGGTCTGGTCACATCCCGGACCCCCGATGACCTGGAGGACTTCAACCACGCGTTCCTGACGCTGGTCGCGAAGTCCTGAACACCTGGACATGAACATCTCGCTTCCGCCGATGAGCTGATGGCGGGGGAGCGCTGCGGCCAGGATCCGACAGGGGTCCTGGCCGCAGCTGTGTGCAACGGCCGCCTGCAGCGCGGAGGCCTTCTGGGCGGAGCGTCACCGCCGGGTCTTGAGTCATTGTGCGCGGAATCGGCGCATGTCTGAATAGTGTCCATGTCGGCCAGCGAGGGCGCTGCTTCCACCTCCACCAGGATGCGTCTGCTCTGGGCCTTCTCCCGCCCCTACACCCACATCCTGGCGCTGGCGCTGGTGCTCTCGCTGGTGGTGTCCGCGATGGCGCTGGCCACGCCTCTGGTCACCCAGTGGGTGCTCGAGACCGTCGCGGACGGAGGCTCGCTGCGGGACCCGGTGCTCGTGCTTGTGGGTCTGCTGGTGCTGGGGGCGGTGGTGACCTGGTTCCAGTGGGTGATGCTGGGCAAGCTCGCCGAGGACGTGGTCTATGACGCGCGCCGCGCGATGATCACCCGGTACCTCGGGGCTCGAGTCTTCGAGCTGCTCACGCGCGGACCGGGCCAGCTGGTCACCCGGGTCACCTCGGACACGCTGCTGCTCAATGAGGCGGCCTCGAACTCGATCGTGGGCCTGGTCAACGGCACCATCATGCTCATCGGATCGCTGGCGCTGATGGCGTACCTCGACCTGGTGCTCCTGGGCACGACGCTGGTCTGCGTGGTGCTGGTGGTCCTCTCCTTCGCCTTCCTTCTGCCGCAGATCTCGAAGGTGGAGGAGCAGGCCCAGGCCAGCCTCGGCGAGCTCGGTGATGAGCTCGAAGGTACGGTGCGGGCGATCAAGACCGTGAAGTCCTCCACCGCGGAGGCCCGCCGCTTCACCGTGCTGATGCACCACGTGGCCGAGTCACGGCGTTGGAGCCTCCGCTCGGTGCGCATCCAGGCCGCCGCCTGGACCATCGGGGTGACCGGGGTCAATGCCTCGGTGATCATGGTGCTGGCGATCGGGGCATATCGGGTCTCGATCGGGGAGATGACCGTCTCGGTGCTGGTGGCGTTCCTGCTCTACGTGTGGGGCCTCGCTGGCCCGGTCATGGAGCTGACCGAGGACCTCACCGCGCTGCAGTCCGGGCTCGCCGCGGCCGGTCGGATCAGTCAGATCCAGCAGCTGCAGGTGGAGTCCGAGGAGGCAGATGTGAGCATCGTGCCCTCCTCCGTCAAGGACGACGACGCTGCCGCACCGATCTTCCCCAGCACGGTCCCGGCGCGTGAGCCCGATCCCCGTAGAGGGGACACCCCGGCGCTGCAGTTCACCTCGGTGACCGCCCACTATGGCGCAGACTCCGCACCGGCGGTGGCTGACCTGGATCTGAAGATCCCGGCTCGTGGTCACGTCGCCCTGGTCGGGACCTCCGGCGCAGGCAAGACCACGGTGCTGGCCCTGGCGATGCGTTTCCTGGAGCCCTCGGCCGGGACTTTGGCGCTCTTCGGCACCCCGTATGCGCAGCTGAGTCACGCGCAGGTGCGCGCCGCATTCGCCTATGTCGAGCAGGAGACCCCGGTCATCCCCGGGACGCTGCGTGAGAATCTGGTGTTCTCCAACCCGGCGGCCACGGAGCGGGAGCTGGAGGTCGTCCTGGACCGGCTCCAGCTCACGGAGAAGATCTCGAGCCTCCCTGAAGGGTTGGATGCGCGGCTCACCGACACCAACTTCTCGGGCGGGCAGCGCCAGCGGATCGCGCTGGCCCGCGCCCTTCTGGCGAGGCCGCGGATCCTGCTGCTGGATGAGGCCACCGCGCAGGTGGACGGGATCACCGAGGCCGCCATCCATGCCACGATCCGCGAACACGCCTCCCGAGCGGCGGTGATCACCGTGGCGCATCGACTCTCCACCGTCGTCGACGCGGACCAGATCATCGCGATGGATGCCGGGAGGGTGACCGGTGCGGGCACCCATGCGGAGCTGTTGCGGGAGAACGCGCTCTATCGGGATCTGGTGGGGGCGCTGCGCCTGGATCGGGGGTGAGGTCCCCCGGTTCGGAGAACGGGATCTCCGCGGTCTCGGCTCGGGTCGCTGCACAGCCACCAGGGGTGCCCTAATGTGGAGACATGAATGAGACTGAGACCATGGCACACACTCCGCACCCCTCCCACATGGGCCATCTGCGCCGTGAACGACTGGTCTCGGCCCGGCTCTACGTCTGCACCGATCTGCAGCGGTTCATCACCCGGCCCGAGGCGGGACCGGTGGACGAGCTGGACTTCGATGCGCTGCGCGACTTCTTCGTGGCCGCCTACACCGGCGGCGTCGACATCATCCAGATCCGCGACAAGGGCGTCGCGGTGCAGACCGAGATCGCTGCACTCACCCTGCTGCGCCAGGTGGCCAATGAATACGGCGGGCTCTCTGCCGCGAACGATCGCGCCGACGTCGCCGTGATCACCGGGGTCGACGTCTTCCACGTCGGTCAGGACGACCTGACCACGGAAGAGGCCCGAATGGTTCTGGGCGACGACGTCGTCATCGGGCGGTCCTGCCAGACCATCGAGCAGGTCCGGGAGGCCGATTCAGACATCGGTCTGGACTATTACTGCACCGGTCCGATCTGGGAGACCCCGACGAAACCTGGCCGGGCCGCCGTCGGCCTCGAGCTTCCCGCCCAGGCGGCGGGCCTGGAGAGCTCCAAGGCGTTCTTCGCCATCGGTGGGATCGATGAGACCAACATCGGCGAGGTCACCGCGGCCGGCGCCGACCGCGTGGTGGTTGTCCGCGCCGTGACGCAGGCTTCTGACCCGGCCGCGAGCGCCCGGGCGCTGCGCGAGCAGCTGCCCGCTTAGAGCCTGACTTCTGCTTCGACTCAGGGTTGGAGCCGGACTTTGATCCGGAAGTGGAGCCGGACTTCGACTCGACGCCGGTGCTGATCTCGCTGCGACCGCTGCCGGGCTTCCGGCCGCGGGCCACCCCGATGAACTCCTGGATCACCGGCCCATCGGCCTCACGAAGCCACGCCAGGCCCACGTCGTAGCCGGGGAGGCCCTCGACCTCACGGATCACGATGTCCCGACGGGCCAACATCCGGGCCACTGAGTTCGGCAGGATCACGAGGCCGGCACCGGAGGCGACGACCTCCAGGGCCATCCGCTCCCCTGCCGCAAGATCGGCTCCCAGCTTGGGCGTGTGGACGTCGTCGGCGGCGGCCTGCTCCACCTCGGGCGCCGGGATCATCTCTGCCGGATCGAAGAAGGGCTCCCCGGCGATCTCCTCCCAGGTCACGGAGGTCTCGGCGGCGGACACCCAGTGGTCGCGGGAGGCGCAGACCACCGGGGCCTCGCGGTAGAGCCAGACTCGGTGCAGATCGTCGCCGGTAGGTGCCTGCGCGTCGTCGGGGAATCGGATGTAGCCGACGTCCACGGTGCCGGCCCGGAGGCGTTCGAGCTGGCCTGCCTCATCGAAGCGGTCCACGCTCAGGGCGAAGTCGGGGTACCGCTCACGCCAGCGCGTCACCCATTTGTCCGGCGTCGCGCCCGGTATGGCTCCCAGTCTCATCGGATCAGTCTACGGAGCGCTCGCCGCTCGGGCCCTCAGCCAGTCCACGGCGCGGTCGCGGTAGGCGCTGAAGCCCTTGTAATCGGCCATGTCCTCGGGCAGCTCGGCGAGCACGGCGGCCAGCCTCTCCCGCCAGGGCTCGACCTCCGCGATGACCTCGAAGGGGAGCTGGTAGGTGCGGATCAGGAACATGACACAGCCGGATTCCGGGAGTCGCAGCAGGTGCTGAACCTCCACCCGCAGGTGCAGCTCGGCGCCGAAAGCGGCGTCGTCGACGTCGTGGATCCGGTCTCTGCCAGGTCCCCACTCGGGGTAGTTCTCGGTGGACAGGTCGAGGTGACCCCCGATGGCGAGCGACCAGTTGGTGCGGCGGTACGGGGCATCCGGCTGCAGGCGCATCACCAGCTGCTGGGCTCGGGCGATGACGCCGGTGTCATGGACCCGCGGCACCGGCCCGTGGATCTCCAGGAAGCTCATGCCCAGATCGAAGCCGAAGGACCAGTTCGACGCGAAACAGACCAGGCCGGCATCCACGAAGAGCTGGTCCTCGCGCTGGTCCAGCAGGACGATGTCCTCCTGGACCTGGTCACCGATGAACGCCAGCGGCTCCTGCGGCAGCGTGCGGGGATCTCCGTAGACGAACCGCTGGTCGATGCCACGGCGCCGGTTGGTCCACCAGAATGTCCCGGCGGAGTCCCGACGCAGCGTCATGCTCTCCGGATAGGCGGCAGCCAGCTCCTGCATCAGGGTCAGCATGGCGTCCCACGCCGCCGGACGCATATGCGGCAGCACCTGCATCCGCGAGGGGTCTGCGCTCAAGATGGCCTGTCGCTCGGAGAGTTCAGCCTCGTACCCAGCATCGATGTGCAGCACGCTGTCTCCCCATCGGCCGGCCGGCGTCTGCACCGGCTGACCTGCAGGTCCCAGATTCGTGGAGTATCGATAGCTGTCTTGGGCGAAGGGGAACGGGAAGGCGCGGACCCGATCCCCGGCGGTGGTACCGGTACTCGACTCGGCTCTCACAGGGGCACCTCCAGCGGGCCGGAGGCGGCTCGGGAGACGCAGCACATGAGTGAATCATTGGTGGCCCGTTCATGGTCCTGCAGGTAGTGATCGCGGTGCAGCGGGATCCCACCGGTGACGTCGATCCGGCATTCCCCGCAGAATCCCTGCCGGCAGAGGTTCGGCACCGGGATCCCCTGGCCTTCGAGCTCCTCCAGGAGGCTCCGCCCGGGTGCCACCGTGATGGTCTTCTGCGAAACGCTCAGGACGACGTCGAACGCCTCCCCCGCCTCGAGCACGTCGGTGCCGAAACGCTCGGTGTGGATCCGCTCGGCCGGCCAGCCCCGGTGCGCGGCCATCTCGCAAACCGCGTCCATGAAGCTCTCCGGCCCGCAGCAGTAGAGGTGAGTGCCGAGAGGCTGACGCTGCAGACGCTGCTCCAGTGCGGCACGGAACTCGACGCGGTCGGTGGAGCGGTGCAGTGAGCCGCCGGCGAGGTCGCGCAGCTCCTCCAGGTGGACGCCACGGCCGGGCCGGTGCAGGTAGTGGACCTCCACCGGGTGGCCCCAGCGGACCGCGGCGCGCAGATGCGAGAGGATCGGGGTGACCCCGATGCCCGCGGCGATCAGCAGATACCTGCTGGCCTTCTGCACCGGAGGAAACAGCGATCGCGGAGCGCGGGCGAGGACCGTGTCCCCCGGGCGACGCGCGTGCAGCCAGCCAGACCCGCCCTGTCCGGACCCCGAGCGGAGCACCGAGATCAGGTAGGCCTCCGGCATCTGGGACTCCCCGTGCAGGGAGTAGGCGTTGACCGTGGGTCCACACTCAAGGACCAGGTGGCTCCCGGGGGTGAAGGACGGCAGCCAGCGACGATCGGGACGCGCCAGCGTGAGCGTGCGCACCCCCGGGGCCGCGTCCACCACGTCGGTGACTTCCAGGGTGAAGGTGCTCATGCCGGCTCGCCCGTCGGCTCCAACCGCGGCTCCGGAGCGCGCGTGACCCCGAGGAAGCCTCCGCGCAGCGGCGAGAGGTGATCGTGGACCACCAAGGTTTCCGCACAGCCCGCACATGTGATGAGGCGGGTCGCTCGTGCGGTGGTGAGCGTCGTCGTCGCACAGTGCGCGCAGGAGACGGGAACCCGGTCCACCTCCGTGGTGCCCACGATGATCTCTGCGCCGAGCAGCCCGGCCTGCAGCGCCCGTGCGCGGGTGCGCAGGACGTCCGTCAGCGGTCCGGCGAGCATCAGCCTCCACCCGACGACGGCGCGCTGGAGCTCCGCGGTCATGATGCGCTGCTCCTCGGCGCGGTCTCCCGGTCGAAGCGCCACGATGCGATGTGCGATGGCCAGGTCGCTCAGTTCGCGGCTCCACCCTTCGGCGAGCGCCGTCGCGGAAAAGCTGAGGATCGTGGTGGAGGCGGCGGCGGGGTCCACCGGCTGCGCGGTGGGCGTCCGCGCCCACTCAGG
This sequence comes from Nesterenkonia maliinae, assembly GCF_051262655.1. Taxonomy (NCBI): domain Bacteria; kingdom Bacillati; phylum Actinomycetota; class Actinomycetes; order Micrococcales; family Micrococcaceae; genus Nesterenkonia; species Nesterenkonia maliinae. The sequence goes on along the minus strand of NZ_JBIMEY010000002.1, from coordinate 92,109 downwards.
AACGCTCGTGTGGTCCAGGACCGGCGCCATCTGCCCTCCCGGGTGTCAGAGAGTGGTTTTGTAGCGGACACGATATCGTCGCTCGACGGACCGGTGGAAGTCCCACCCGGCGCGATGAGCTGGGGTCAGGCCACCTTCTCTTCGAGGAACGTCAGCGCACGGTCCCAGGCGAGCTGGGCGCGCTGTGGATCGTAGGTGCCGATGGCGTTGGTGTCGTTGTGGAAGGCGTGGCCGGCGTCGTAGTAGAAGTAGGTGACCTCCGCGCCGGACTCGGCGCGGATCTGCATCTCCTGCTCGCGGGCCTGCTCCACCGGGTAGCTCTCATCGTGTTCGGCGTAGTGGCCCTGCACCGCGGCGGTGACCCCGGTGTAGCTCTCCGGGACGCCCTGGCCCACTCCGTAGAAGGGCACTGCGGCGGAGATCTTGTCGCCCTGCTGGGCGGCCATGGCGAGCACGAACCCGCCGCCCATGCAGAAGCCGATGGTCCCGGCGGTGGCTGAGGTGACCGCGTCCAGTCCCAGCAGGTGATCGGTGGCGCCGGCGAGCAGCCGGGCGCCCTCCTCGGCGGGCAGCTTTGACATCATCTCTCCGGCCTCATCCCCGTCGTGGGTGATGGATCCGCCGTAGAGGTCTGGGGCAAGTGCCACGAAGCCAGCGGCGGCGAGACGGTCGGTGACGTCCTTGATGTGGTCGGTGAGTCCCCACCACTCCTGGATCACGATCACGCCGGGTCCGGAGCCGCTCTCGGGCAGCGCCAGGTAGCCGTGACCGGTCTGCTCGCCGGTGCCGGTGCCGTTGCCGTTGAGGGAGAAGGTGGTGTTCTGGTGTGGGGTCTGTTCACTCATGGTCTGACTCTAACGAACCCGTGGATCTCTCGGACTCGAGATGACCCCGAACGCACGGAGCCGCCGCCCGACCCTGTGGGATCGAGCGGCGGCTCCGTAGTTCACGTACTGCAGCGCCTCAGATGCTGCGGCAACTGAGATGCTGCGATGTTTCAGATGCTGCGGTGCTTATTCGAGCTCAGAGGCGAGATCGCGCTCGTAGAGCTCTTCGAGGGAGGACTGCACGGACTCCATCTGTTCGGCCACGTCCACGTCGTTGGTCAGGATCTCCTGCAGGGCCTGCGAGAGCTCCAGGTCACCGCCGGGGAGGAATACTCGAGCGTTGTCCTGCGAGCGGGCGCGGTCGAGCTGCTCGACGGCCACCTCGAACTGCGGGGTCTCCTCATAGACTGCCGACATGTCGGCGTCCTGCTGGACCGGCATGTAGCCGGTGGCCTCGGAGAACGTCGCGGTGTTCTCGGTGTTGGTCATGAAGCCGATGAACATGGCCGCGGCCAGCTGCTCTTCGGGCTCGGAGTCAGCCGAGATCATCAGACCCGCACCGCCGGTGGGGGTCTCACCCTCAGCTTCCGGACCGCCGGGGAGGAAGGCCACGCCCACCTCGAACTCAGCGGTGTCCAGGATCCCGCCGAGGGAGCCGGTGGACTGCACGATCTGGCTGGTGGCGCCGGAGCCGAAGTCGTCGGCCGGATCACCGGAGGAGACCGAGGCCCAGTCATCGGTGGCGTCCTGCGCAAACTGGATGGCTTCCACGGTCTGCTCCGAGGACACTGCGGAGAAGTCCCACTCCTCAGACCAGGAGCCGCCATAGCCCCAGATCAGGTTCTGCATCCACCAGGCGGGGTACTCCTCCTGAGGCGGGAAGGAGAACGCGGAGTCCGCGGTCCCGGCTTCCATCAGCTGCTGGGAGACCTCACCGACCTCCTCCCAGGTCTCGGGGGGAGACTCGATGCCCGCTTCTTCATAGTGATCGGCGTTGTAGTAGAAGAGCGGCGTGGAGCGGGCATACGGCACACCGTAGTGGGCGTCCTCGTAGACGTAGTCCTCGTAGAGCGCTTCGACGTAGCCGTCGGTGTCGACATCGGCGGCCTCAAGGACCTCATCGACCGCCAGCAGCGAATCGTTGAGGTAGTTGGGGAACCACGTGGCATCCGAGAGGACGACGACGTCGGGGGTCGCGCCGGTGCCCTGGGAGGTCTGGAACCCCTGGGAGGTCTCCTCGTAGGTGGCACCGGAGTTCTCCAGGGTCACCTCGATGCCGGTCTCCTCGGTGAAGGCCTCGATCATGGCCTCCTCCTGGTCCACGGAGGCGCCGGGGTGGTTGGACCAGAAGACGATCTCCTCGGCGGGCTCGACCTCGGCCCAGTCCACGCCCTCGCCGGCCTCCTGCTCTTCACCGGAGGTGTCGGGGCCGCAGGCGCTCAGTGCGAGTACGGCGATGCTCAGGGCTGCGACGCCCGTCGTCGTCCTGCTGTTGATCTTTTTCATCATGGTGCTCCTTGTGGTGCGGTGACTGATTCGGATTCGGTACAGGGAGGTCTAGGTGGCGTGGTGCGTCCGGGCGGTGAGCGTCGGGGCTGGGGTCATTTCACCGAGCCCTGAGTGAGTCCCGCCACGATGTACTTCTGCAGGGCCGCGAAGATGATGAGCATCGGCACGATCACGATCACCGCGCCGGCCATCAGGATCCCGTAGCTGCCGGCCTGGGATTCCACTGACTGCAGCAGGTTCAGACCCACCGGAAGGGTCATCTTCTCTGCGCTGCCGGTGATCACCAGCGGCCACAGGAAGCTGTTCCACTCATTGACCACGGTGACCAGCCCGACGGTCGCGATGGCCGGGATCGACACCGGGGCCGCGATCTGGAAGAGCTTGCGCACGTGTCCGGCGCCGTCGAGCTCGGCCGCCTCGAACATCTCCTTGGGGAGGGCCATGAAGTGCTGGCGCAGCAGGAAGGTGCCGAAGGCGGTGCCCAGTCCCGGCAGGATGATGCCCCAGAGGGTGTCGCGGCCGCCGAGGCCGGTGATCGTCAGGTAGTTCGGCAGCATCGAGACCTCGGGCGGGACCATGAGCGCCACCAGGATCCCCAGGAAGATGAAGTTCCGGCCGGGCACCTTGATGAAGACCAGCGCGTAGGCGGTGGTGACCGCCAGGAACACCTTGATGCTGGACCCGACGATGGTCACGTAGATGCTGTTGCCGAACATGGTCAGCAGCGGGACCCGATCCACGACGTCGCCGTAGTTGCTCATCGAGGGGTCCTGCGGCAGAAGGGTGGGGTTCAGCGTGACGATCTCGCTGGGCGGCTTGAAGCTGGAGGAGACCATCCAGGCCAGCGGCAGCACGATGATGATCAGCGCCACGATGATCGGCAGGTATCCGGTGAGGATCGTGTCGGCCAGGTTCTGTCGGCTGAACGCGTCCAGCCAGCCGCCGCGGCGCCTCTGCCTGCGCTCGGCCTTGGTCAGCTTCTGCTTCTTCTGCGGGGCGATGTCGCGGGGCCGGGCGTCTTCCACGGGAGGTCGCGATCGGGTGAGGCTCATGAGTAGTGCACCTTCCGCTCGACGAAGCGCAGCTGGACAGCGGTGATGAGGAACAAGGTGAAGAAGAGCACCACGGCGATGGCCGCGGAGTAGCCGGCCCGCTGGTAGGCGCCGAAGGACTGCAGGTAGATCTCGAAGATGATGGTGTTGGTGCCGTGACCGGTCGGGGTCATGGTGCGCAGGATGTCGAAGGCGTTGGTCATCGAGAAGAGGATGTTGGTGACCAGCAGGAAGAACACCGTGGGGGTCAGCAGCGGCAGCGTGACCGAGACGAAGCGGCGGATCGGGCCGGCCCGGTCGATGGTCGCGGCCTCGATCAGGTCCTTCGGGATGGACTGCAGCCCGGCGAGGAAGACCACCGCGCAGTAGCCGAGGTTCTTCCAGACGTAGACGATGATCACCATGAACAGCGACCAGTCCTCATTGAGGTACCACTCCGGCGAGCTGATTCCGAAGAAGCCCAGGATGTGCGAGAGGCCGCCGCGGGTGGGGTCGAAGATGAAGTTCCACACCATCGCGACGCCGACGCCGGAGAGCACGTAGGGGGAGAACACGGCGGTGCGGGCCGCGGTCTTGCCCGGGATCTTCTTGTTCAGCACCAGCGCGATCAGCAGCCCCAGGATCATCGAGCCCAGGACCGCGCCGGCGGTGAAGATGCCGGTCACCCGCCAGACCTCCAGACCGGAGTCCGAGGTGAAGAACGCCACGTAGTTCTCCAGTCCGATCTGGGTGGCGCTGGAGGAGCCCAGCCGCCAGTCCAGGGTGGAGTAGTACATGTTGGAGAACAGCGGGTAGTAGATGAACGCGAGGATCAGCAGGATGTTGGGGCCGGCGAAGAGCAGGAACAGCGACCAGTTCTTCGATTGCCGTCGGCGATGCGCGCGGACACGCTTTCGCTCCAGCTCGGTCTGCACAGCAGGGCTCATCCAGGTTCCTTCCAGTCTCTACTGAACTCATGTTAGCCACGTCACCGACGGAGAGGATGACAACGGGTGAACTCCACGTGAACCCGCCCAAAGTGAGAGACAGATCACAGGTGCTCAGTGTATGTCCTGCCGCTCGGGCGCGGCTCGCTAGGCTGGTGGGGGTTGACCACGCAGGTCGACGACTGACGTGGACGAAGCCTGATGCGGACGATGACACATTCCGGCTTGGCGACGACTTCCTGGCGAATGAGGAGCGGCGATGATCGAACTGGTGCTGCTGGGCGTCTTCGCAGTGCTGCTCGCCAACTACGTGCTCGCTCTGGCGGTGTTCGCCCGCCGCGGGCTGGAGGGGAACTGGCTGCTGGTGGTCCTGCTCACCGGCACCACCGGTGCAGCGCTGGCCGCGGTGCTCGCCGCGCTGTCCGACGACGGCGCCCGGTACCTCGACGTGGCCCTGGTCCTCACCGGGACGGCGGCGGTCGCCGCGGCGGTGCGCGCCGGGCTGCCCCGGCACCGCTCACCCGCGGAGGAGTCGGCATGAGCGAGCTCAGTCAGATCGTGGCGATGGCCCTGATCCTTGCCGGGACCTTCTTCTTCACCGTGGGCACCCTGGGCCTGATCCGGTTCCCGGATCTCCGCAGCCGCCTGCATGCGCTGACCAAGGCCGACAACCTGGGCCTCGGGCTGGTGCTCGCCGGCATCGCGCTGCTGATGGGCAGCTGGACCGGGGCAGTGGTGCTGGCGCTGACCTGGGTGTTGGCCTTGGGCGCGGCGTCGATCTCGGCGCATGTGCTCGGCGGGATCGACGCTGGGGACGAGTCGGCTGAACATGGGTCAGTTCAACGCGGGTCAGTTGAGCGCGAGTCGCCGGAGCCCAGGTCATGACGGACGGCGTGCCGGCGGCAGATCTGGTGCTCGGCGCCGGGCTGCTCGCGTCGGTGCTGTGCACCGTCCTTCCGCGGTCGCGGTTCGCGCAGTCCATGGGCCTGCTCGGCCTGGGCGTACTGACCACGCTGGCCTGGCTGCGACTGGGCAGCGTGGATGTGGCGCTGGCCGAGGCCGGGGTCGGCGGTGGGATCCTCGCCGCGCTGTTGGTGTGGGTCTCGGTGCGATCCCCCGCTCAGCCCTCCCCCGATGCTGCCGCCGCTCCGCAGTGGCCATGGCTGCGCCCGGTGGTGGGAACGCTCAGCGCCGTCGCGCTGATCATCGTCGTCGCGGCCGTCTGGCTGCGCGCTGAGCAGTCGCTGCCCGCCTGGGATGCCGCGCTCGCCGCGAACATGGACCTGACCGGGGTGGAGCATGAGATCACCGGGGTGCTTCTGGTCTTCCGCTTCTACGACACGCTGCTGGAGTCCGCGGTGCTGATGCTCACCGCCGTCGCGGTGCTCGCGCTGGGCCAGGGTGACGTGGGATCCCGCGCGGGACTCTGGGCCGCACTGAGCCCGCAGCCAGCGATCCCGGCGAGCCTGCACTGGCTGATCCGGGTGTTCGCCCCGGTGTTGTTCCTTGCCGGGCTGTGGCTGCTCTTCGCCGGCAGCACCGACTCCGGCGGGGCGTTCCAATCCGGGGCGGTGCTCTGCGCAGTGCTGATCCTGCTGCGCAGCGCCCAGGTGCCCATGGAGAAGCTCACCGCGAGCTGGCTGCGCCCGGCGCTGGTGGCCGGCGTCGTCGTGTTCATCCTGGCCGCCCTGGTGCACCTGGACACGCCGTTCTCCTTCCCAGTGCTGCTCACCGTGGAGATCCTGCTGACGCTGGGGATCGCGGCCGGTCTCTATACGATCTACCTCTGCCTGGAGAACCCCGGCTGGGAGAGCACGAGCCTGGAGACTGCAGCGCGGCGGGCGGGCGGCTCATGATGCTCGCGCAGAGAGGCCTGAGCGTGGACGCGATCGAGCTGACCCAGATGCAGTGGTACCTGCTGCTCGGCACGGCGATCGCGGTGATCGGGCTGGTGCGGATGCTGCTCACCCGAGACCTGGTCGCCCGGCTGATCGCGCTCAACGTCACCGGCATCGGCTCGCTGATGACCATCCTCGCCCTGGCGTCCCGCACGTCGGAGCCCGGGGACGCCGCCGGCGCAGGGTCCGGGATCGATCCGGTGCTCTCGGCGCTGGTGATCACCGGGCTGGTGCTCACGGTGGCCTTCACCGGACTGGGCGTGGTGCTGATCCGTCGGATCGAGGGCGCCCAAGACCAGGACGACGTCCAGAACCCCGACCGCTCCGGGGATGCGGGGGCCCAGGAGTGACCACACCCATGAGTCTCACCCTGTTCTGTCTGGCTGCCGTGGTGCTGCTCCCGCTGCTGGCCAGCGCGCTGAGCGTGCTGTTGGGCTCCTCGGCCCGACGGGTCCTGGGCGTGATCACCTCCGTGGCGGTGCTCGGCCTGGTCACTCCGATCCTGGTCCAGGTCACCTCTGGGGACACCCTGGAGCTCGCCCTGGGCGGCTTCGAGTCCCCGCTGGGCATCACCCTGCGCGCCGACGGCCTCTCCGCACTGTTCCTGGCGATGACCGCGATCGTCGGCGCGGTGGTCAGCTGCTACGCCGCCGCGCGCCCCGCCGCCACAGGAAAACGACTGGTCCCGGCAGCCGCGGGGACGCGTCGGGACGGCCCCGCGGACGCACCTCCGCACGCAGACGTCCACGCCCGCGCCGAACCCTCCGCGGTCTGGCGCGCAGGCCACGCCGGGTTCTGGCCGCTGTGGCTGGGCTGCTGGTCCGGACTCAACGCGGTCTTCCTCTCCGGGGACCTGTTCAACACCTATGTGGGCCTGGAGCTGGTGGGACTGACCGCCGTCTCACTGGTGGCGCTGGGCGGCCGCGACGCCTGGCCCGCCGCGCTGCGCTACCTCTTCATCGCGGTGCTCGGCTCGCTGCTCTTCCTGATCGGGGTGGCGCTCATCTACTCGGTGACCGGCACCCTGGACACCATCGCCTCGGGTGAGGTCATCGCGGAGCTCGCCGCAGGGGACGACGCCGACATCGCCGCCGTCGTGCTCGCGCTGTGCCTGATCAGCCTGGGACTGACGCTGAAGGTGGCCCTGGTGCCGCTGCACCGGTGGCTGATCCCGGCGCACTCCTCGGCGCCCAGCGCGGTCTCGCCGCTGCTCTCCGCCCTGGTCATCAAGGCGGCGCTGTTCGTGCTGCTGCGGGCCTGGCTGTGGGTCGCGGGTCCGTTGCCTGAGCTGGCCTTCCTGGCCTGGGTGCTCGCCGGGATGGGTGCCGCCGCGATCCTGCTGGGGTCGGTGATGGCGCTGCGGCAGAGCCGGCTCAAGCCGCTGATCGCGTATTCGACGGTGGCGCAGGTCGGCTATTGGTTCCTGCTGCTGCCGCTGCTGCTGGATCCGGAGGCCAGCGCGCTGGAGGGGCAGCCGGGCACGACTCTGGAGGACGGTGCCGTGCTGGCGGGTGCGCTGGGCGGCACCGTGGCGCTGGCGCTGGGACATGGGTTAGCCAAGGCCAGCCTCTTCCTGTCCGCCGGGCACCTCAAAGACCTCTATGGCACCGATGAGATCGCGGATCTGCGCGGCGCCGGTCGGGCGCATCCGATGCTGGTGCTGGGCATGGGGCTCAGCGCGGTGGGCCTGATCGGGCTGCCGCTGTCCCTGGGGTTCACCGGGAAATGGCTGCTGGCCACCTCCGCCGTCGCCGCCGGACACTACTGGATCCTGGTGGTCCTGGTGGCCGGAACGCTGTTCAGCGCCGCCTACCTGCTCAAGGCCGTGGCGCCGCTGCTGGTGATGAGCGAGGACGACCAGACCGCGCTCACCCTGCCGCAGGCCCAGAACCACCCGGATGACCCCGTCCAGACCGGTAAGGCGCAGCTGGCGCCCTTCGTGCTGGGCCTGCTGACCGTGCTCACCGGATTCCTCGGGGTCTGGTTCACCGGAGTCCTGGAGGTGGGAGCCCCATGGTGACCTGGCTCGAGCAGATCCCGGCGGAGCTGCTGCCCGCGATCCCGGTGGTGATGGTGCTGCTGTCGCTGACCGCCGCCGTCGCGATCTTCCCGCTGCCCGAGAACAGCGTGAAGCTGCGCGCCGGGATCAACCTGACCGCCGCGGTGACCAAGGTGCTGCTGATCATCGCCCTGGTCCCGGCGGTGGTGGCCGACGGCGCCCGGCCCGAGTTCTCCGCGCCGTTCCTGCCGGGCATCGAGCTGGTCCTGCGGGTGGATCCGCTGGCCCTGTTCTTCGCGGGACTCTCCTCGCTGCTGTGGCTGCTGACCACCATCTACGCGCTGGGGTACCTGCGCGGGTCGAAGAACAAGAGCAGGTTCTTCGGGTTCTTCAGCCTCTGTGTGACCGCCACCGTGGGCATCTCGTTCTCCGGGAACCTGATCACCTTCCTGGTGTTCTATGAGCTGCTCACCGTGGTGACCTATCCGCTGGTGGCGCACTGGGGCACCCCCGCTTCGCTCCGGGCCGCTCGGATCTACCTGCGCTACGCACTCGGGGGCGGACTCGCGGTGCTCATCGGGGTGGTCTGGCTGACCATGTACGTGGGTCCGGTGGGCTTCGCCGACGGCGGCGCCGAGGGCGTCTCCGAGCTGGTGCGCGCGAACCCGGTGCCGGCGCTGCTGATCTTCGTGCTGCTCGTGGGCGGGCTCGGGGTCAAGGCGGCGCTGTTCCCGCTGCACGGCTGGCTGCCGCTGGCGATGGTGGCTCCGGCTCCGGTCTCCGCGCTGCTGCACGCGGTGGCGGTGGTCAAGGCCGGCGTGTTCGGGATCGTGCGGGTGCTCCACGACGTCTTCGGGGTGGAGGCCGCCGCTGAGCTAGGAGTGCTGACCCCACTGCTGATCCTCGCGGCCTTCACGATCCTCTACGGCTCCTACCAGGCGCTGCGTCAGCAGGAGATCAAGAAGCGGCTCGCCTATTCCACGATCTCCCAGGTCAGCTACGTGGTGCTCGGAGTGGCGATGGTCAATGTGCTTGCCACCAGCGGCGGCATCGTGCACCTGGTGCACCAGGGACTGATGAAGGTGACGCTGTTCTTCTGCGCGGGACTCTTCGCCGAGGTGATCCGCGCCCATACGGTGAGCCAGCTCCGCGGAGCTGGACGCCGGATGCCGCTGACCTCGGCCGCGTTCACCGTGGGCGCCTTCGGCATGATCGGGCTGCCGCCCACTGCCGGGTTCATCTCCAAATGGCAGCTGGGCACCGGGGCACTCGCCTCGGAGCATCCGTGGGTGCTGTGGATGCTGGTCGGGTCCTCGTTGCTCAACGCCGCCTATTTCCTGCCCGTGGTCTACGCGCTGTGGTTCGCCGACCCCGATGAGGTGGACCCGAAGACGCTGGTCAGCGGAGACGCCGAGTCGGCCGACTCCGCGGATCCGCTGCGTGTGAAGGAGCCCAAGAGCCTGCTGGCCCCGGCGCTGATCACCGCTGGGCTGACCCTCTTCGTCGGGATCGCCGCCTCCCTGGCCTTCGCCCCGCTGCAGGTCGCCCGGTTCATCGCCGAGGGGGTGCTGGACTGATGCTCGCCACACCAGTGCTGTTCTCACCGGCGTTGGCCTCACCACCGCTGTTCTCACCGTCCCTGATCGCGGTGTCCCTGGTGACCCCGCTGGTCCTCGTGCTGGTGCTCGGACTGGCCGGGCTGCTGCGTCCGGGGCAGGCCTTCACGCTGCGCCGCCGGCTGACCCTGTTCGCGCCGCTGGCCGTGGTTCCTGCGGTGCTGCTCGCGCTGCTGGCGGAGCCAGGGTCCCAGGCCGCCGCCCTGGAGGTGCCGTGGCTGCTCTTCGGGGCGCACTTTGCGGTGGATCTCTATGCCAGGCCGCTGCTGCTGATTGCGGCGCTGCTCTACGGGGCCGGGCTGCTGGCGATCAGCTGGATCAAGCTGCGTGACACCGAACGCGGCTCGGGCGCGCTCTCGGCGTTCCTGCTGCTCAGCTACTCCGGCAACATCGGCACCTACCTCGCTGCCGACGCCGCCAGCTTCTATCTGTCCTTCGCTTTGATGAGCTTCTCGGCGGCCGGGCTGGTGATCCACTACCGGACTCCTGCCGCGCGGCGTGCCACCCGGGTCTACCTGGTGATGTCGGTGCTGTCCGAGACCGCCATCCTGGCCGCGCTGATCCTGCTGACCTCCGCCGGCGGGTTCCTGCTCACCGACTCTGCAGACGCGGCGGGCACCGCGCACCCCGGTCTGATCCAGGGGCTGCTCTTCTTCGGGTTCGGGGTCAAGGCCGGCACGGTTCCGCTGCACGTGTGGCTGCCGCTGGCCCATCCCGCCGCGCCGCCGGCCGCCTCGGCGGTGCTCTCCGGGGCCATGGTCAAGGCCGGGCTGATCGGCTGGCTGCGCTTCCTTCCCGAAGGTGAGACCGCCGGGGCGGTGCTGATGGCTCTGGCGCTGACAGGCGCCTTCGCCGCCGTCGTCCTCGGGGTCCTCCAGCACGATCCGAAGGTCGTGCTGGCCTATTCGACCATCTCGCAGATGGGGTTCATCACCGCGCTGGTTGCGGTGGGCCTGATGGTCCCCGAGCTGCAGGCGGCGACGTCGGCGGCTGCGGTGATCTACGCGGTGCACCACGGCCTGGCCAAGGGCGCCCTGTTCCTGGGAGTGCCGGTGGTCAAGCACTACGCCCGGGGCCGAACCGGGATCCTGGTGCTGCTCGGGATGCTCGGCGCGGGACTGGCGGTGGCCGGTGCCCCGCTGACCTCTGGCGCGTTCGGCAAGTATGTGTCCAAGGAGGCGGTGAGCGGGATCCAGGTGCTCGGCGTGGGTCTCGACCAGCTGCTCCCGCTGGTCGCCACCGGTTCCACCCTGCTGCTGCTGCGCTTCGCGGCGGTCCTCTGGACGGCAGACCGTGACCCGCGCCGTCGAGCCGATGGGGAGCTGTTCTCCTGGCTGGGCGTCTGCGCGGCGGGGATCGTGGTGCCCTGGGTGATCGGCGCCCGGTGGGTGACCGACCCAGTGCAGGCCGAGGGCGTCGCCGTGCCCAGCTGGGAGCGGAGCACCCTGTGGGATGCGACCTGGCCGATCCTGCTCGGGGTTTTACTCGCGGGGCTGGCCTGGGGTGCTGCCCGCCGCGGGTGGCTGCCGGCGCGGCTGACCAGCAGCGAGAAGGCGGCGATTCCCCCCGGGGATCTGCTGGTGGCGGAGGAGTCGCTGCTGCGCCGGGTCGGATCCGGTGGGGGCAGGGCCCTGGACGGCGCGCATGGATTCACCCACGCCGCAGCGCAGCGGTGGGGCAGCTTCTGGTCCTCCGCGGCTCAGCGCGGTCGACGCGGAGTCTCCTGGACGGAGGCCCGCTTGGGCCGCTGGGAGTCCACCGGCCTGACGCTGGTGGTGCTGTTGAGCGTGGTCACGGTGGCCACGATGCTCATTGCGGGGAGGAGTCTATGAGTGCCTTCGTGCTGGCGGCAGTGCTGCGCGCCGTGGTGTTGGGACTGCTCTGGTGGGCGCTCTCCGGCGGTGGCGCGGACTACGTGACCTACGGTGTGGTCTCGGTGACGCTGGCCACGGCGCTGAGCCTGGTGCTGCTTCCGCCGTCCTCGAGGAGCTCTCCGGGTGCATGGCCGCGCCGATTGGGGTCCTCGATGACGCTGCTCGGCTGGTTCCTCGGGCAGTCGGTGATCGGCGGGGTCGATGTGGCGCGTCGAGTGCTGTCCCGTCCGGTCGACATCAATCCCGGCGTAGTGGTTGCGCCCATCGCGCTGGAGCCTGGCCATGCCCGCCAGCTCGCCCTGGTGATGATGAACCTGATGCCCGGATCGATGGTCCAGCAGGTGGTGACCGTCGACGGTGAGCCCGCGGACAACACCGCCGAGGGCCCGGTCCTGACGCCCGCCGCGGTGCAGCTGCACACGCTCTCCCCGCAGCTGGATCCCGCAGACCAGTGGGCGCGACTCCAGCGCCGGGTCGGTGCCGCGTTCGGGGTATGAGGCTGGCCCGACCCTCACGCCGGCTGTCCTGCTCCTTGACCGTGCTGGCCCCGTGCGACCCGGCGGTTGTGCAGGATGTTCAACGCCCATGCCGGCAGGCCGGCCAGCGCGACCAGCAGCACGCTGGCGTAGCCGATCGACCCGCTCAGTTCGAAGACAGCGAGGAACAGGAAACCGATGGCTGCCGCGCGGATGACGTAGATCCTGCCCGGGTGACGCGCGGGCCGCCCCCAGAGCTGGGGGATGCGCTCGTTGGGATTCGCCTGGATGAGCATGCGGAATGACATCGTGAACAATACAGATCCGATGATCAATGCAGTGATGGGGAGAAACAGCTCCATGCCTCCATCAGATCGACCTGCACCCCGTCCGTCAACCCCTGACGTGCGGTTTCCTGTGCCGTGCCGGCATTCCGATAACCTGGAGACTCGGATCACAATCCCGCCACAGACGATGAGGGTGAACACATGGCACGCAGCAAGAACGTCATCAATGGGCTGTTGTTCTTCGCCCCGATCGGCATCGTGCTCTCTGCCATTCCGCAAGCCCCGGACTACACGGCACCCTTGGGCTGGGGGCTGGCGCTGGTGATGCTGGGCACCGCCCTGGTCCTGGCACTGGGCAACGCCAAGGCTCGGCGGAGGACTGAGGCTCAAAGCGAGGGCGAGGCCCAGGACGCGCTGTCCTAGCCGCGCGGTTCAGCCGACGAGTCGGTTCACGTTCTCGATCGAGAGCCCGTGACCGGTGACCAGCGTCGAGGCGCCGAGCACCCCGGCGCGCGCCTTCGTCTGGGTGGCCACGATGCGCAGATGCTGGGTCGCCAGCGGCAGCGAACGGGAGTAGACGGCCTCGCGGATGCCGGCGAGGAAATGCTCCCCGGCAGTAGAGACCACTCCGCCGATCACGATGACCGAGGGGTTGAGCAGGTTCACGCAGCCGGCCAGCACCAAGCCGACCTGCCGTCCCGCCTGACGCACGGTGCGCAGCGCCTCTAAATCCCCGGAGCGCACCAGCTCCAACATCGCTCCATGGTGAGGCACGTCGAACCCGCGCTCGCGCAGCTGCGCCGCGATCGCCGGCCCCGAGGCCACCGCCTCCAGGCATCCGGAGTTCCCGCAGGTGCACTGTGTGGTATCGCCGTCAGGGGTCGCGATGTGGCCCAGATCCCCGGCCGCTCCCTGGGCGCCGTGCTGCAGCCGGCCGTCGCTGATGATGCCGGAGCCGATGCCGGTGGCGACCTTGACGAACATCATGTTCGCGACGCCGGGATAGGTCACGGCGTGCTCTCCCAGGGCCATGGCATTGACGTCGTTGTCCACCATGATCGGGCCCGGGAACCACTGGCGCAGATGTCCGGGGATGTCGAAGTGGTCCCAGCCGGGCATGATGGGCGGGCTCATCGGGCGTCCGGTGGCGAATTCCACGGGGCCCGGCACGCCCACCCCGACGCCCAGCAGGTCCTCGGGGCCGCGGCCTGCCTCCTGCAGCAGCTCCATGGCGATGGCTCCCACCGCATCGAGCACGGCCACCGGTCCACGGGTGATGTCGAGCTCCTGCTCCTTCTCCGCCAGCACCCGGGCGGCAAGGTCCGTCACGGCGATCCGGGCGTGGGTGCCACCGAGGTCGACAGCGAGCACGGCCCGGGCATCGGGGTTGAAGCTGAAGGTGCTCGGCGGGCGGCCCCCGGTGGAGGAGTTCTCCCCCGCGGGTCGGATCAGCGAGGAATCCAGCAGCTCCTCCACCCGGGCGGAGATCGTGGATCGGGCGAATCCCGTCATCGCGGTCAGGTCAGACCGGGTCCGCGGGGTCCCGTCCCGCAGCAGCTGGAACAGCGCTCCCGCACTGTTGGGGAGGGAGTTCCCCGCCGAGCCGGAGGCCGCGCTGTTCTGCTCATCGATCACGGTGACGTAGGCCATGGGACAAGTAAACCACCCCTTCCTCAGTCACTGAGACTCCAAAAGTTTTCAGAATCATCGGCAACTTTTGATTGACACTCGACAGAAGTACCGCCTAAATTGTGAGCATGGTCACACAAAATGGTGGGTCCGAGCTCCTCCGGATGCGAGGAATCATCAAGCACTTTCCCGGTGCGAAGGCCCTCGACGGCGTCGACCTGGAGATTCGCGCCGGCGAGGTCCATTGCCTGCTGGGTCAGAACGGTGCCGGCAAATCAACGCTCATCAAAGTGCTCTCCGGGGCGCACCAGCCCACCGAGGGTGAGATTCTCTGGAAGGGTGAACGGGTCACGTTCCCGACCACGATGGCCGCACTGCGACTGGGCATCTCCACGATGTACCAGGAGCTCGACGTCGTCGACGGTCTCAGCGTCGCAGAGAACATCTACCTCGGCCATGAACTCAGCTCCGGGGGCGTGCTGCGCCGCGGCACCGCCCTGGAACGCACCCGGGATCTCCTCGAACGTCTCGGCCACCCCGAGATCCCGGCTCAGCGCGAGGTGGGCCGCCTCTCCGCCGCCGGAAAGCAGATCGTCTCGATGGCGCGTGCACTCTCCCATGATGCGCAGCTGATCATCATGGACGAACCCTCCGCAGTGCTTGACCCCGAAGAGGTGGAGAACCTCTTCCGCGTCGTCCACACGCTGAGAGACCAGGGCGTCGCGGTCGTCTACATCTCACACCGGCTCGAAGAGATCCGGCGGATCGGGGACCGGATCACGGTGCTCAAGGATGGACGCACCGTGGCCACCAGCCTCGAGGTCGAGGACACCCCGACCCGAAAACTCATCTCCCTGATGACCGGCCACGAGGTCATCTCCGACTTCGGCGGGACCGCCATCGGACCCACCAGCGATCAGCCGCTGCTCGAGGTCGATGGACTCAGCATCGACGGAGTCTTCGATCCGGTCTCCTTCGACGTCCGCCCCGGCGAGGTCGTCGGCCTGGCCGGACTGGTGGGCGCAGGCCGCTCCGAGATCCTGGAGACCATCTACGGAGCCCGTCGGGCCACTGCGGGAGAGGTCCGGGTCAAAGGCAAGAAGCTCCGCCGCGGCTCGGTCCCAGATGCAGTCAGCCACGGCGTGGGACTCGCGCCCGAGGAGCGCAAAAGCCAGGGGCTGCTGCTGGATGAGCCGATCTACCGCAACATCACCCTCTCCACCTTTGCTCGGTTCGGCAGATCGGGGCTGCTCAACGAACGCGCCGAGCGCACCGCAGCGCGCGAGCAGGCCGAGGCGCTGCACCTCTCCCCCGCCGATGTCCAGCGCAACATTCGTACCCTCTCCGGCGGGAACCAGCAGAAGGCGATGCTCGCCCGCTGGCTCGTGCACGGCTGCGAGGTGCTGCTGCTGGATGAGCCCACCCGCGGCGTCGACGTCGGTGCGAGGGCTGAGATCTACGGCCTGGTCCGAGAACTGAGCCGGCAGGGCACAGCAGTGCTGATGGTCTCGAGCGAGATCGAGGAGGTCCTGGGGCTCGCCGATCGAGTCCTCGTCGTCGCTGACGGCAGGGTGGTCCACACCGGAGCATCCAAGGACATGGACGAACACCAGGTGCTTGATCTTGTGATGGAAGGAGCTCACGGATGAGTGAGACGACGGCAACAGGCTCTCCCGCCAGTGCAGGGAACCCTGCCCAGGACAAGATGCCGGGTCGGGACCACACCCCGGTCCAGGAGAAGTCCCCCAAGACCGCCGCGGGGTCCAGGCTCAGCCTCGGACACAGCCTCGGCCTGGTCCTCGCCCTGGCCGCGTTGATCGCGCTGGGCGTGATCACCGGCGGCGATCGGTTCCTGAGCGTGGCAAACCTCATGATCATCCTGCAGCAGGCGGCCGTCATCGGCGTGATCAGCATCGGCGTGACCTTTGTGATCACCTCAGGCGGCATCGATCTCTCCGTGGGATCCGTGATGGGACTGGCCACCATCTGGGCCACCACGCTGGGCACCCAGGCCATGGCCGCAGACATCCACTGGTCGATCATGTTCTTCACCGCCCTGGCCGTCGGCGCCGCCGCCGGAGTGATCAACGGGGTGATCATCGCCTACGGGAAGGTCGTGCCGTTCATCGCCACTCTCGCGATGCTCGTCGCCGCCCGAGGCTTCGCCGAACTGATCTCCGGACGACAGACCCAGATCGTCCGCGTGCAGGAGTTCAACGACGTGTTCCGCGGGGACTTCCTGGGCATCTCGGTCATCGTGTGGATGTTCCTGATCGTCGCCGCAGCGGGGTGGTTCGTGCTGAACCGGACCACCTTCGGACGGCGCACGATCGCGGTCGGTGGAAACGCGGAGGCCGCCCGGCTCGCCGGCATCAAGGTCAATCGTCACCTGGTGATGGTCTACACCCTCGCTGGTCTCTGCGCCGGCATCGCGGCGGTCATGATGATCAGCCGCACAACATCTGGCTCCTCCACCCACGGCTACCTCTACGAGCTGGACGCGATCGCCGCCGTCGTCATCGGCGGAACGCTGCTTGCCGGCGGCCGCGGCACCATCTTCGGCACCGTGCTCGGGGTCCTGGTCTTCGCCGTGCTCACCAACGTCTTCGTCCAGAACAACCTCGATTCATCCGTCCAGGCAGTGGTCAGCGGCGCCATCATCGTCGCCGCGGTCCTGCTGCAGCAGCGCTTCTCCGCCCACCGGACGAAATAGCCCACCATCCGTCTACCACAATCACTCCGCACCGCTTGATCACTCTCACCAGGAGGAACCATGTCTCGCTTCACTCCCCGTTATCTCTCGGCCGCCGCGCTCATCTCAGCCACGCTGCTGGTCAGCGGCTGCCTCTCCAATGACCCCGAGGAGGTCGAATCCGACGACGACGCCGGAGCGCCGACCGCCGCGGAACCTGCCGGTGACAACGCCGAACCTGGCGAAGAGGTCGTCATCGGATTCTCCGGTCCCGCCGCCGGTCACGGCTGGATCGGCGCCATCACCGAAGGGGCCCAGGCCCAGGGCGAAGCGTTCGAAGACATCGACCTCCGGGTCTCGGAGGGCACTGATGATGTCAACGAGCAGATCGGCCAGATCGAACAGTTCATCAATGACGGCGTGGACGCGATCGTGGTCCTGCCCTTCGACGGAGCGGCACTGACCGAGGTGGCCACCGACGCGATGGAGGCCGGCATCCCCGTGGTCAACGTCGACCGCGAATTCTCCAGCCCCTTCGCCGCACGCACCACGATCCTCGGGGACAACTACGGGATGGGAGTCTCCGCGGGCAACTACATCTGTGAACAGCTCGGCGACCAGGAGGACGCAGTCGTCGCCGAGATCGCCGGCATCGATTCGTTGCCGCTCACCCAGGATCGCAGCGAAGGCTTCGAACAGGCCCTCAGCGACTGTGGCCTCGAGGTCGACAACCGCGTCGCGGCCGACTTCACGGTCGCCGGAGGGGAGAGTGCCGCCGCGAACCTGCTGCAGGCAGCGCCCGAGATCGACGCCATCTGGAACCACGACGACGATCAGGGCGTCGGTGTCCTGGCCGCCATCGAGAACGCTGGCCGTGACGAGTTCTTCATGGTCGGCGGTGCCGGTTCAGCGAACATGATGCGGGAGATCGAGTCCGGGGATTCCGTGGTGGAGGCAACGGTCGTGTACCCCGCCTCCCAAGCCGCTGACGGAGTGCGCCTGGCACGGCTGCTCGCCCAGGGTCGGGCCATGGGAGACCTGGTGCAGAGCGACGTTCCTCGCGAGATCCAGCTCTACGCCCCCGTGGTCACTGAAGAGAACGTGGACCAGTACCTGCCCGACGCCTTCGAGTCCTGAGCCGCAGTGATGGCTGAACTGGAGAAGCCGCGTCTCGGCGTGGCCATGATCGGACACGCCTTCATGGGCCGGGTCCACTCTCAGGCCTGGAGATCGGCCTCGCGGTTCTTCGACCTTCCGATGGAGCCTCGGATGCGCGTGCTGGTCGGTCGCGACGCGCAGCGGAGCAAACAGGCTGCCCAGCGGCTGGGATGGGTTGAATCCGCCACCGATTGGCGACGGGTGCTCGAGCGCAAGGATGTCGATCTGATCGACATCTGCACCCCCGGCGACACCCACGCGGAGATCGCCGAGGCGGCGCTGGCGGCCGGCAAGCACGTGCTGGTGGAGAAGCCGATGGCCAACTCAGTCGCAGAGGCACAGCGGATGAACGACGCCGCCCACCGTGCCCGAGCCCAGGGCGTCCACGCGATGGTGGGCTTCACCTACCGCCGGGTGCCGGCGCTGAAGCTGGCGCAGGAGCTCATTGCCGAAGGCCGGATCGGTGAGGTGCGACAGGTGCGCGCCCAGTACCTGCAGGACTGGCTCGGCGACGAGACCGCGCCGCTGTCCTGGCGGCTGGACAAGACCCGGGCGGGGTCCGGGGCGCTGGGCGACATCGGAGCCCACATCGTGGATCTGACCTACTTCCTCACCGGTCAACGCTTCGCCGGGGTCTCCGGGATGCTGGACACCATCGTCGCGGAACGTCCGCTCGCTGCCGCGGTCGCCGTCGCGGCAAGTGGAATCGGCGGTGGCGGAGGTGGACTCAGCGGCGGTCTCGGCACCGCGGTAGAGGCGCCCGACGCCGTCGGAATGGGTCCGGTGACCGTGGACGACGCCGCGCTGGTCACCGCCCGGCTGACCTCGGGGGCCCCAGTGATCCTGGAGGCTTCACGCTTCGCCTGGGGTCGAAAGAATGCGCTGCGCATCGAGATCTCCGGATCTCGGGGGGCCGTCAGCTTCGATTTCGAAGACATGAACGTCCTGCACTACTACGATGCGACTCAACCCGCGCGGACTTCGGGGTTCACCCGGATCCTGGCCACCGAACCGGAGCACCCGTATCTCGAGCCCTGGTGGCCGCCCGGCCACGGACTGGGCTACGAACATGGGTTCACCCATCAGGTGGTGGATCTGGTGCGTGGGATCGCGGCCGGGGAGGATCCGCGGCCCTCCTTCGAAGACGGACTCCACGTGCAGAAGGTGCTGGAGGCGATCCAGCACTCGAGCGGGGCCTCCCACCAATGGACCGAGATCCACGATCAGGAACGGAGCTGAAGACCATGGCACGACCAGTGACGCTGTTCACCGGACAATGGGCGGACCTGCCCTTCGAAGAGGTCGCCCGGCTTGCCGGCGAATGGGGCTACGACGGCCTGGAGATCGCCTGCTGGGGGGATCACCTGGACCCGCGGCGGGCGGCCGAGGACGATGCCTACGTGAAGGACCGCCTGGACATCTTGGAGAAGAACGGCCTGAAGGTCTACACGATCGCGAACCATCTTCGCGGCCAGGCCGTCTGTGACGACCCCATCGACGCCCGCCACCGGGACATCCTGCCCGATCACATCTGGGGCGACGGTGACCCGGAGGGGGTGCGGCAGCGGGCGGCCGAGGAGATGAAGCACACGGCGCGGGCCGCGGCCCGGCTGGGGGTCAAGACCGTGACGGGCTTCACCGGATCTGCCATCTGGAAGTACGTGGCAATGTTCCCTCCCGCGTCAGAGGAACTTGTGGAGGCCGGGTACCGGGACTTCGCCGACCGGTGGAACCCGATCCTCGACGTCTTCGACGAAGTCGGAGTCCGGTTCGCCCACGAGGTGCACCCCTCCGAGATCGCCTACGACTACTGGACGACTCAGCGCACCCTGGAGGCCATCGGCCACCGGACGGCGTTCGGGCTGAACTGGGATCCCTCCCACATGGTGTGGCAGGACCTGGACTCGGTGGCGTTCCTCTGGGACTACCAGGACCGGATCTATCACGTGCACTGCAAGGACACGAAGAAACGGCTCAACGGACGGAACGGCCGGCTCTCCTCGCATCTGGCCTGGGCCGATCCGCGACGCGGCTGGGACTTCATCTCCACCGGACGCGGAGACGTGCCCTGGGAGGACGCCTTCCGGATGCTCAACGCCATCGGCTACACCGGCCCACTCTCAGTCGAGTGGGAGGACGCCGGCATGGACCGATTGGTGGGAGCACCCCAGGCCCTGGAATTCGTGCGCGCCAACGCGTTCGAACCCTCGGATGCCGCCTTCGACGCGGCGTTCTCCTCCTCCTGACACCGAAGAGGGGGTGAGGCACCAGCGCAGAACACGTAGAAGGGCCCGATCTTGGCCCCTGGTGATTGCATCCACCGGGTTTCGAGATCGGGCCCCTCTGCTGTCTGGACCAGGGATCCGGTCCAGGTGAGGCTAGTCGCTTGAGTGCGAACGACGGTGCCTGATGCTCAGCAGCGCCGCGCCGCCCAGGAGCAGTAGCGCGCTCAGCCCAACCAGCATGCCGGTCAGGGCGCCGGGTCCGGTGGCCGGAAGATCCGACTGGTCAGCAGCGGTTTCGGCGGAGTCGGTGTCTGAACCTGCTGGAACACCCGACTCGGTTGAGTCTTCGCCCGAGACGTCAGATCCTGCAGGGGAATCCGAGCCGTCCGGTGTGTCCGAGCCAGTGCGGGAATCCGGACCGCCGCGCGACTCTGTCGGATTCGCTGCCGCTGACTCCGACTCGGTGGGCTCATCGGTCGGGACCGGGGTGTCGGTCGGGACCGGGGTGTCAGTCGGGGTGTCGGTCGGGACCGGGGTGTCAGTCGGGGTGTCGGTCGGGACCGGGGTGTCAGTCGGGGTGTCGGTCGGGACCGGGGTGTCAGTCGGGGTGTCGGTCGGAACCGGCGTCGGCTCGCCACAATCAGGGGCGTCAAAGACATTGGTATCGAGGGTCACTGCACCATTTCTGGCAAGGGCTCGCCCAGCGACCGTTGCGCCTGTGGTGACCGTGATCGACTCGAGAGCAAGGATGGAACCAACGAATGAAGAGCCCGTCCCCAGCGTTGCCGAGCTTCCGACCTGCCAGTAGACGTTGCAGATGTTGGCGCCATTGATCAGCGAGATGCTGCTTCCCGATTCGGTAGTCAGCGCGGATCCTGCCTGGAAGACGAACACCGAATCCGGGTCGTTCTGACCGTCCAAGACCATCGTGCCGCTGAGCAGCATCGAATTCGGCGAGTTGTACACGCCGCCTACGAATGGATCCTCACGGTCCAGGACCGTGACGTTCTCCTCCGTTGCCGGCAGTCCCTCGTAGGTGTTGTAGGCCGTGGTGAGACTCTCCTGCGCGAGCCCTGCCGGCCCGTTAGCGACATTGGTCTGATTCCCTGGAAGCACGAGTCCCGGCGGGAATCCAGTCACTGCCGTCCCTGGACTCAGACCCAGGCTCCCGTTCAGCGTGGTGGCACCAGTATTGGTCACCGTTGACCCGGCGAGCACAGCGTAGGAGCCGGCAGCCCCGAGCGAACTCGGCGGAGTCGTCACCGCCGAGGCGACAGAAGAGTAAGACAAGGTGACTGCCATCGCCAAGAACGAAGCCAGCAAGACTGCAAAGAGCAGCCTCGCTTGTGCAGTGAAGTGAGGCCCCGGAACTGCTAACGCAGAGCGACTCGAGCCGGTCGTCTTATTCATTTTCCCCCAGAGTGGAATGCAATTGGTGCCGATCGAACCTAGTCGTTCGCACAAGGCCCAACAGATTCTGCACCCGCTTCGAAACGGGCGATCTGGGTCACTTATTGCTGAGATTACGGGGCGAACGAAAGATTCACAAGCGGATTTGCGTCACTAGTCCCAGCGAAAATCTCGAGGGGTGACCTGAGGTGCGGTGATACCCGAAAATCGCACTTCAAAAGCCGATGTCATAATTCCGCGTATTTCATAATGGCTTGGTTTTGGTCGAGATTCACCAGGTTTTACCAATCCGTAGCTCATCGCAAAGAAGTAACCGAGGCTCGTCCATTGCGGTCAGTTCAGCAAAACCAGAGCGCAGACAGCACCAAAAATCATGGACGGGCCAAAGGGAACCTGCGTGTCCGGGCCGGCCCTGCGCCCTACCAGCACCACCAGAGCGACCACCCCGTTGATGACGAATCCCAACACCGTGCCAACCGCCACGTAGGGCCACCCGAACCAGCCCAGGAACGCGCCGATCAGAAAAGCGAACTTCACGTCACCGAGTCCCAGCCCCGACGGAGCGATCAGTGCCAGCAAGAAGTACCCGATCAGAAGGACGACGGCGGCGAGCAGGCTCCGCCCGAACGCGGACCATTCATCTGACACGCCAGCCGCCACCGCCAGTGGGACCAGCAGGGCGACAGCCGTACTTGCCACCAGGACGTCCGGCAGGCGGCGCACCATCAGGTCGATCACCACCAACAGAGAACACCCGACTCCTGCCGCAGCGAAAGCCGCCAGCTCGGCGGCACTGTGCGCAACGGTCACGGCGCCGAGTCCGGCTGAGGCCGCGAGCGCCGCGACGGGTACACGCAGGAGGTTCCCCATGCGTTCGGCGTCCCGCTCAAGGAACGGTCGCAGAACCGGCGTGAGCAACCAGCCCAGGATGGCGGCGAGCAGCGCCGTCGCCAGCGTGATCATCAAAGGTCCACTCATCACATGCCGCTGAAGGAGTCCACGATGTTGATCGCGGCCGGACCCATGACCACGATGAAGATCACCGGAAGGATGAACAGCATCAGCGGCGCCAAGACCTTGACGGGAATCTTCTGGGCCTTCTCCTCTGCGCGCTGACGCCTTTTGAGCCGCATTTCATCGGCCTGTGTCCGCAAAACAGTGGCGATGGAAACTCCGTAGGCATCCGCCTGGATCACGGCGCGCACGAAGCGCCGCAGGTCCACGACCGTGGTGCGGACGGTGAGTGCTTCAAAGGCCTGCCTGCGTGAGTTACCCATCTGGATGTCCTGCAGGGTGCGGACCAGTTCGTTCGCCAATGGGCCTTTGCCGTTCTGCGCGGCGCGTGCCATCGCAGAGTCGAACCCCAGGCCGGCTTCAACAGCAATGGTCATCTGGTCCAGGGTATCGGCGAGCTCAAGCTCGATCTGTTGGTTGCGCTTGGTTCCTTCGCTGTTGAGCAGGAGCTCGGGGAGAAAGTACCCGACCACGGAGACGCCCAGGGACATCAGCGCAATCACCGGTGGGGGGCTGGAGAGGGCAATGAGAACGTTCACGACGAGCGCTGTCACCAACCAGAGCAGCTTCAGGGTGAGCAGCTTTTCAAGGGTCCACGCGGCTGGCCGACCCGCGAGGGTGTGCTGCCGGTCCAATACCCGTAAGACAAGCGCAGGGGTCAGCCGCTTCGCAAGCGCAGACAGAGACACTGTGCGTTCTATCGTCGGTTGACCACTGGATGCGGCTACCAAAGTCACTCCGCCACGACGGAGATTAGCCTGGGCTCCGCGGCGGACAGGGTCTATCCCGGTCCACACCAGCCAGACTCCGGTAGCCACGGCGAGGGCGGTGCAGATGACGGCAAGAATGACGAGGGCGTCCATGGTCATCAAAACTTGATCTCCACAACCTTGCGCAGCCACAGACCACCGATCGTGAGCATCACCACGGCGAGGATCATCAGGCCATAACCAAGCACACTCTGGGTGAAGGGAGCAAGGTACCCGGGATTCGTCATCAGCAAGAATCCGCCCAGTCCAAAGGGAAGCACCATCAGGATCAGGGCGGACAGTCGTCCTTCAGCACTCAACGTAGCCACCTGGCGGCGGATCTCGTTGCGCTGGCGGATGGTGTTGGCCACGCCGTCGAGCACCTCGGCGAGATTTCCGCCGACCTCGCGGTTGATAGCGATCGCCTGGGTGATCCAGGAGAAGTCTTCACTTGCCATCCGAGCGGCGGTCGTGTCCAGGGCGACGCCGAGGTCTCGCCCCACCCGGGTCTCATTGACGATCCGCACGAACTCATCAGAGGTCGGACTCTCCGCTTCCTTCGCCACCGACGACAGTGCCTGCGGCAGGCTGTGCCCGGCGCGCAGGTTCGAGGCCATGAGCTGAAGCGAGTCATCGAGCTGCTCGGCGAACTGCTTCTGTCGCTTGGAGATCCGCAGCCCCAGGAGAATCTTCGCGCCCAGCGGCACCACAGCGGCGAGGAAGATCGCCAGCAGTGCCCCGCTGAGCAGCAGGCCGAGGGCGAAACCCACCACCGAGCCGACGAACACCAGGAAGATAAAGTCCTGGGGTCGGAGTTTCACTGCGGCGAGCTCCAGCGTCGAGGCGCCCACCGGCGTGCCGCGACGGTGGATCAGCCGCTCCACCAGTGCCGTCGCTGTTCCCGCTCCCCGCTCCAAAGCGCTGGGCATCGGGACGTGTCCGGGCCGGCGGCGTTCTGCAGGTACCCGCACGGGACCTGGGGAGATCAGCAGGTAGGCGAACACGCCTACGGCCAGTGCCACGATCAGCACCGCGCCGGCGAGAAGACCGCGCTCCACGAAGAGATCGATCAGGGGACCTATCACCGCGCGGGGCCAGTCTCGTGTTGCGAGAAGACTCCAGGGGACACGGTGATGCCGAGGTCGGCGAAGCGCTCGGTGAAGCGCGGGCGGATGCCCGTCGAGATTGGTTTACCGAGGAACTTGCCGTCGTCGTCGACGCCCGCTGAGTAGTCGAAGAGGAAGACGTCCTGGAGGGTGACGGTCTGACCCTCCATGCCATGGACCTCGGTGACCGCAGTGACCCGCCGGGTGCCGTCGCGGAGCCGGGTGAGCTGCACGATCAGATCCACCGCCGAGGCAATCTGTTCCCGGATGGCGCGCAGCGGCAGGTCCATGCCGGCCATGAGCACCAGGGTCTCCAGCCGAGCGATAGCGTCGCGAGGTGAATTCGCGTGGACGGTGGACAGGGAACCGTCGTGGCCGGTGTTCATCGCCTGGAGCATGTCGAGACTCTCCCCGCCGCGGACCTCACCGACCACGATCCGATCCGGTCGCATGCGCAGCGAGTTGCGCACCAGATCCCGGATACTCACCTCACCCTTGCCCTCGACGTTAGGCGGCCTAGACTCGAGCCTGACCACGTGGTCCTGCTGGAGCTGAAGCTCCACCGCATCCTCGATCGTGACAATCCGCTCACCGTCTGGGATGAACGAGGAAAGCACATTGAGCAACGTGGTCTTTCCCGAACCGGTGCCACCAGAGACGATGATGTTGAGCTTGGCCGCGACACAGGCATCCAGGAGCTCCGCCATCTCCGGGCTGAGCGTGCCGAAGCGCACGAGATCCGCCACCTTGAAAGGGTCCTTGCTGAACTTTCGAATGGTCAGCGAAGATCCGTTGAATGCCAGCGGCGGAATCACAGCATTCACGCGGGAGCCATCGAGGAGTCGGGCGTCGACCATGGGTGCGGACTCGTCGATCCGGCGTCCAATTCGGGACACGATGCGTTCGATGACCAGCCGCAGGTGCTCCTCAGAGGCGAATCGACTGGCGGCGCGCTGCAGCTGACCGGACTTCTCGATGAAGATCATGTCCGGTCCATTGACCATCACCTCAGTGACGGTTTCATCGTCAAGAAGCCGCTGCAGCGGACCATAGCCGAGCACGTCGTCCTGGACCTCGGCGGTGAGCCGCTTGCGTTCTTCGGCGCTCAGCGGGATGGAGGACTTCTCGATGACGGCGTTGAGCTCGGCTCGCACGAGGGCATGGAGCTGGCGCTCATCCAGGGACGGGTCGTTGAGCCGGGCACCGATGCGCTGGAACAGCGTCGCCGCTGCGCTGTCTTTCAGCCGGCGAAGTGCATCGTCGGGCTCCTCCGCACGAGCGGGTGCGGGTGGCCGCTCGCGGGCACTGGCCGCGGTCCGACGGGTGATGGGCTGCGCTGGAACCTCCGTGGAGGTCGCGGGCTCAGGTTCAGCCGGGCCTACCAGTGCCGGGGTCGGAGCGGCCGGCATCGCTGGGGTTTTCGGTGACTGAGTCTTCGGTGAAGGGGCTTTCAAGTGTTGGCCCGAGCTTTCTTGCGCGGCCTTCAGGCGTTCTGAGAGGCTCATGCTTTTCCTCTTTTCTTGACGCGGAGCCTGCCCCGTGGGTCCAGCTTGACCCCCTCGGGGAGCAGCGTGTTGACCAGTGAGGCAAGGGATTTCACCAACGGGTCTCGAACATGAGACTGCATGAGCGGAACCCCGACGTTGGCGGACCCTGGTGCACTCTTGGACCGGGGAATCGCCGTTCCCACCGGGGTGCCGAGAGTCTGCTCCACGTCCGCGAGCGACACCCCATCGGTTGCGTCGGCCCAGTTGACGACCACGTGATAGCGGTCAGTGAACATCTGCAGCACCGAGAGGGTGTCCACTACTTTTCGCATGCCGCTGACTCCAGTCACGCTCAGACCTGTCAGCAGCAGCGGATCGGTCGTGTGGTCCAGTGCCCCCAGCGTGTGGTCCGAAAGCCCCGGAGAGGTGTCGACGACCACGTAGGGAAACTCTTGCGTCAGCACCTTGAGCAGTTGGCTGATCTGGGCGCTGGTGATGCCATCGGCCTCCGCAGGGTGCGCTGGCGCCGGCAACACATAGAGCCCTGTCTCGTGCAGCGTCAACCTGGTCTTCAGCGCGATGGTGTCTCCGCTTGCCACACTCTGCAGCGCCTCGGCCATGAAGTGTTCCGGCGAGAGGTTCAGCGTCGTAGCCACGTCGCCAAACTGGAGATCCAGATCCACGATCACCGTGGAGTAGGGCACAGCCTGGGCCAGAGCGACGGCGAGGTTGGTCGCCACCGTCGTCTTGCCCACTCCTCCCTTGGAAGAGACCACAGTAATCACCCTGCCAGTGGGTGTCGCTGATTCCTGAGTGGCGTGCCGTGCAGCACGAGTGTCAGCTAGCTGAGATGCGTCACCGAGGGCCTGTCGAACCTCATCAGCATCGGCCGTGACAGAAAGGAGGTCCTTGACTCCGGCGCGCATGGCCCGCAGCCCCATCCCCTCAGGCTGGTCGGTGACCAACAGCACCACCGTGTCGGGGTGCTCAGTATGGAATCGGGCGGCCAGCGCAAGACAAAGATCTGGGTCACACCGTGAATCCAGCACCAGCACGCCCGGCACCGGGGCCCCATTGAGCCGGCCCAACAAATCCGAAGGGTTCTCCGAATAGGGCACCGGCAAGGACAGAAATCCCGCACCAGAGGCTTCCGCGTACGTCGGTTCGATGTCTGGCCCGGCAGCAGCTACTGCGATACGGCTCATCGCAGCACGTCCTCCACGCTCACAGGGCCCGCATCATCAATGGGGCCATCCTCAGGCTCCAGCGACAGCCATATCCCATAACTCTCGGCAGCGTGAGCAACCAGCTTGGCATCGGTGACGTCGACTGCAAGGGTCACCATGAGAGTCTCAGCGGCGGGAGTGGTGGTCTCTGTGCCATCTTCTTCCACAGTTTGGGCCACACCGCCCTGGACTCGGGTGACCAAAACCTTCTGCAGCGTTAGTTGCGTCTCATTATTGCCCGGGGTGACGAAGAATCCGACCGTGTCCCCGGCCGCCAGGTGCCCACCCATCACCCTAGCTGTGGCCAGCTGGACAGTGATCTCGTGGAAACCTTCGGGGGCATCGACCTTCGCGGGGTCTTCGAGCTCCTCTGGTGAGGCGAAGCGACCCTCGACCAGTTGTTCACCGGGATAGAGCGCCGTGGTCGTCAGCTCTCCCGCCACATCATCAAGTGTCCCGATCCCACCCGGGACGACCGCTGAGGCGGGCACCTCATCGGTGATCACGAGGTCCGTCATCTCGTCCACCGGGGTGCCCTCGGGTACCGATTCTGTCACCACCAGGACCGATTCCGGTGACATGTCCGCCATGGCGCGCTCATCTGCGGCGTTGACGTAGCTGATGACCAGCACTGCGGCAAGACCAGCGAGGATGACCGCGAGAATAGCGGCGAGGAAACGACGTGACAATGAATAGGCCTTACTCGGTCAGGGCCACAACGGCTGCGCCCAGGCGCGGTCCGCTCGGGCTGTAGTCGAAGTCTTCAGTCAGGTCGACGAAACGGTCGAAACTTCCCCGGATGCACCGATCAGCGCCTCCGCAAGGAGAGGATGATCGATACTGTGCGGCGAAATAGTATCCCGAGAGTGTGAAGGCGGCGTAGCCGAAAACCTTGTATTGGCCGCCACTGCCGGTTCCGGTGTACTCATCAAAGATTGGGAGAAGCACGGTCTTGCCGACCCATTTCTGGAATTCGGCGTCGGTGCAGATGGAGGGCACATTGTTTCCTGTGTCTGATCCGACCCACCCATCGATGATCGACTCGGTTTTCCCGCAGCTCTGCGCACTCGGGGTCAGCCACCCGAACCCTCCCGGCAGAAGATTGTTCGAAGGCCCTGTGCAGTCTGTCCCTGAAGCCTTGGTGAAGTAGATGGTCTTATCCGGTGTGGACGCGGGAATATCCACACCGGTAACGGCCCCAGAATCGTCCCGCATCACGGTGATGCCCGCCTGGGCGGCGAGCTCGCACCAGGAGAAGGCAAGCGGCAGGACCGCGGTTCCACCGGTGGGGTACCCCCACCGGGCACTGGACTGAGCCTGCAGGGTGGTGGAGTTGACGCCGAGGATCGGGGCGAACCAATGTTCGCGAACGGCGCTTGTCTGCACTGTCACTTGCCCGGCCGCTTCGTCCATGGAGTTGATCTCACCGGTCGCGCCGGCTGCGTTGAGATTCGCAGTCGCCATGCTCTGGGCGGTGGCGGCTGTGGTCGTGCAGTCATCGCGTGCACAGTCCTGAGCGATGGCAAGAGCTCCAGCATCTGCACCGGTCTGGAGTTGCTGCCGCTCGGCGTGCATCGCTCCGACATCGATGGCCAGCGCGGCCAGGATCATGATCGGGACCATCATCAGCGCAACGACGACAGCCGAGGCCCCGCGGTCACCTTGTCTCTCCCGACGCCGCATGAGAATCGCGCGGAGGGTCCTCAGCCGTTGCATCGCATGGTCCCCTTACCCGTAAGGGTGACGGACCCGATGCCACCGAGCAGATCCATCGGGTAGCTGATGGTCACCGTGGCAGTCCCCGGACCCGAGGTGCCGGCAGCCTCGCACGTGGCGGGGGTGATGCTGATCTGTCCCGCGGAGAGACTTGCCGAGGGTGCTGCAGAGGCGACCACTGCGTTTCGTGCGGCGGTTCGAGGATCCGTTCCACCCGAGGTGTCCTGCAGGGCCATCACCCGGACCCCATCACGGGCGGCATTGGACAGCACCGACTGCACGTGGAAGGCGTGGCCGAAGGCGAGGATGCCAAGCAGCATCAGCACCAAGATCGGAGCGACAAGCGCAAACTCCACTGCAGAGGCACCGCGATCACGCTCTCGTACTCTCACGTCTCGACCCTTCCGCAGGATTGAAGCAGCAGGGCCTTGAGCCCAAAGTTGCCGGTGGACCCCCTGAGGGACCACCGGCAACTAATCATGGGAAGCGGTTACTCGACCGTGCCTTCGCCACCTCCGGTGCCTCCGGTGAGCTCGGTGTTCACGTCACCGAAGAGATCATTAAGAGTTCCACCGAGCAGGATGACGGCCCCGATGATCACAACCGCGATCAGCCCGACCAGGAGGCCGTACTCCACGGCCGTGGCGCCGCGGTCCTTGCGGCCTTCGAAGCGATCAGTCATGAAGGACTGGAGGGTGGCGACGAGCGCGTATGCACGGTTCATGGTGATTCCTTCTCATCAAAATGGAAGCCCAGAAGAGGCCCTTGAAGTTGGCTCCTTTGTCCTTCCAGGAATCAGGTGCCGCTTTGATCATGACAGCGTTTTGCCACTTGCGCAAGTTTCTTTCTTGGTTACTTTGCGTTCTAGGCATGGTTGCTTCGTCGGTAGATTGACATGTGTACACAATTTTTGAGTGCTGTCATTCGAAGTTTCAGGCCGTCTTTGATGGCTGCAATGCAGGCCATGCGCCTGAAGTTCCCCGTCGTACAGGAAGTTTGCGTGTCATGCAAAACGTCACAACCAGCAGACCTCCGCTAACATCGAATAATGGACGAGGATCAGCTGGGCCTGCGTGAGTTGAAGAAGCAGATGACGAGAGAAGCGATCGCCGGAGCAGCGCTGAAGCTGACCCTGGCCAAAGGACTCAGCGATGTCACCATCGAGGAGATCGCGCGTGAGGCCTTCGTCTCTCCGCGGACGGTCTCCAATTACTTCTCCTCCAAGGAAGAAGCCGTGCTGGCCGCGGGCAGCATCGGCGCGGAACAGATCCTCGACGACTGTGACAATGTGCAGTCCAACGAGTCCCCGCTGAAGGTCCTCTGCGAGCAGCTCAGCGAATACGCCCGTGAGAACCCGGACCAGCTGAGACGCGCCTCCCAACTCGCACAGCTGGAGGACACGAACCCGTCGCTGCGGCCCTTCCGAGTCACCCAACAGGTGAAGCTGGTGCAGCTTCTCAGCGAGCGCATCGCCGTGCACACCGGCACCGATGTCAGCACAGACCTCTACCCCTCGCTCGCCGCCTCAGGCGCGGTCTCGGCCATGGTCACTTCACTAGCCCTCTGGTCGCGAAACAACCTTCCAGATGACAGGCTCCCAACTCTCATCCAGGACGCCTTCAACATCTTGAGCGCGGGGTACCCCCATCCCCCGGCAGAGGCCGCCAAGGTGCAGACAACAGACGCCTGAGCGCAGCCACTCCTGCGACTGACACAGGCACAAACGACACGACACGTGACCTTAAACACAAAAAGGCCCGGCCCCGTACCGGTGGAGATCAACTCCACCGGCAGGAAGCCGGGCCTCTTTCAGCAGAGGGAATCGACCCTCACCGCTGATGCGCTGAGCATCGACTCACTGAGCCAAGACGAAGGCTGCCTCGAGATCGATCGAGACCTTGTCGCCGACGAGGACGCCACCGGCCTCAAGGGCTGCGTTCCAGGTCAGGCCGAACTCCTTGCGGGAGATCACGGTGTTGGCGGAGAAGCCTGCGCGAGTCATGCCGAAGGGATCCACGGCCTGGCCGCCGAACTCGACCTCGAAGGTGACCGGCTTGGTGACGCCGCGGATGGTCAGGTCGCCGGAGATCTCGAACTCTTCACCGCTGGCGGTGATGTTGTTCGCCACGAAGGTCAGCTCGGGGTGCTTCTCGGAGTCCAGGAAGTCCTCGCCGCGGACGTGGGCGTCGCGGTCGGGGCTCTTGGAGTTGAAGGACACAGCCTTGACGCGGGCGTCAAGAGTGGCCACGTCACCCTCGGAGACGACGAGGGTGGCCTCGGCCTCTTCGAAGATGGCCCGCACCTTGGAGATGCCGGCGTGGCGCACGGTCATGCCGATCTCGGAGTGTGAGGAGTCAAGGTTCCAGGTGCCGGGGGTGAGGTTCGCCATGAAGAGGTCTCCTAGAGATTGCGGCCTCGCGCCGAGTGCGCAGGGCCATTGAGGTTGGTCAGATGTCTCAACAGCAGTCTGCCTCATTTTATTTCAAAACTGAAACATGCAGGCCAGAGTGTCACGCAGAGGTCCGTTTCACCATGGCCGTCTGGAGCACCACAGGGTCCACGCTGTCTCCCTGCATCAGCTGCAGCAGCAGGTCCACGGCCCGAGCGGCAAGCTCCCCCACCGGGTTGATCACGGTGGTCAGCGGCGGGCGGGTCAGCTGCGCGGCGTGGGTGTCATCGAACCCGACCACCGCGATCTGCTCGGGCACGACGATCCCCCGCGACTGCACTTCGTGCATGGCGGCGACCGCCATCAGATCCGAGGCGACGAAGACGGCGTCGAGATCCGGAGCACGTTCCAAGAGCCGCTCCATCGCCACCGCACCTGAGGCGGAGCTGAAGTCGCCGAACTCGACCAGGCCCGAATCCAAACCTGCGCGCTGCAGCGCCGCGGTCCACCCCGCCAGCCGGTCTGACCCGGCCGCCATGTCCTGCGGCCCCGCGATGGTGGCCAGCCGGCGTCGTCCCTGGCTGATCAGGTGCTCTGCCGCGAGCGCGGCACCGGAGTTGTTATCCACATCCACCCAGGGGATGCCGACGTCTCCGGCGTAGGGGCGACCCACGTAGACCGCGGGAAGCTTGGTCTCGTGGATCACGTCGGAGAGGTCATCGTCGCGGTGATGAGAGACGATGATCGCGCCGTCGGTGTAGCCGCCGCGCAGATACCGCTCGATCTTCTGCCGGCCCCCGGGCTGCCCCATGGCCAGCAGCACCTGCACCGGGGAATCCGCCAGCCGCTGGGTGATCGACGCGAGCATCGCGGCGAAGAACGGATCCGCAAAGACCCGATCCTCAGCCTCCGGCACGACGACGGCGATCGAATCGACCTCCTGATTCACCAGCGAGCGCGCTGCCCGGTTCGGCCGGTAGCCCAGCTCGGTCACCGCAGCCTCCACCGCGATCCGGGACTGCGCACGCACCCTCGGATCCAGGTTCACCGCCCGGGAGGCGGTGGCGCGGGAAACCCCTGCCCTGGCAGCCACATCCTCCAGAGTCGGCAGTCGCCGAGCCGGCATCGGGTCCCCCTTCGTCGGATGCGATCACCACAGCCTCGTGGCTTCGCTCAGTCCACCACACCCGTGGCCGCCACCTGTGCATACCAGTTCGCGGAGGCCTTCGGGGTGCGCGCCAGCGTATCGTAGTCCACCCGCACGATCCCGAACCGGCGGTCGTAGCCGAACGCCCATTCGAAGTTGTCCAGCAGAGACCACACGAAGTACCCACGCACATCCGCACCGGCCTCCTTCGCCCGATGCACCGCATGCAGGTGCTCCCGGATGTAGCTGAGCCGCTCATCGTCCTGGACGAAGCCCGCTGCATCGGGGGAATCCGGGTAGGCCGCCCCGTTCTCGGTCACGTAGAGCGCCACTCCGGCGGCACCGGTGTACTCCCGGTGCAGCCGCAGCAGCAGGTCATGCAGACCCTGCGGGAAGACCTCCCACCCCATCGAGGTGGTCGGCAGCCCGCGCGGCACCGAGGTCACATGCTCGGAGCCCACATTCGGGTTCGGGGACCCCTGGGCCCGTGCGGCAGCGGCGGCCTGGGCTGCGCGCTCCGGCTCCACCTCGGTGAGCAGCTCCCCGGTGTAGAAGTTCACCCCGAGCACGTCGATGGGGGTTGAGATGATCTCCAGGTCTCCCGGCTGGACAAGCCCCTCGCGCCAGAGCCCGGCCTGGTCTTCGAGCACGTCCGCCGGGTAGGCCCCGTCGAAGATCGCCCCGGCAAAGAACCGGTTGAAGCTGCCGTCGAGGCGGCGTGCGGCGTCCACATCGCCAGGTGAGTCCGGATCCGCCGGACGATAGTCGGTGAAGTTCAGCGTCAGTCCCAGCTCCAGCTCCGGATCACGACGACGTAGCTGCGCCACCGCCAGTCCATGTCCGAGCAGCAGGTGGTGCGCCGCGGCCAGCGCGTCCTCGGGCGAGGTCCGCCCGGGGGCGTGGTGTCCGTTGGCGTAGCCCAGGAACGCCGCGCACCAGGGCTCGTTCAGCGTGGTCCAGTGCCTGACCCGGCTCCCAAGCGCCTCGTGCAGCACCACCGCGTAGTCGGCGAAGAGCTCCGCCGTCCGCCGGTTCGCCCAGCCGCCCGCATCCTCCAGCGCCTGGGGCAGATCCCAGTGATACTGCGTGAGCCAGGGCAGGATCCCGGCGGCCAGGAGCTCGTCGACGAGGTCGGAGTAGAACTGCAGCCCCTGCGGGTTCACCGTCACCCCGTCGGGCATCACCCGAGACCAGCTGACCGAGAACCGGTAGACCTTGAGGTTCAGCCGCTTCATCAGGGCCACGTCGTCGCGGAAGCGGTGGAAGTGGTCACAGGCGACGTCCCCGGTGTCACCGGCATGGACCTTGCCCGGAGTGTGGGCGAAGGTGTCCCACACCGAAGGGGCGCGCCCGCCTTCTGCTGCAGCTCCTTCCACCTGGTAGGCGGCGGTGGCCGAGCCGAAGAGGAAGTCGGCGGGGAACTCCACGGTGCGCGGTGCGCTGGTGGGCTGGGTGGCGACGAAAGAACTCATTGTTTGACGGCTCCTTGCATGATTCCGGACACGAGCTGACGGCCCGCGAAGATGAACAGGATGAGCAGCGGCACGGTGGCCATGGTGGCCCCGGCCAGCACCAGCGAGTAGTCCACGAAGTGCGCCGCCTGTAGCTGCTGCAGCGCGACAGGCAGGGTGGGGTTCTGCGGACCGAGCACGATGAACGGCCAGAAGAAGTTCGTCCAGTTCAGGACGAAGGTGAAGAGGAACAGCATGGCCGCCGCCGGCTTCGCCGCGGGCATCGCGACGTGCCAGAAGGTGCGGATCATCGAGCATCCGTCCACGGTGGCGGCCTCGATGAGCTCATCGGGGATCGCCTGGCGCAGATACTGGGTCATCCAGAACACGCCGAAGGCCGTCACCAGGCCCGGCACGATGACCGCCTGGAGCTCCCCGATCCAGCCGAGCGTCGCCATCACCTGGTAGAGCGGAACCACCCCGAGCTGGGTGGGGATCGCCATGGTGGCGATCACGAACACCAGCAGCGGCACCGCTCCCTTGAAGCGCAGCTTCGCGAAGGCGTAGCCGGCCAGGGTGGAGAAGAACACCACCGAGACCGCGGTCGCTGTGGACACGATGATCGAGTTCATCGTGGCGCGCCAGAAGGGCACGGTGTCGATCACCGCGGTCGCGTTCTCCAGGAAGTTCCCGCCCGGAAGCAGCGGGAAGGAGTCCCGGGAGAGGATCGTGGAGTCGTGGCTGCCGATCAAGAACGACCACCACAAGGGGAACATGCTGCCCAGGATCACCGCGACCAGGCAGCCGTAGACGATCCAGCCGGGACCGCGGCCGGGGCCGCGGGAGCCGCCCCGGCGGCGCCGACGTGCTCCTGGTCGGGATCCGGCCCCGGAGCCGGACCTGTCGCGACCGAAAGGGTCGTCGTCGTTCTTGGGTGCGGCCGCCGGTCCCGTGCGCGGGATGATCGGCAGCGGCTTCTCTTCGAGCGCGCTCATCGCTTGACCTCCGAGCTTGAGATGCGGCGTGTGATGACGAAGTTGACCAGCCCGATGGCCACGATCAGCAGGAACAGCAGCACCGCCACTGCGGAGGCGAGCCCGAAGTCGGACCGGGTCCAGCCCAGTTCGTAGAGGTACAAGGTCATGGTCTGCCACTGGCCGTCCGCCCCGCCGCGGCCGTACTGGTCGAACATCCTCGGCTCGTCGAAGATCTGGAGCCCGCCGATGGTCGAGGTGATGATCACGAAGATGATCGTCGGGCGCAGGTTCGGGATGGTCACCGAGATGAACTGACGGACCTTGCCCGCGCCGTCGATCGCTGCAGCCTCATAGAGGTCCCGCGGCACCGCCTGCATGGCGGCCAGGAAGATCAGCGCGTTGTAGCCGGTCCAGCGGAAGTTCACCATGGTCGCGATCGCCAGGTGGCTGGGGAGCACGTCGGAGTGCCAGCCGATGGCGTCGATGCCTATGGCCTGCAGCGTCGAGTTCACCAGCCCGTAGCGGTCACCGAAGAGGTTGGAGAAGATCAGCGCCACGGCCACCGGGGTGACCACGTAGGGCACGAGCACGCCCATGCGCCAGAAGGTCTTGGCGCGCAGGTTGTAGTCGAGCAGGTAGGCGATCAGGATCGCGACGACCACCTGCGGGGCGGAGGAGAGGATGAAGATCGAGAGCGTGTTGCGCAGCGAGACCCAGAAGGCCCGCTCGCCGAGGATATGGGCGAAGTTCTCCATCCCGATGAACTCGCCCTGGCCCATGATCAGGTCCCAGTCATGGACGGCGACCCAGGCGGTGTAGATCAGCGGGAACAGGCCGACCACGGCGAAGAGCAGGAAGAACGGACTGATGTAGAGGTAGGGCGAGTACCGACGATCCCAGGCCGAGGCCCGGTGCCGGAAGCTGATCTGCGGCTTCCGACGACCGGTCCCGGCGGGTCCCGTCGGGCCGCCGCCACGAGGACTCGTGACGGCGGCCTCAGCCCGGGCAGGAGCGACCATGATCAGCGCAGGGCTTCCATGTCGTTGACGAACTTCTCCCAGGAGGACTCCGGATCATCGGAGCCGTCGACGTCGACCCGGTTGATCGCGTCCTGGATCGCCACGTTGATGGTCAGATAGTCGGTGCCCTTGAGCGGCTGGGTCTCCACGGCCTCGGCGCGTTCGGCCAGGATCTCCCCGGTGGGCGCGTCGTTGAAGAACTCGTTGGTGGCCGAGAGCAGCTCCTCGGACTCCAGCGCGTCCACAGTGGACGGGAAGGCGTTGACCACCTCGAAGGCCTTCAGCTGCTGTTCCGGAGCGGTGAGCCACTTGGCCAGCTCCTTGGCCGCCTCGACGTTCTCGCCCTGGGACGGCACGGTCAGGTAAGACCCGCCCCAGTTGCCGCCGCCGCCCGGGAAGGTGTTGGCGATGTCCCAGCCCTCGACCTCCGCGGCGTTGCCCTCGATGATGCCCAGCATCCAGCCCGGGCACATCATGGTCGCGAAGGTCTCCTCGCGCTGGAAGGCATCCGCCCAGTCGCCGCTCCACTGGGTCAGCCCGGCGGAGAGCTCGTTGTCCACGGAGGCCTCGAGCAGCTGGTCGTAGAGGTCCTTCACCTCAGGGTTCGTGTCGGCGATGATCTCGCCGCTCTCATCCTGGAAGGGCACCTCGACCTGGTTGATCATGCCCTGCCAGATGTTGTCGGAGCCGGAGTACCAGGCGGAGTCAGACGCGGCGACGAACTCCTCTCCGGCTGCGAAGTAGTCCTCCCAGGTGTCACCGAGGAAGTCAGCGACCTCTTCACGATCGGTGGGGAGCCCGGCCTCCTCGAACAGGTCGGCCCGGTAGCAGACGGCCTGCGGGCCGCTGTCGGTGCCGTAGCCGATGAGGCTGCCGTCCTCGAGCAGCGCATCCTCGTGCTTCCAGTCCAGCCACCGTCCCTCGACCTCGGGGTCCGAGAGGTCCTCGAAACGATCCGGGTACTGCTTGAACTCTGCGAGCCAGTCCACCTCCAGCGGCTCGATGTCCGAGGCGCCCTGTCCGGCGCCGAGGCTGTTGCGCAGCGAGTCACGGGCGTTCTCCGCGGTGTCGATCTTGTTGTGCTCGATGGTGACGTTGTCGTTGAGCTCCTCGTACTCCTCGAAGAGCTCCTCGTAGCCGAACTCGTTGAAGGTCGTCACGCTCAGGGTGACGTCCTCTCCCTCGGCCGCGCCGCCGTCCTCGTCGTCGCCGCCGTCGGCGGCACCGCCGCAGGCGGTCAGGGCCAGCGCCAGCACCGAGGTCAGCGCGACCCCCTGCAGGACCCGGGGATGACGCCGCCGGCTGCGGGCCGACGTCGGCCGCCGGCCCGGACGGGCCGCTGCGGAGGCGTTGCCCTCCGCATGATCAGTAGTCCTCATCACAGATGTCTCCTTAGAAGTGGGGTGCGAGCGGATCTCCGAAGCATCGTATGAGAGCGCTCTCACGGTGAGAAGAAAGTAGCACCCCCGGCGTGATTGTGGCAAGAGTCACAGTTCTTTTCGCCCAATTCCGTGCCCGGCAGAGTGCCGGGTGAGCCGCACGGAGCAGAGGTGAGACAGTAGACTCAGGTCATCTTGCCCACCTCACGACGCAGCCATGCGGAGGCTGGGCACACATTCATCAGTAGAAGGAGGTGCCGGTGGGACTGCTAGACAACCTTGAACGCGGCATCGAAAAGGCCGTCCGCGGTGCCTTCTCAGGACGAGGAGGGAGTCTCGGACCCGTGGAGATCGCGACCGCCGTACGCCGGCATATGGACCGAGAGTCCAAGACCATCGCTGAGGGTCAGAACCTGGCGCCGAACCTGTACAAGATCCGACTCGCCGCTGAGGACTTCACCGAAGCCAAGAAGTACGGAGTCGCCCTGGCCGAGGAGCTCTGCGAGGAGATCCTGCGCCACGCCGAATCCCAGGGATACACCCTGCTGGGCCCGGTGAAGGCGACGTTCGTGAAGAACACCGAGCTCAAGCGTGGTCAGCTGAGCATCGAATCACGCACCGACAAGGACCCACAGTCCGGACCGGTCGCGCCCCAGCAATCCTCCCCGGCTGCCGGCCCCAGCGCCGCGGCACCGCTTCCATCCACGATGTCCCAGCCCACGGTGACCCCGCGTCCGCCCGCGCCGGCTTCGTCGCCGTCCGCGCAGCCCACCGCGAGCCTGGAGTACGAGGAGCAGACCTACCCGCTGCGCCCGGACTCCACGGTGATCGGCCGCTCCACCTCGGCGGACGTCACCGTCCCCGACACCGGGGTCTCCCGCAAGCACCTGGAGCTCTTCCGCTCCGGCGGCGCGTGGTACGCCCGCGATCTGGGCT
The DNA here is from genome assembly GCF_051262655.1 of Nesterenkonia maliinae. Classification (NCBI taxonomy): domain Bacteria; kingdom Bacillati; phylum Actinomycetota; class Actinomycetes; order Micrococcales; family Micrococcaceae; genus Nesterenkonia; species Nesterenkonia maliinae. The sequence continues at coordinate 53,935 of NZ_JBIMEY010000002.1, read as the reverse complement.
CCACCAACGGCTCCTACGTGGACGGCGAGCAGCTCACCAGCGACTCCCCGAAGGTCCAGCTCATCGACGGCGCCCTTATCTCGCTCGGCAACGCGCGCCTGCGCTTCCGCCAGGGCTGAAGGACACCGGGACATGAGTGAACTTGCTGTCACGGTGCTGCAGTTCGGCGTGCTGCTGCTGCTCTGGATCCTGATCCTCTCGATCATCGCCGCGCAGGGCCGGGACATGACCATCTCCAAGCGTTCCCGGGCCCGAGCCGCTGCTCCGCACCCGGCGCCCTCCCCGCGCAGCGGACCGCCCGCCCCTGCGGGCGCCAGCAACTCCGGTCCTGCGCAGCGTCCACGACCCCGGCGCCTGCTGGTCAGCGAGGGACCGCTGGCCGGGACCGAGCTTCCGCTCGGCTCCGCCTCGATCATGATGGGCCGGGCGCAGGAATGCACCCTGGTCCTCGATGACGACTACGCCTCCGGCAAGCACGCCAGGCTCTTTCCGCAGGGATCGCGCTGGTTCCTCGAGGATCTGGGCTCCACCAACGGAACCTGGCTCGGTGACGAGCAGCTCACCCGCGCCTCCACCGTGGAGCCCGGGGATCGCATCCGCATCGGCAAGACCGTCCTGGAGCTGAGGACCTAGCCCGTGGCTCTGGTATTCCGCTTCGCAGCGCGCTCCGACACCGGTGCCGTGCGCTCCAAGAACGACGACTCCGGCTACGCGGGTCGTTATTTCGCCGTGGTCGCAGACGGCATGGGCGGCCACGCCGGCGGCGACGTCGCCTCAGCCTCCACGGTGCTGGACCTGGCGCATCTGGACACGCGCGGATTCGCCGACCCCGACACGGTGCTGCCAGATGAGATCCAGACCGCGAACTCCTTCCTGAACAAGCTGGTCAAGGCCAACCCCAAGCTTGCCGGCATGGGCACCACCATCACCTCGCTGCTGATCACCGCGGACCGGCTGCAGTTCGCCCACATCGGTGACTCCCGGGCCTACCGGCTCAAGCGCGGACGCTTCCGGCAGGTCAGCAAGGACCACACCTTCGTCCAGCGACTGGTGGACGAAGGCCGGCTGGATCCCGACCAGGCCGAGTACCATCCGCACAAGAACGTGCTGATGCGCGTGCTCGGCGACGTCGACGCCTCCCCCGAGCTGGACATCACCTCCTTCCCGCTGGAGTCCGGCGAGCGCTGGCTGCTGTGCTCCGACGGGCTCAACGCGGTGGTCTCCGAACGACTGATCGAGCAGAAGCTGCGCTCCACCCAGAGCCTGGAATCGATCGTCGATGACCTGGTCGACCTCACCCTCGGCGGGGGCGCCCCGGACAATGTCACGGTGGTCTGCCTGGAGGTCGTCGAGGCCGACGAGGCGGCCCTGGCTCCCAGCGACGATCTGCCGCTGAGCGAAGCCGCCGTGGCCGCCGCCAGCACCAACTACGGCGGGGCCGATGCCACCATCGAGCTCGACGTGGTCCCGGTGGTCAACTCCGAGGCCTTCTCCGACCACGACGACGAAGACTCGCTCTCCCCGCTCTCCGCCGCGATGGTGCGCAAGAAGCTCGGCGCACGCCCGCACCTGCTCGTCGGTGCCGCGAACAAGGCCGCCGAGACCGGCACGATCCCGGTGGTAGGGCGCAATGTAGATGAGCACCCGATGGCCTCGCTGCTCACCGGCCAGCCCCTGCGCCCCGTGCGCCACACCTACTCCGAGCTGCTCGAAGAGCACCCCGACGACGCCTCCGCGACCGGCCGGCAGGCCCAGGACAGGGGCGACTCCGGCGCCGGGACTGCCGCCCAGACCGCCGCGGGCGCCGCGGGGACAGCTACCGCCGACGGGCAGTCCACGGACCAGCCGGACGCCGGTGCCCCCGACGCCCCTGCCGTGCAGACCTCCAGGGACTCACCGTCCTCCACCGATTCAGCATCCTCCGGCGACTCCGGGCCGCACCGCGCGGGCGCAGGTCTCGCAGAAGACCCCGAGAGCATCGAGGAGGAGCAGCTCGTCCTCGATGAGGAGGAGCTCGAGGCGCTGCAGACCACGCGTCGTCGCAGCTCCTGGTTCCTGCCCACCTTCGTGGCGCTGCTGGCGGTGCTGGTCGCCGTCATCACCTTTCTCGGCTATGTCTGGACCCAGACCCAGTACTACGTGGGTGAGGACGAGGGCGAGGTCGCCATCTACAGCGGCGTCTCTCAGTCCCTGGGCCCGATCCGGCTCTCCGAGGTCGACGAGCACGCCGAGATCGCCCTGGCGGACCTCACCGCGTACCACCGTGAACGGGTCGAGCGGGGCATCGCCGCCGACGACCGCGATCATGCCGAACACATCGTGGACCAGCTGCGCGCGATGGCCGAGACGAACGCCGACCCGCAGGAATCCGGCACCGAGGACGAGCCGAGCGAGGATGAGGCCGAGGAGCCCACCGACGCACCGGCCGATGAACCCGATGATGAGCCAACCCAGGACCAGCCAGCCGAGAATCAGGGAGGTGACCAGTGAACGCAGCAGCACAGCAGGTGTACAAGCCTCGCAGGAACCTCGAGCTGGTGCTGCTGCTGATGGCCCTCACCGTGGCCGTCGGCTCCCAGTTCCTGGTGGCGCTCGCCCTCGACGAACCGATCACCACCGACTACTACGTGGAAGGTGCCGTCTTCGCCGGACTTGTCCTTGCGTTCCACGTGGTGCTGCGACTGCGCGCGAAATACGCGGACCCCTTCATCCTCCCGATCGTGGTGACCCTCAACGGGCTCGGCATCGCGATGATCCACAGGCTCGACTTCACCCCCTCCTACTCCGGGGTGGCCGATCGGCAGCTGCTGTGGACCGGCGTCTCGATCGTGGCCGCCATCGTGCTGCTGTGGCTGCTCCGAGACCACCGCCGGCTCCGGCAGCTGACCTACATCTCACTCGCCGTCAGCGTCGTGCTGCTCTTCCTGCCGATCGTGCCCGGACTGGGCCAGGAGCTGAACGGGGCCAGGATCTGGGTGACCCTCGGACCGGCCTCCTTCCAGCCCAGTGAGATCGCCAAGATCACCCTGGCCGTCTTCTTCGCCGGATTCCTGGCCAACAACCGCGACCTGATCCTGCTGGCAGGCCGCAAGGTCGGACCCGTGACCTTCCCGCGACTCCGCGACCTCGCCCCGATGTTCATCGCCTGGATCATCGCTATCGGTGTGCTCGTGGTGCAGAACGACCTCGGCAACGCGCTGATGTTCTTCGGCCTCTTCGTCGCGGTGATCTACGTGGCCACCTCGAGGTTCTCCTGGATCGCCATCGGCGCGGTCTTCATGCTCATCGGCGCCGCCCTGGCCTACCAGTTCGTCGGGCACTTCCGCGACCGGGTCGAGATCTGGCTCAACGCCTTCGACCAGGACATCTACGAGCGCACCTTCGGCGGCTCCTACCAGGTGGTGCAGGGCCTCTTCGGCCTCGCCCACGGCGGACTCGTCGGCACCGGCCTGGGCTCGGGCAATCCGAACATGGTCTCGCTGGCGAACTCGGACATGATCATCGCAGCCTTCGGCGAGGAGCTCGGCTTCATCGGGCTCTCCGCGATGCTGCTGCTCTACCTCCTGCTCTTCAGCCGCTACATGCGCGCCGGACTGGGCACCCGCGACACCTTTGGCAAGCTGCTCGCGGTGGGCCTCGCCGTCGTGCTGGTGCTGCAGGTCTTCGTCGTCGTCGGCGGCCTCACCCGGGTGATCCCGATGACCGGCCTGGCTACGCCGTTCCTCGCCGCAGGCGGGTCCGCGCTGCTGGCGAACTGGCTGATCGTCGCGGTGCTCCTGCTGATCTCGCACTCCGCGCGGCAACCGGTGATCGTGGGCCCGATGGTCAAGGTGACCGGGGAGTCCTCCTCCGGGATCGAGTCCCGGCTGCAGCACTCGGACGGGCCTGGAGCCCGCGAGAGCGCGGTGCACCGGCACAGTGCGCAACGGCACCACGACGACGACCAGACCCGTCTGAACCACACCCCAGCTGACCAGCAGGCCCCAGCCGACCAGGGAGGGACGAAATGAACAACGCCATCCGTCACACCTGGGTCGTCTCCGTCGGCCTGTTCATCACCCTCTTCGTCGCGCTGTCGATCATCCAGGTGGCCATGACCGACGAGCTCAACGCCAACCCCAACAACGTGCGCCAGGTCTATGAGGACCGCGGCGCGCCGCGTGGGGCGATCACCGTGGACGGCGCAGCCATCGCCGAATCGGTCCCCTCGGAGAACTCCAGCTTCGACTACCAGCGCGTCTACAACGAGCCCGAGCTCTACTCCGGGATCACCGGCACCTACTCCATCGCCGCCAACCCCACCGGACTCGAAGGCACTCTGAACGAATACCTCTCAGGACAGTCCGACAGCCAGTTCTTCGACCGGATCACCTCGGTCTTCACCGGCGACACGATGGACGGCGGCCAGGTCGAGCTGACTCTGGACTCCGAGCTGCAGCAGCTCGCCTACGACCAGATCCCTGACGGCACCCGCGGGAGCATCATCGTCAGCGAGATCGCCACCGGCGACATCAAGGCCATGGCCGCCAAGCCCAGCTACGACAACAACCTCCTCGCGGTCCAGGACTCCACCGAGCTGGTGGCGAACCAGGAACGGCTGGAGACCGACCCGGACCTGCGCTACACCTCCCGGGCCATCTCCAGCACCCTCGCGCCGGGCTCCGTCTTCAAGCTCGTGGACCTCGTCGCGATGCTGGAGTCCGGTGACTACGAGGCGGACACGGTCCTGGCCAACCCGAACTCGATCACCCTGCCGGACTCGAACACCCAGCTGGAGAACTTCGGTCGCGGCATCTGCGCGCAGCGGCCCCAGGCCGAGCTCTCCTGGATCGTGGCGCAGTCCTGCAACACCCCGTTCGCCGAGGCCGCCATGGACCTCGGGCAGGGTCCCATCCAGGACAGCGCCGAGGCCTTCGGGTTCAACTCCGGAGACCTGGGCATCCCGCTGCGCGTGGAGACCTCGAACTTCCCCGAAGACCTCTCCGACGCCGCCCTGGCCCAGTCCTCCATCGGCCAGTTCGACGTGACCTCCACACCGCTGCAGATGAACATGGTCGCTGCCGCGATCGCCAATGACGGCACGCTGATGAAGCCGAACCTGGTCGACGCGATCCGCGGCTCTGATCTGCAGCTGCTCACGGCCTCTGAGCCTGAGACGCTCTCCGAGGTGACCTCCGGCGAGGTGGCCGACGAGATCACCGAGATGATGGTGGGCGTGGTGGAGTCCGGCACCGCCACCCGTGCGCAGACGCAGAGCTTCCAGGTCGCGGCCAAGACCGGCACCGCCGAGGTCGGCGACACCGGGCAGGTCAACTCGTGGATCACCGGGTTCGCGCCCGCCGATGACCCGCAGTACGCGGTCACCGTGGCCTATGAGCGGATCGACTTCGACACCGGGTCCTCCCTCACTGCGCCCCAGATGCTGACGATGCTCGAGGCGGCGATCGAATGAGGCCCGTGGTCGGCATCCTGATGGGTGAGCGCTATCAGCTCACCGAACGCATCGCCATCGGCGGCATGGGCGAGGTCTGGAAGGCCTCTGACCAGGTGCTCGGACGTACCGTGGCGATCAAGATCCTCAAAGAGGAGTACACCGGGGATGAGGCGTTCCTGCGCCGGTTCCGGGCCGAGGCGCGCCACACCGCGCTGCTCAACCACCCCGGCATCGCTGACATCTACGACTACGGCGAGCAGTCGGGCTCCGGCTACCTGGTCATGGAGCTCGTCCCGGGGCGCCCGCTCTCGGTCCTGCTCGAGACCGACAAGACGCTGTCCTGGGAGAAGACCCTCTCGATCATCGCCCAGACCGGTCGCGCCCTGCAGGTCGCCCATGACCAGGGCCTGGTCCACCGCGACGTCAAGCCCGGAAATCTGCTGATCACCCCCACCCGGCGGGTGAAGATCACCGACTTCGGCATCGCCCGGCTGGCAGATCAGGTGCCGCTGACCGCCACCGGACAGGTCATGGGCACCGTCCAGTACCTCTCCCCCGAGCAGGCCACCGGTCAGCACGCCACCGGCTCCTCGGACATCTACGCTCTGGGCATCATCGGCTATGAGGCTCTGGTGGGGCACCGCCCGTTCACCGGGGAGTCGCAGATCGCGATCGCGCTCAAGCAGGTCAACGAGCCGCCTCCGACGCTGCCGGACAGCGTCCCTGAAGGGGTGCGCGCGCTTATCATGTCGATGCTGGAGAAGGACCCCGGCAAGCGGCCGCTGACCGCGACCAAGCTCGCCGAGGCAGCCGACGCTCTGCTGCGCCATGACACCGAGTCCGCGCTGAAGGCGGTGCCCGCCATGGCCGCGCATCTGGACGGCGCCGAGCCCGACGCGGACGCGACCACCGCGATCCCCCGGGCCGACACCACCCCGACCGCCGTCGTCCCAGGCGCAAGCCGAGCCCCCTCGGCGCGCACCCCGGAGCAGCCGGCCCAGGCTCCGGAGAACACTGCTCAGTATGGCGCCGCTCCCGCAGCGGCCGGCGTCGCGCAGGCGCGCCCCAGTGCGGGCAGTGACACGCCCGAGTCCGGTGCGCAGAAGGAGCAGCGTCGACTCCACGGGGGTCGCCGGTGGTACTGGCCGCTCATCGCGCTGCTGGTGCTGGTGCTCCTCGCCCTGATCGGGTCCTGGTTCTTCCCCCAGCTCGGCGGCAGCAACGGCGAGGACGAGCCCACGCCGACCCCGACCGTCACCGAGACTCTCACTCCGGGTGCCGAGGTCGTGGAGATCGCCGAGAGCGACTTCCTCGGGCTCTCCCTGGACGAGACGACGGCGCGCCTGCAGGCGGCAGGGCTCGAGGTCCAGTCCGAGGCCGTCGCCTCCGGCCAGCCAGCCGGGGTGGTCACTGGGATCACGCCGACCGGCAGCGTCCCGGTGGGATCCACCGTCACAGTGCTTTACTCCGCAGGTGCCGGCGACCCCGCGCCCGAAGACCCCGCGCCCCAGGACCAGGCGCCCGGCGTCCAGGACGGCGGGCAGCAGGACGGCGGGCAGGGCGACGGTGGGCAGGGCAACGAATCGGGCCAGAACGGTGCTGAGCCGGGCGAGACCGGCCAGGACGACACTGGACAGGACGGCAACGGGCAGGACGACACCGGGCAGCAGGACCAGCAGGAACCCGATCCTGGCACCACCCCAGCCCCCACTCCCTCGCCCGAGACGCCGGACGAGGCGGAGGGTGCTCCTGAGGCGACCCAGCCGGATCCCAACGACGCCGCCGAAGACGCAGCACCTCAGGATGACCAGGCCGGTGTCGAGTCCGGCCCGGAGAGCACCGAGGATCCGAACCGGGCTGGCTTCTCCGCCGAGGATGAGCCAGGATCGGAGACAGGAACCGACACATGACCGAGAATGCAGAGCGCGTCCTCAACAACCGCTACCGAATCACATCGCTGATCGGCCGCGGCGGGATGGCCGATGTCTACCTCGGCCATGACCTCACCCTGGACCGCAAGGTCGCGGTCAAGATGCTGCGCCCTGACCTGGCCCGGGACCCGCAGTTCCAGGGTCGCTTCCGTCGCGAGGGCCAGTCCTCAGCTTCGCTGAACCACCCCAACATCGTCGCCGTCTACGACTCCGGCCGCGCCCAGGTCGAGGACCAGGCCCACCACGAGATCAAGACCCCGTTCATCGTCATGGAGTACGTCGACGGGGTCACCCTGCGGCACATCCTGCACGGCACCCCCCGGGTCACCGACACCGCCGACGTCGACGACGAACAGACCCGGATAACTGCCGAGTCCAGCAACAATGCCCCGACCGGGGAGACCGACGACGACGTCCTGGCCCTGGGTGACACAGGCCGGGTCCACGACGGCGAGGATCACCTCCCTGCCGCGCAGGTCGGCTCACAGCTGCAGTCGAAGATCGATCATGCACTGAACACGCCGCTCTCCGAGCGGGAGACCGCAGGCTACATGCACGGGATCCTCGGCGCCCTGGGATACAGCCACGAGAAGGGCATCGTCCACCGCGACATCAAGCCCTCCAACGTGATGGTCTCCCAGACCGGGCAGATCAAGGTCATGGACTTCGGCATCGCGCGGGCCCTGGCCGACTCCGCCTCCACGATGACCCAGACCTCCGCGGTGGTCGGCACCGCGCAGTACCTCTCCCCCGAACAGGCGCGCGGCGAAGTGGTCGACCACCGTTCGGACCTCTACTCGGCTGGCTGCGTGCTCTTCGAGCTGCTCACCAACCGTCCGCCCTTCCAAGGTGAGTCTCCCGTCTCCGTGGCCTACCAGCACGTGCGCGAGGAAGCGCCGATGGTCAGCGACTTCAATGCCAAGGTCAGCCCCGCGATGGAGTCGGTGGTGGGCAAGGCTCTCACCAAAGATCCGGCGTACCGGTTCCAGACGGCCGACGAGTTCAATCAGGCCATCCAGAATGCGGTGATCGGGATCGGCGTGGACGACGAGGACCAGCCCACCGCCGCGATGGCGGCCATCGGCGGGCGTCAGGACTTCAACCAGGTTCTCGCCGCAGGCGCCGTCTCGCAGTCCCCGCAGCTCTCGGCCCGCACCCCCGAGGACCCGGATCTCTACCAGGGCTATGACCAGCCCCAGGAACGGCCGCGTCGTCGTCGTGGGGGCCTGATCCTGATCTGGGCCCTGCTGATCCTCGCGCTGGCCGGAGGCGGCACCTGGGCGCTGATGAGCATGCTCGACAATCCGGAGGTCTCCATCCCGGATGTGACCGGAATGGAAGAGGACGAGGCGCTCGAGGAGCTGAACGCCGCGAACCTGAACCCGACCGTGGAGACCGAGGCCCATCCCGAGATCGACGAGGACCTCGCGATCCGCACCGACCCCGAGGCGGAGACCACGGTGGAGCCCGACAGCGCCGTGGTGCTCTACATCTCCACCGGCGCCGAGAGCGTGCGCGTCCCGGACGGCCTCCAAGGCTCCTCGGAGGACGAGGTCCGTGAGGCGCTCGAAGAGGTGGGCCTGGAGGTCGGCGAGATCAGCCAGGAGAACCACCCGAGCATCGAAGCCGACACATTGATCAGCACCGACCCAGATTCCGGCTCCTCGGTGGCGCCCGGATCCGAGGTGAACCTGGTGCTCTCCACCGGTCTGGTGACGATGCCGGGAGTCTTCGAGCGCAGCGTCACCGACGCGCGGACGACCCTGGAGACCCTCGGGCTGAACGTGGCCACCGTCGAAGACGAGCGCACCGACTACGGTGAAGGCACCGTGGTGGGCCAGCGGGTGGACGGCTCGTCGGTGGTCGCCGGCGACAACATCCCGCAGGGGTCCACGGTCACGCTGGTCGTCGCCGTCGCCCCGGAGGAGGCGCCCGAGCCGGCGCCCGAACCGACGCCCGAACCGGCGCCCGAACCGGCGCCCGACACCGATGATGGTGACGGCTCCGCCGAGCCCCCCAGCGAAGAGCCTGAAGAGTCCCCCAGCGAAGAGCCTGAGGAGTCCCCCAGCGAGGAGCCTGAGGAGTCCCCGGGCAACGGGAACGATGACTCGCCCGAGCAAAGCACGGACGAAAGCTCCGACGCGCCCGAGGAATCGCCTGAGGAGGAGCAGTCCCCGGAGGCCAACAGCGGCTCGAACGACGACTCCACCACAGACTCCGAGGAAGCCCCCGCAAACTCCGGGAACGGCGCCGGCGGCGGGAACGGCAACGGTGGCGGCGGGAACGAGAACAACGGCAACGCGAACGGCAACGGCGGCGGCAACGGCAACGGGAACAACAGCAACGGCAACTGAGATGCCGTTCACCCGGACCACCACGCGGCACCGAGCTGCGCGGCACCCTAGGAATGAGATGAAATAATCAGCGCCATGTCCAGACTCTCCTCATCACCGCGCACCGTCGCCTCGGCCCTGGGCTCGGTCGGCTCAGTGCTCATCGGCCGTGCCGCCCGCACCGTGACGAAGCTGCGCGGCGGCGGCGGCTCAGCCTTCCCGGGGCTCGTCGTGGAGAAGCTGGACCCGCATTTCCTCGCCCGAACACTGCACCGGCTGCCCCGAGGCGTCATCGTGGTCTCGGGGACCAACGGGAAGACCACCACCACCAAGATGGTCGTCGAGCTGCTGCAGGGCCAGGGCCTGAAGGTGTTCACCAACCGCAGCGGCTCCAACTTCACCCGCGGCGTCGTCGCCTCGATCCTCGAGGAGGTGAAGCTCTCCGGGAAGCTCGACGCCGACATCGCCGTGCTGGAGCTCGACGAGGCCCACGCGGTGCACTTCGTCAAGGCCGTGCGCCCGAACCACAGCCTTCTGCTCAACGTCATGCGCGATCAGCTCGACCGCTTCGGCGAGATCGATACCACCGCCGGGATGCTGCGCACCATTGCCCAGCACACCGTCGAAGCCGTGGTGCTCAACCGCGAGGACCCCAGGGTCCGGGCCATCGCCCAGACCCTGGGCACCCAGCGGGTCGACTACTTCGGGCTCAGCGAGTCCCTGCGCAGCCACTTCCCCAGCGACGACGACTTCCACTCATCACCCGCGAGCGCGGCGCAGCATCCACACGCCGACGTGGTCCTGGAGCAGCTGATCGAGGGCGGGGGCAGGTTCACCGTGGACGGCGAGTCCGTGACCACCTCGCTGACCGTCAACGGCGCCTACAACACCTTCAACGCCGCGGCCGCGATGGCAGTGGTCCGCCAGGCGCTGGGCGACGCCGTGGACGCCCCGGCGCTCATCGATTCGCTCTCCAAGGTCTCCCCGGCCTTCGGACGCGGCGAGAGCCTCACCGTCCAGGGCCGTCCGCTGGACCTGGTGCTGGTGAAGAACCCCTCCGGCTTCCGCCTCGGACTGAGCTCCTTTCCCGCCGGCGGCGTGGCCACGATGATCGCGATCAACGACAACTATGCCGATGGCCGGGACATGAGCTGGCTCTGGGACGTGGAGTTCGCCTCCCTCGCCGAGGACGGCGTGCGCATGATCTCCGGAGTCCGCGCCTATGACATGGCGCTGCGACTCAAATACGACGAGGTGGACTTCGACGCGGTGGAGCCCGACTTGAAGCTCGCGCTCACCCGCTTCCTGCAGGAGAACCCCGGCCAGCCCGCCCGGATCTTCTGCACCTACACCGCCATGCTCGCACTGCGTAAGCTGCTGGGCGCCTATACCGAAGTGGAGGCCTTCTGATGGCCGAGTCCAGACCCATCCATGTGCTGCAGCTCTACCCCCGGGACATGAACATCTACGGAGACTTCGGCAACGCGCTGGTGCTCCAGCGGCGTCTGCAGTGGCGCGGCTACGAGCCGATCCTGCACAGCTACGACCCGGAGGATGAGTTCCCGGAGCAGGTGGACATCGTCATCGGCGGCGGCGGTCAGGACAGCGGCCAGGACAAGATCCAGCAGGACCTGCTGCGCATCGGCGACAAGCTGCACGCCCTGGCAGACTCAGGCACCCCGATGCTGATGATCTGCGGGCTCTACCAGCTCTTCGGCCATTCCTTCCGCACCCGCGAGGGTCGCGAGATCAAGGGCGTGGGGATCCTCGACCTGCGGACCGAGGGCACCGACACCCGGCTGATCGGCAATGTGGTGGCCGAGTCCAAGGAGTTCGGGGAGATCCTCGGCTATGAGAACCACTCCGGACAGACCTACCTCGGTCCCGGGGTCCAGCCGCTGGCGCGGGTCACCAAAGGCGAGGGGAACAACGCCAAAGATGCCCACGAAGGGGCGCGCTGGAAGAACATCGTGGGCAGCTACCTGCACGGGTCGCTGCTGCCGAAGAACCCTGCGATCGCTGACTTCCTGATCGCTCGCGCCGTAGAGAGCCGCTTCGGCGAGACCATCGCCGCGCAGATCGCTCCCTCCGGGGCGAACCAGCCCATCGAGGAGCTCACCCGGCAGGCCAGGGCGACGGCGACCCGGCGACCCCGCTGAGCCGCCTGGCTCCATCAAGCCTCACGTCGGTTCGGCTGCAGGCCGGGCTCAGGCCGGCTCGGGATAGATGCGCTCGAGGGGCCCGATCCGGTCGTGACTGTCCGGAATCCCCAGTATCGGCATCTGGTAAGGCTGCCGTCGAGGCCGACCACCTCGTCGGCCCAGTCCCCGCTGGCTTCGCGGTTCTACTTCCAGCGCATGGTCATGAAGAAACCGACCATCGCGATGCTGAAGCCGATGATGATGTTCCAGCCCCCGGCGCCGGGCACCGGCGCGGCGCCCTGAGTGATGTAGTACACGATCAGCCACAGCAGGCCCAGGATCATCAGGCCGACCATGGTCGCGCGGTACCAGAGCGGCAGGGAATCATCCTCGAGTCCCAGGTCCTTGAGCTCCTTGGGATCGGCGTCGTTCAACGGAGACTTCTTCGTCTCGGTCTTGTCGCGCGTCCTGCGGTTCTTGCGTTGCTTGGACTCAGCCACGTCGGTTCGGTCCCCTCTGGATCTGGCACGGATGTCGGTTCGGTATCATGGGTGCACGGTCGTGCGCCTGAATGGTCACGGCCGTGGTCTGCGTGCCATTCTACCGTTTGAGTGTGATGGTCGCCCCACCCAGCCTTCGGAGGATTCATGTCAGGACATCGCGGCCGCGGCGCGGGCGCCCGGATACTCGGTGTCACAGGTGAGCTGCTGGTCACTCTGGGCGTGCTGGGACTGCTCTTCGTGGTGTGGGAGATCTGGTGGACCGGGCTCGACGCGGACCGCGGCGCCCGGGAGATCGAGGATGAGTTCCACAGCCGTATCGAGCAGCTGGAGACCGAGCCTGAACAGGACGATCAGCAGGAACCGGCGGAGTCCCAGGAGGAGTGCCAGCAGCTTCCCAACGGCGAGTATGCCGCCTGTCCCGAGAACATGGCCGCCGTGGACTCCGGCGCCATGGCCGTGGTCTATGCGCCCGCCATCGGTGCCGACTGGTCCGCGCCCGTGCGTTCCGGCGTCGATGACGAGACCCTGAACACCGGCGGACTGGGACACTATCCCGACACCCAGCTGCCCGGAGAGCCGGGAAACTTCGCCGTCGCGGGACACCGGCTCACCTACGGCGACGTGCTGCGCGACCAGGACCGGCTCACCCCCGGGGACGAGGTCTACGTGGAATCCCCCGACGGCTACTACACCTATGAGGTCTACGAGACCCATGTGGTGATGCCCCAGGACTCAGAGGTGATCCTGCCGGTGCCCGGCGAGCCGGAGGCCGAGGCTGACCGCTCGCTGCTGACCCTCACCACGTGTCACCCGCTCTTCTCCAACCGTGAGCGGCTGATCACCCATGCCGAGCTCGTGGACTTTACGCCACTGAGCGGCGAGGCCCCGACCGCCCTCGCCCAGAGAGGATCCTGAGATGTACGCCTGGCTGTTCCGCTCGCTCCCCGGTCCGCTGTGGGTGCAGATCCTGCTCGCCCTGGTCATCGTGGCCGGTGTCGTGCTGCTCCTGATGCAATTCGTCTTTCCCTGGCTGAGCCAGTACAGCCCGCTCAATGACTCCACCCTTGAATCGATGACCTTCCCGGCCCTGGGCCGGGCCGAAGGGACCCCTGTATGAGTGACACCGCGGCCCGCATCCTCGTCATCGACAACTACGACAGCTTCGTCTACACCCTGGTCGGGTACCTGCGCGAGCTCGGCGCGGAGGCGACCGTGATCCGCAATGACGACCTCTCGGTTGAGGACGCCAAGAAGCTCGCCGCAGAGCACGACGGCGTGCTCATCTCCCCCGGTCCCGGCACCCCTGGCGAGGCTGGCGTCTCGGTGGAGCTGATCCGCTGGTGCGCCGAGGCCCAGGAGCCGATGCTGGGTGTCTGTCTGGGACACCAGGGACTGGGTGAGGCCTTCGGGGCCACGGTCACCCACGCCGAACAGCTGATGCACGGCAAGACCTCCCCGGTGACCCACACCGGGCACGCCTCCTTCGCGGGACTGCCGGAGACCTTCGTGGCGACTCGCTACCACTCACTGACCGTGGCCCCGGAGACCATCCCTGCGGTGCTCGAGGTCACCGCTCGCACCGAGGACGGGGTCATCATGGGTCTGGCCCACCGGACGGCGCCGCTCTGGGGCATGCAGTATCACCCAGAGTCGGTGCTCACCGAGGGCGGCTACCGGATGCTCGGCAATTGGCTCGAGACCATGGGACAGACCGGTGCGGCGGAGCAGGCCGCGAAGCTTAACCCCATCCGCTGACGCCCCCGCTGACACACGAGCGGACCTGGCGTGATCGCCAGGTCCGCTCGTGTTCAGCTACGTTCTCCGTCGCGGCTCAGCTCAGGTGGCTGGCTTCGGTGAGGGAACGTTCTTGCCCTTGGCCTCGTCCGCGTTCTGTGCGTTGACGTTGGTCGTTCCCGAGGGTCCCGCCTTGGACTCCGGTGCACCGGAGGTCTTGGGGGCATCGGGAGCGGCCTTCGGCGCGGCGGCCGGAGTGCCAGCAACGGTGCTCGGCGCTGCCGAACCGCCCTGGCCAGCCGGCTTCGGCGCCGACGTTGCCGGCTGGGGAGCCGAGCCTGCGGGCTTGGCCGAGGTCACCGGCTTGGGAGCCGCAGTGGAGGAGGTGGCTGGCCGGGTGACCGGCGCAGGCTTCTTCCACGGATCCTCCACCGGCTGGCTCGCGCGCCATGCGGCCACGCCTGCGGTCACAGCCGCGGCCACCAGTCCGAAGACCAGCAGACCCTTCTTCCGGCTGTTGGAGCGCTGCTGCTTCTTCAGCGTCTTGGCAGCGCCCTTGGCGTAGTTCTCGGAGCTCTTGCGCAGCTTCTTGACGATCTTCTTGTCACCGGTCGCCTTGATCAGCGCCTTCTCGACGCGGGGATCAAGCTCAGCGCGGTGGATCAGCTTCGCGGTCTTGTCCGCATAGCCGCCCAGCTTCGCCGAGGTGGCCGGGACATACTCCGTGGCGAACTGCGTCTTGGCAGTGTCGTACTTGGAGAGGATCTTCGAGACCTCCGCCTTGGCCTGCGGGGGAAGCTTCTCGTACTGGGACGAGATGCCGCCGCCGGCGACCGAGGAGTACTCCTTGATCTTCTTTCCAGCCACTGAAGCGCTGTCATTGACGGCGCCCAGTGCGCGTCCCGAAGCGTCGTGCACCTTCGGGGCGCCCTTGCGGTAGGTGTCTTCGGCCCAATCTGCTGCCGCACCCAGTTTGGGGGCGGTCCAATCACGTGCGGTCTCGACTCCTGCAAGCACCAGGTGCTCCCAGCCGTGATTCCGCTTCTTCTTCTTGCCGAACATGCATGTCCTCCGAATCCGGATCGGTTGCTGGCATCAGCTTACGTGGTCTGTTCGTGACCTGCTATGGCACGGCCCATCCCTTCATCATCCCCCCACCTGACATCGCGCGCCACCAAGAGTGAGAGAATGGGGTCCATGAGTGCTATCGCAACGCATAAGGCAACTATCCGTACATCCCAGGGCGAGATCCTCGTGGAGCTCTTCGGGAACCACGCTCCCAAGACCGTGGACAACTTCGTCGGTCTCGCCACCGGTGAGCGCGAATGGACCCATCCCGAGTCCGGTGAGAAGAAGGTCAACACCCCTCTCTACAGCGGCACCGTGTTCCACCGCATCATCTCCGACTTCATGATCCAGGGCGGAGACCCGCTGGGCCTCGGCGTCGGTGGTCCCGGCTACAAGTTCGGCGACGAGATCCACCCGGAGCTCGACTTCACCTCCCCGTACAAGCTGGCCATGGCCAACGCCGGTCCGGGCACCAACGGGTCCCAGTTCTTCATCACCTCGGTGGCCACCAACTGGCTGCAGGGCAAGCACACCATCTTCGGCGAGGTCACCGACCCGGCTTCGCAGAAGGTCGTCGACGCGCTGAACACGGTCCCCACCGACAACCGGGACCGCCCGAAGGAAGATGTCGTGATCGAGAAGATCGACATCGAGAAGCTCTGAGGATCTAGACCGATCAACGCAACATTCTGTCCGCAACACCCGGACAGGCCCGCCACGGTGCAGTGTCAACGCTGCGACCGGCCGGCCTGTCCGGAGTGTCTGCGGGAGGCCCCGGTCGGGTTCCAGTGTGTGGACTGCCTGGCCCGGGCCCGAGAAGAGTTCCAACGACGCCGCCCCCCGGCCCGCTCCCAGTTCGGTGCCGTGCTGCGCCCAGACCAGCGCCCCGTGGTCACCTTCACGGTCATCGGCCTCTGCGTCGTGCTCTATGGCCTGCAGCTGCTGAGCAGCGCGGTCACCGAGGCGCTCTGGTACGCCCCGCTGCAGACCTCCCCCTGGTTCTTCGAGCCCTGGAGGATGCTCACCTCCGCGCTCGTGCATTCTCCGGCGAACGCCATGCACCTGCTCTTCAACATGTTCGCACTGTGGTTCATCGGCCGCGCCATCGAGCCGGCTCTCGGACGGCTCCGCTATATCGCGCTGCTCGTCCTCTCAGCGCTCGGCGGCTCGGTGGCGGTGCTCTTCCTGACCCCCGCCACGACGCCCACGCTGGGGGCCTCCGGGGCAGTCTTCGGCCTGTTCGGGGCGCTGTTCATCCTGATGCGGGCCACCGGTTCCCAGACCGGTGGGATCCTGGCCCTGATCGCGATCAACGTGGTGATCAGTTTCGTGATCCCCGGCATCTCCTGGCAGGGCCATTTGGGCGGCCTGCTCGTCGGCGTCGCTTGCGCCCTGGTGATCTCCAAGGCTCCGTCACGGTCCACCGGTGACCGTCAGGCCGACGCACGCCGTCGAGGCCGCTGGCACGGCTTCGGGCTGCTCGGCATAGCCGTGGTCCTGGTGCTGCTCACCGCGCTCGGCATGAGCCTGGTCAATCCCTACGCTTGAGTCGACGGCATCCGCCCGGATTTCTCCCCAGGCTGTGCACGACTAATCCACAGTTTTGTGCACAATTCACAAAATCCTGTGGATAGCGCTCTGACCAGCGGAATCACACGCATGTAACTTATGCACACTGTGGATAACACCTGTGGATAACACGCTGATCTGGGCTTTCTCAACAGATACGACGACGCCGGACCCACAGACTGTGGATCCGGCGTCGTGGTGCTTGTGCGACCTGCACGGGCCGCGCGGGCCGCGGGGGCTAGCGCTGTGCGGCAGCGCCCTGCGGGCGGGAGTCAGCAGCGGCCTCTGATTCGCTCCACTGCTCCTCCATGGTGGGCCACATCCGCTTGAGGATGTCATTCCACGTGATCGCTCCGGCGAGGGTCCCCTCGGAATAGACCACCGCGAGCTGCTCGCCGGCCTCTCGCATGGTCTGGAACGCCTCGTAGACCGAGGCTCCGGTCGAGACGACCAGTGCTGGGCGGGCCAGCTCACTGGCCGGATGCTCGGGCGGCACCGTGAGGGTGTCCCGCACATGGACCACCATTGGGTTGGTGCCCGTCTCGGGAATGATCAGGATTCGCAGGTGCCCGGTGCGCTGGGCCTCGGCCTGCACATCGGCCGCGGTGGCCGTGACCGGCACCGTGGTGGTCTCCTGTCGGGTGCGTGCGGCGATGACGTCGTCCACGGTGAGGGTCTCCAGGTCGATCACCCGGGAGATCTGCGAGGCCGAGGCCTCATCCAGCGTGCCGGTCCGGGTGGAGTGCTCCACCAGGTGCCGGATCGTGTCGGAGTCATATCCGCCCGCCGCAGCCCGGTCCACCGGGGTGATCCCGCTGGCCGCGACGAGCCGGTTGGCGATCCCGTTGATCCAGAGCAGCAGGGGACGGAAGGCCCACAGGACCACCTGGGCCGGGAGCGCGATGAGTTTCGCGGCGCGCTCCGGGTGCGCGATCGCCCAGGACTTCGGGGCCATCTCGCCGACCACCAGGTGCAGGAAGGTCATCAGGAACAGCGCCAGCGCGAACGCCAGCACGTCTGCGGCCCACAGCGGCATGTTCCACGACTCGAAGATCGGGGTCAGTGCGTAGTCGACAGCGGGCTTGCTGACCGCGCCCAGCGCGAAGGTACATGCGGTGATGCCCAGCTGGGCTCCGGCGAGCATCACGGTGAGCTCGTTGAGCCCGCGCAGCGCGGCACGTGCGGATTTGCTGTGCTCGGCCTCCTCCTCGAGGCGGTGCCGGCGGGCTGCCAGCAGCGCGAACTCCAGGATCACGAAGAACGCGGAGATCGCGATGATGGCGATGGTGGCAATGGTGGGGATCAGCCAGTCGCTCATCGTTCCTCCTCGAAATGTTCGGTCAGGCGAAGATGCACTGACTCGGGAACGTGGCGGTCCACGCTGATCACGGTGACATCGACCCACCGTGTGGGGGGCGAAGCCTCTCCGTAGTCGGCAGGATCCGCCGGCAGATCGATGCGGACCTCCTGGCCTTCGGTGAGCAGCGCGCCCTCTTGGGACATCAACAGCCCGGAGAGGGTCTCGTAGTCGCCTTCGGGGAAGTCCTGACCGATGACACGCTCCACCTCATCGAGATGCAGATCAGCGTCGACGCGCCAGTGGTTCTCACCGACATGTTCGATACCGGCGGGCTCCTCGTCGTCGTGCTCATCGCCGATCTCGCCGAGGATCTCCTCGGCAAGGTCTTCCATGGTGACCACACCGGTGAAGCCGCCGTATTCGTCGATCACGCAGGCGAGCTTGGCGTTGGCGTCGCGCAGGGTGCGCACGGCATCGGGCAGCGGCATCAGCGTGGGCACGATCACCGGGGCGCGCATGATCTCGGTGGCCGCGGCGGCGTCGGTGAACTTGCTGCCCAGCAGGTCCACGAGATGGACCACGCCGACGGGCTCGTCGTGCATGTCGACCACCGGGTAACGGGTGTGCTCCTCAGCCATCAGCGCCCGGATCTCACCCAGCGTGGTGTCAGGGTGGATCAGCCCGGTGCGTGAACGGGGGATCATGGCGTGCTCGACGTCGTGGTCCGGGAAGTCCAGGATCCTGTCGAGGGTCAGGTACATCTCCTCGGCAAGGTCACCGCTCTCATGCGAGCTGGTGACGATGTGTTCCAGGTCCTTGGCCGTGGCGCTGGACTCGACGTCGTGGACCGGCTCGATCCGCAGCAGCTTCAGCAGTGCGTTCGCGGAGACGTCGAAGATCCAGATCAGCCAGCCGAAGGCGGCGAGATAGAACTTCGTGGAGCGGGCGAGACCCAGCGACAGCGGGGTCGGGTTGGCGATGGCGTAGTTCTTGGGGAAGAGCTCGCCGAAGATCATCTGCACGATGGTCGAGGCGGCCAGCGCGAAGATCGTACCCACCGTGATGCCCAGCGCGGCGGGGACGCCTACGCCGCCCAGAAGGGCGCCGAGGCTCTCGCCTACCAGCGGCTCGGCGACATAGCCGACGAGCAGGCCGGTGACGGTGATGCCCAGCTGCGCTCCGGAGAGCATGAAGGAGGTGCGCCCCGTGACATCCAGCGCTCGTTTGGCGGATTTATTTCCTTCAGCGGCCAGTGCCCGCAGCTTATTGCGGTCCACGGACATGTAGGCGAACTCTTGGGCGACGAAGAACCCATTGGCTGCAATGATCACCAGGATCACCAGGATGCCCAGCAGAAGGAGCAGGAGCTCGATCACCGGGTCACCACCCGGGTGTGCGCGCGGCGATCAGCTTGCCCTGCGTTCGCAGCACTCGCGAGTCGATATCTTCGGCGGCGGAGTACTGCGCGTTGTAAGTCGTACACCTGTGTCAGGCACCTCTTCAGTCTCTAGGTTGATCTGTTAGACCGAGACTATAGCTCAAGATGCCCTTGGCGATAGTCCAGCGCCCGCCTAAGCCGTCCCTCGGGTCATGCGAAGGACCGTCGCGGCTTGATAACGTGAGCGCGTGACCGCCCAGGACTACGCATCCTTTCTCCATCCAGCGCACCAGCCCGCGGCCCGCCGGGCCATGCTGAGCACCTGGTGGCGGTGGCGGGATCATCAGGTACACATTGCCCGTCCGGCTCCGCAGCCCGGAGGGGTTCAAGGGTTCGGCGGCGCACCCGAGGACAGACCGACCGAGGGCCGATCGTTCGGGCCCCGGCTGCTGGTGATCCATGGGGGCGGCGGGTACAGCGGGGCGCTCTGGCCGCTCACCTCGCTGCTCGCGGCGCAGGGTCTTGATGTCGCCGCGGTGGACCTGCCGCTCTATGGCAGGACCCTCAGCCTGGACCCGGGCTCCGTGCGCTACCAGACCTGGGTGTCGCTGCTGGTCGATCTCATCGACGCCGAAGCGGATGGACGCCGGCTGATCCTTCTCGGAGCAAGCATGGGCGGGATGCTCGCCTATGAGGCGGCGGCCAGGGCGCCCCAGGTGGTCGCGGTCGCCGCGACCTCCCTGTTGGATCCGCGGGACTGGCGGGTGCGGGCGCGGCTGACCCGATTCGGCCCGCTCGCCATCCCGGTCGCGCCGCTGACCCGTCTGGTCCGTGGGAGATCCGAGTCGATCATGGTGCCGATGCCCGCGTTGGCTGACTTCGCCAAGATGAGTCGCAGCCGGGAGCTCTCCCAGCGCTGCGCGTCAGATCCGCTCGGTGGTGGCGCCC
This sequence comes from Nesterenkonia maliinae, assembly GCF_051262655.1. Taxonomy (NCBI): domain Bacteria; kingdom Bacillati; phylum Actinomycetota; class Actinomycetes; order Micrococcales; family Micrococcaceae; genus Nesterenkonia; species Nesterenkonia maliinae. Next base: position 33,596 of record NZ_JBIMEY010000002.1, on the reverse strand, counting down.
ACGTCCCGCTGGGCTTCCTCAGCTCATTCCTGAACTATGTCCATGTCCCCGCGGCCGCAATGTCCACCCCGGTGACCCTCTTGCACCCCGCGCTTGACGACTGGACCCCGGTGCAGCTGAGCATGCGCTTCTTGCAGCGGATCGCGGCGCCGACCGAGGTGGTGATGCTTCGCGGATGCGGGCACTTTCCGGTCGAGGAACCCGGGGTCAGCGATCTCATCAGCGCTGTGGTTCGCCTGGCCAGACGCCACGGGTCCTGACGCCACACCGGAGGGCGTCTGCGGACCGACCGCCGATGGTCTGCCACGAGATATCACCCTCGGCCGATCGGCGAATGCGGCTCATACACGAAGAAGCTCCCCGCACGTCGTATGCGGGGAGCTTCTTGGTCACGTCCTCTGGTGGAGGCAAGGGGACTCGAACCCCTAACCCCCTGCTTGCAAAGCAGGTGCGCTACCAATTGCGCCATGCCCCCAAAGGTGCTTCTCAGGTTATCAGAGCGAGTCTGTTGCCTGAGACCAGACCTGCCGGGTGTCCTCGGCACGTCGCCACTGGCGATAGCCGAGGATGCCCGCCACTGAGAGAGCCACAAAGACGATGCGTTTCATGTTTCCCTCCTTGGAGTCCGGGGTGGGCGTAGGAGGACTTGAACCTCCGACCTCATCGTTATCAGCGATGCGCTCTAACCGCCTGAGCTATACGCCCGGACACCTTGTTTCAGGTGCGTCACCCCCGCGAGGGCGACCACTACACATTACCCTGCTCTCGGCGAGCGGGCCAAATCGTCAGATCCGGAGCCCTCAGTCGTCGGTGAGCGTGACCCCGACGCCGCCCACGAGGGAGGCGGAGAGGTTGTACAGCACGGCTGCGAGCATGGAGAGCACGGTCAGCAGCACCACATTGAGCACCGCGATGATCGTGGCGAAGGCCGCGACCTGCGCAAGGCTGACGAGTTCTTCGACGCGGAAGGTGCCTCCGCCGCCCTCGGTGCCGAGGATCTGGCCGAGCAGCTCGTTGACCCGGTTGAAGACGCCCGAGACATCCATCACGGTCCACAGCGTGACCGCCGCAACGACGGTCATGATGCCCAGGGCCACCGAAAGCAGGAAGCTCATCTTCAACACCGACCAGGGGTCGATCTTGGAGATCAGCAGTCGGGCCTTGCGGACCTTCGCCTTTGGCGTCGGACGCACCAGGCCTGGCTGGGGGCGGCTTCCGGAGGGACGCTGACCCTGGGCCGGTCGTGCGCCCTGCCCGCTGGGGCGAGCCGCCGCGGTGGGACGGGGGCGGGGTGCGCCCGTCTGGTCCGACGCGGGTCGGGCGGGCGTGGGGGCTCCGCCGGCGGCCTGGGCACGAGGCCGAGGCGCGGGGAACCGAGTCGACGGGCGCGCCGCGGAGGATCCCGACTTGTTCCCGGTATTACCTGCGCCGTTGCTTGCGCTCACTGAAGTCCTCCATCAAGCATCATCTTGGTCCGATTCATCCCGGTCCGCTTCATCAGGGTCCAACGCTACTGCATCGTCGGTCTCAGAACGCTCAGCTTCGACTGCGTCCGCCGCCGGTGTTCCGTTCTCCGGGGCCGCGGTCTCTTCCAGGGTCTCTGCCGGGCTCTCCGCGCTGGAGGCCTCGGCTGCGCCCTCTGCGGCCGCCGCCTCGGCTTCTCCGGTGGCGGCAAGGGTCACACCGGAGTTCCGAGCCACCTTGAGAATGCGGTCCTTCTTGCGCGGCTTCGCGAAGATGACTCCCATGGTGTCACGGCCCTTGGAGGGCACGCCCGAGACGGGAGACCGGACCACGTTGCCGGATTCCATGACGACCAAGACCTCGTCGTCGTCCTCGACCACCATGGCGCCGACCAGATCGCCGCGATCCTCGACCAGCTTGCCCACCTTGATGCCCAGGCCGCCGCGGCCCTGGACCCGGTATTCGCTGACCTCGGAGCGCTTGGCATAGCCGGCCTCGGTGACCACAAACACATAAGAGTCGTCGGTGACCACGTCGGCGGCCAGCAGCTCGTCCTCTTCGCGGAACTTCATGCCGGTGACGCCGGAGGTGGCACGACCCATGGGCCGCAGGGCCTCGTCGGTGGCGGTGAAGCGCAGCGACTGTCCCTTCCGCGAGACCAGCATCAGGTCATCGGTGGCCGAGATGAGCTTGGAGGAGACCAGCTCGTCGTCCTCGCGCAGGTTGATCGCGATCACGCCGGCCTGCCGCGGGGTGTCGTAGTCGGTGAGCACCGTCTTCTTCACCAGGCCTCGCTTGGTAGCGAGCACCAGGTAGGGGGCGTCCTCGTAGGTGCGCAGCGGCAGCACTCCGGCGATGTGCTCATCGGGCTGGAAGGCCACGATGTTCGCCACGTGCTGGCCCTTTGAATCTCTGCCGGACTCGATCAGGTCGTAGCACTTGGTGCGGTAGACCCGGCCGAGGTTGGTGAAGAACAGGATCCAGTGGTGCGTGGTGGTCACGAAGAAGTGCTCGACGATGTCGTCGGTGCGCAGCTGGGCTCCGCGGACACCCCTGCCGCCGCGGTGCTGCGCGCGGTAGCTGTCGATCTTGGTCCGCTTGACGTAGCCGTCGCGGGTGATCGAGACGACGACGTCCTCCTGGGGGATCAGGTCCTCCATGGACATGTCGCCGTCGTAGCCGAGCTGGATGTGGGTGCGTCGGTCGTCGCCGTGCTTGTCCACGATGGTCTCCAGCTCGGAGCTGATGATCCGGCGCTGGCGATCCTCCGAGGCCAGGATGTCCTGGAAGTCCTCGATCATCTTCATCAGCTCGTCGTACTCGTCCTGCAGGCGCTGGCGCTCAAGGGCTGCGAGCTTACGCAGCTGCATGTCCAGGATGGCCTGGGCCTGGTCGTCGTCGATCTCCAACAGCGACTTCAGGTTCTGCCGGGCTTCGTCGACGGTGGAGGAGGCGCGGATCGTGGCGATCACGCGGTCCAGGTCGTCCAGGGCCTTGAGCAGGCCGATCTTGATGTGGGCCTCGCGCTGGGCCTTGTCGAGCCGGAACTGGGTCCGCCGGACGATCACGTCGATCTGGTGGGTGACCCAGTGGTGGACGAAGGCGTCCAGGCTCAGCGTGCGGGGCACGCCGTCGACCAGGGCCAGCATGTTCGCGGAGAAGTTCTCCTGCAGCTGGGTGTGCTTATAGAGGTTGTTCAGCACCACCTTGGCCACGGCGTCGCGCTTGAGCACGACGACCAGGCGCTGACCGGTGCGGCCGGAGGACTCATCGCGCAGATCCGCGATCCCGGAGACCTTCCCATCCTTGACCAGCAGCGCGATCTTCCGGGCCAGGTTGTCGGGGTTCGCATGGTACGGAAGCTCCGTGACCACCAGGCAGGTGCGTCCCTGCAGCTCCTCCACGCTGACCACGGCGCGCATCGTGATCGAGCCGCGGCCGGTGCGGTAGGCCTCTTCGATCCCGCGGGTGCCCAGGATCTGTGCGCCGGTGGGGAAGTCGGGGCCCTTGATCCGCTGCAACAGCGCCTCGAGCAGCTCCTCGCGGCTGGCCTGCGGGTTCTGCAGGTACCACTTCACGCCGTCGGCGACCTCGCGCAGGTTGTGCGGAGGAATGTTCGTGGCCATGCCCACCGCGATGCCCGAGGAGCCGTTGACCAGCAGGTTCGGGAACCGCGAGGGCAGCACGACGGGCTCTTGCTGCTTGCCGTCGTAGTTGTCCTGGAAGTCCACGGTGTTCTCGTTGATGTCCCGGACCATCTCCATGGCCAGCTGGGCCATCTTGGTCTCGGTGTACCGCGGGGCCGCCGGACCGTCGTCGCCGGGGTTGCCGAAGTTGCCCTGGCCGGTGGCCAGCGGGTACCGCATGACCCAGTCCTGGATCAGCCGGGAGAGGGCGTCGTAGATCGCCGAGTCGCCGTGCGGGTGGTAGTTGCCCATCACGTCGCCGACCACGCGGGCACACTTGTTGAAGGAGCGGTCCGGGCGGTAGCCGCCGTCGTACATCGCGTAGAGCACGCGGCGATGCACCGGCTTGAGTCCGTCGCGCACATCGGGGAGCGCGCGGCCCACGATGACAGCCATCGCGTAGTCCAGGTAGGACCGCTTCATCTCGGTCTGCAGGTCGATCTGCCGGATCCGGTCGGTGGTCACGACGTCGCCGACGACGACGCCCTCCACGGCCTCGGTCGGGCCGCTCTGCGGGTCCTGTGGTTCTTCGGTGTTGTCACTCACGTGTGGTGTTCTCCCTTAGGCGAAAAATCGGCATCGTCTCGCGGCTGCGTCCGGGTGGGACGGCTGCGACTCAGATGTCGAGGAAGCGGACGTCCTTGGCGTTCTGCTGGATGAATCCGCGGCGGGATTCGACGTCTTCACCCATGAGGATGGAGAACACCTCATCGGCGGCAGCGGCGTCCTCCATGGAGACCTGGAGCAGGGTGCGGTGGTCCGGATCCATGGTGGTCTCCCACAACTCCGAGTAGTCCATCTCGCCCAGACCCTTATAGCGCTGGATCCCGAGCTCCTTGGGCAGCTTTCGCCCGTTCGCCCGGCCCTCGCGAAGCGCGACGTCGCGTTCGGCGTCGGTGTAGACGTAGTCCTGCGGGCCGGTCTGCCATTTGATCTTGTACAGCGGCGGCTGGGCAAGGAACACGTTGCCGTGCTCGATCAGCGGACGCATGTAGCGGAAGAGCAGGGTGAGCATCAGGGTGGTGATGTGCTGGCCGTCCACATCGGCATCGGCCATGAGCACGATCTTGTGATAACGAAGCTTGGCCTGGTCGAAGTCCTCGCCGATGCCCGTGCCGAAGGCCGTGATCATCGACTGGACCTCTTGGTTGCCCAGCGCGCGGTCCAGCCGAGCCCGCTCGACGTTGAGGATCTTCCCGCGCAGCGGCAGGATCGCCTGGGTGCGCGGGTCCCGGCCGCGCTTGGCCGAACCGCCGGCCGAGTCGCCCTCGACCAGGTAGATCTCTGATTCAGAGGGGTCCTTGGAGGAGCAGTCGGCGAGCTTGCCGGGCATGCCCATGGTCTCCAGCGGCGACTTCCGGCGGGCGTTCTCCCGGGCCTTGCGGGCCGCCACACGCGCATGCGCGGCCGACTGGGCCTTGCGCACGATGTCCCGGGCCGGGCCGGGATTACGCTCCAGCCAGTCGCCGAGGTACTCGTTGACGACCTTCTGCACGAAGCCGCGAGCCTCGGTGTTGCCCAGCTTGGTCTTGGTCTGGCCCTCGAACTGCGGCTCGCGAAGCTTGATCGAGATGACCGCCGTCAGGCCCTCGCGGATGTCCTCGCCGGTGAGGTTGTCGTCCTTCTCACGCAGGATCTGCTTGTCCCGGGAGTACCGGTTGATCAGCGTGGTCATCGCGGCACGGAAGCCCTCTTCGTGGGTGCCGCCCTCGTGGGTGTTGATCGTGTTGGCGTAGGTGTGCACCGACTCCGAGTAGGACAGCGTCCACTGCATGGCCAGCTCGGCGGCCATGCCGCGCTCGGTATCCTCGGCCTCGAAGGCGATGACGTCGTCGTGGACGACCTCGGCCCGCTTCGTGGCATTGAGGTGATTGACGTAGTCCAGCAACCCGGCGTCGTACTGGTAGACGACGACGCGGCCCTTCGGGGTCTCGATGATGCCGTCGCTGCCGCCGCCGGCCTCGGTGGGCTCCAGCTCGGCCTCGGTCTCCTCGTGGTGCTCCTCGAGGACCTCGTCGTGGACGACCTCGTTGCCCGGGATCTTGCGCTCATCGCGCAGGGTGATGCGCAGTCCCTTGTTCAGGAAGGCCATCTGCTGGAACCGAGCGCGGAGGGTCTCGAAGTCGAACTCGATGCTCTCGAAGATCGACGGGTCCGGGTAGAAGACCATGGTGGTGCCGGTCTCGTCGGTCTCCCCGCCCTGGGACAGCGGCTGGGTGGTCTCGCCGCCGTTGCCGAAGCCGATGCTCCACTCGTGGCCCTGTCGACGCACCGTGGTGCGGACCTTGCGGGAGAGTGCGTTGACCACGGAGATGCCGACGCCGTGCAGCCCGCCGGAGACCGCGTAGCCGCTGCCGCCGAACTTGCCGCCCGCGTGCAGCACGGTCATCACGACCTCCACGGTGGGCTTGCCCTCGGTGGGGTGCATGTCCACAGGGATGCCGCGCCCGTCGTCCTCGACGCGCACGCCGCCGTCGTCCTGCATCGTGATCTGGATGTGGGAGCAGTAGCCGGCCAGAGCCTCGTCCACCGAGTTGTCGACCACCTCGTACACCAGGTGGTGCAGACCGCGCTCACCGGTGGAGCCGATGTACATGCCGGGGCGCTTGCGGACTGCTTCCAGGCCCTCCAGGACGGTGATGTCCGAGGCGCCGTAGTTGCCCTGATGCTGCTTGTTCTCGTTAGCCGAGGTCACGGGCTATGCCGTCTCCTTGAGTTGCCGGGAAGGTCGAGGCTGCTGACCTTGTCATGACACAGACCAGCCCGAGTGGTGGGTGCGCTCGGGCCGTCGGTCGAGTCTACCGCGCCGAGGCCCCAAAATCGTATTTTCTGCGCGCTGTGAGCGGGCAGAGTCCATGATCAGCGGCCGAGGAACGGGCCTGGGATCAGCGCAGGGATGGTCGGGTGAGGTTGGGTTCCACTAGGAGGGCCCGAGCGCGGCATATCGCAGCCTGGCGTTTCATCCGTAGGTGTCCCGTGGACCCCGGCCACGCACCGAGTAACGGCCCTTCTTCCAGCTCGGGGCGGCGGGGCCGCGGATCGAGAGACCAGTGACGATCCCGGGTCCCAGCTCGGTGTTGAAGACATCCATCAGCTGCGGCCGCATCAGCTTGAGGTTCGTGGCCCAGGCGGTGGAGTCGCAGAGCACCTCCACCACGCCGTTCTCGAACTTCTCCGGCTTGCAGTGCTGCGCTATCGCGGAGCCGACCAGCTGCTCCCAGCGGGCAATGACCGAGCCCACGGCGACCGGTGAGCTCCAGCCGCGGGTCTTGATCAGACCTCCGACCACTCCGCCCAGCAGGTTCGGGTCCCGTCGGTCAGCGCCGGGCTTCGAGCTCGCGGCGTTCTTCGCGCGGTCCTGGGCCTCTTTGGCGCTGCTACGTGGGTCACCGGCGAGCGAGGAGCCGCGCGGGATGCCACGCATCCGGTGCTCGCCGCGACCGCGCGCCGCCGCGCGCATCCTGGCCAACAGGATCTTCGCGGCGTCCTCGTGGTCGTGGATCTGGTCTTCAATCCCGTTCATGGACGGTCACCTGGCTGATCTGGCCCACCGATTCCACCCGCAGCGCGTTGTGCATGAGGCTAGCCGGGACGTCGTCGTCGACCGCGGCGGTGACGATGAGCTGCTCCGCCTCGGCGGCGAGCTCGGCCAGTCGACGACGACGGCGGGCATCGAGCTCCGCGAACACGTCGTCGAGGATCAGCACCGGCTGAGCGCCCTCACTGGGGTCGTCGTCGACCATCACGCGGTAGGCGGCGAGGCGCAGGGCCAGCGCGAAGGACCAGGTCTCTCCGTGGGAGGCGAATCCCTTCACCGGAACCTCGTCCAGGGTGAAGGCGATGTCGTCGCGATGCGGCCCCACCAGGGTGATCGCGCGTTCGCGTTCTTCACGCCGGACGGTGGCCAGGCGCTGCACCATCAGCGCCGCGAGGTCTTCCCGGGAGAACGATTCTAGGGCGGAGACGTCGAGCGAGGAGACGTCGCGAGGCCCGGGATCCGAGAGCGCGCTCGACGGATTTTCGGCGGAGTCGGCGTGAGCTGGGCCTGGATCGACAGCATCCGAGTCACCAGCACCGCGGTCCTCGACGTCCAAGGAGCTGAGGTACTTCACCCGTGCGGTGCGCACGCTGCCGGAGAGCTGCTCGTAGGCGGTGGCCACATGCGGGCGCAGCGCGCTGAGCATCTGCAGCCGCGCCGTGAGCAGATGCGACCCGGCTTCGGCGAGCTGGTGATCCCAGACTGCCAGAGTGGACTCGTGGGTGGCGGTGAAGCCCTGGTGCCGGATCGATTTGAGCAGCGCGTTGCGCTGTTTGAGCACCTTTTCGTAGTCCAGGCGCACCCCGCCCAGGGCTGGGCGCAGCTGAACCGCGAGATCGTCCAAGAGGCGGCGTCGGACGGTGGGGGATCCCTTGATCAGCTCCAGATCCTCTGGAGCGAAGAGCACGGTGCGCAGAATCCCGAGCACGTCGGTGGCCCGCACCGGGTTGCCCCGGTTGATCCGAGCCCGATTGCTGCGGCCTGGATTGATCTCCACCTCGAGCAGCGCCTGCCGGGTCCCGCGATGGGCATCGGCGCGGATGAAGGCCTGTTGCTCTCCATGGCGGACCAGCGGGCCGTCCTGGCTGACCCGATGTGAGCTCAGCGTGGAGAGATAGCCGATCGCCTCGGCGATATTGGTCTTTCCCACGCCGTTGAAGCCCAGCAGCACATTGGGGCCAGGCTGCAGCGTCAGCTGCGCCTGGGCGTAGCTGCGAAAATCTGTGAGCGTGAGCTGTGAGATCCGCATGGTCTCCTGGGCCGCCGGCGACTACGAGTTGATCAGGCGCACTGGCATCAGCAGGTATCGGAAGTCGATGGACTTCTCACCCTCGGCCTCCGCCTGACCGGTGATCATCGCCGGCTTGGGAGCGGAGACGAAGGAGAAGCGCAGGAACTCGGTGTCGATGACGTTGAGCCCCTCGTTGAGGTACGCCGGGTTGAACCCCACCGTGATGGCTTCCCCGGTGAGGGTGGCCGGGATGACTTCGGAGGCCGATGCGGCGTCGTCGACCCCGGCGTCGAGGATGACTTCGTTGTCCTGGGTGAACTGCAGCCGCACATGACCGTTGCGTTCGGAGACCAGAGACACGCGGCGGGCGGCCTCGATGAACTCGGCGGTGCCGACCACGGCGTGGATCGGTGTCTCCTCGGGGAACAGCTGGCGGATCTTGGGGTAGTCACCGTCGACCAGCACGGAGGTGGTGCGGCGCCCGCCGGAGGAGAAGCCGACGAGCTCAGCGGTCTCCGAGAGCGCGATCTGCAGCGATCCGGCTCCGGCGAGGGACTTGGCCACGTCGTTGAGCGTCTTGGCCTTGATCAGGACAGAGGTTGAGATGTCTGGGGCGACGGGCGACCAGTTGATCTCTCGCATGGCCAGCCGGTAGCGGTCTGTGGCCAGGAAGGTGATCGTGTCGCCCTCGATCTCGACCTTGACGCCGGTGAGGATGGGGAGGGTGTCGTCCTTTGATGCCGCTGTGATGACCTGGGAGACCGCGCGGGCGAAGGCGGCACCGTCGACGGTTCCGGCGAGCTCCGGCATGCCGGGAAGCTCCGGGTACTCATCCACCGGCATCGTCGAGAGCGTGAACTTCGAAGACCGGCAGGTCAGCTGCACACGCGAGTCCTGCAGGTGCACGGTGACGGGAGCATTCGGCAGGGATTTCACGATGTCGTTGAGCAGCCGTCCCGACACCAGGATCGTGCCCTCCTGCTTCACATCGGCCTCGATGTGAAGCTGAGCGGAGATCTCGTGGTCGAAGCTGGAGATCGTCACCGTCTGGTCAGCTGCGGTGATGTGCAGCCCTGCCAGGACGGGAGCCGGGGGGCGGGGAGACAGCGAACGGGCAGCCCATGAGACTGCTTCGGAAAGAACGTCCCGTTCAACAGTGAACTCCACTGATCCCTGCCCTTCTTGTGGCTCTTCGACAGCCCAATGGTGAATGTCAAGCATCTCGTGGCTGTGTCGAGTGTCGAGCTTACCTGCAATAGCGAGGCAGAAGCCAGCAACGGTCTGCCCGACCACCATATGAGCCGTCTGACAGTTCGTGAGCCACAAGATCTGGGATCAAGTGGAGCGGCTGGAGGGCTTGCGGCCAGGGTTTGTAGCTCAGCGCCGCGGCGTTGGTGGGCGCTCAATGAGCTCCTGGCGGTCTCTCCAGGCAGCGCCTGGGTCTTCGGGGTGGGTCCTGGCTTGAACGGTCGAGGTGATTGTTCTCTGTCATATAAGGGGTTAAGGGTCAGAAGTGTTAACAGGTGCTGTGGAATCTGTGGATAACTGCCTGCATCCTGCTCGTCGGCTCGGTCTGGCTGTGCACCCAGCGGTGGACCCTCTCCGCTTCGGCTGTGCAGGGGCGGGGGAGATTCCTGAGGGGCCTACCTGCCGATTCCCCAGGAGCAGCGTAGTTATCCACAGAAACGGCCGGATCTCCACCGCGCGGTGCACTATTTTATCCACAGCTGTTAACAAGAATCGGGAAAACTCCACCGCCGCCTGTGGATATGTGGGAAAACCTGTGGAGATTGAGTGTGTCAACTGCGCTGAATCCCAATTGCGAGAGGTAATGACAACGGTGTGAGTTGTGGAGCAGGAGTTTCTCCACAGGTGTCAGGGACGAGCTTGACTTAACCGCACCGATTCTGTCGCCTAGGTCAGCGTTGCTGCTTGATCTTGTTGGTCAGTTCCGTGACCTGGTTGAACACGGCACGGCGTTCGGCCATCAGTTCACGGATCTTCCGCTCTGCGTACATCACGGTGGTGTGGTCGCGTCCGCCCAGGGCCTGCCCGATCTTGGGAAGGGACATCTCGGTGAGCTCGCGCAGCAGATACATCGCGATCTGACGCGCCGTCACCAATGTGCGATTGCGCGACTTCGAAGTCAGTTCCTCGACCGTGAAGTTGTAGTAGTCGGCAGTGGCGTTGATGATCTGCTCGGAAGTGATCTCCTGAGCATGATCATCGGAGATCAGATCGCGCATGACCTGTTCGGCCAGGGAAAGGTCCACCGCCTGCTTGTTCAGCGCGGCATAGGCCGTGACACGGATCAGCGCACCTTCAAGCTCCCGGATGTTCGTGGAGATCTTGGAGCCGATGTACTCCAGGACATCATCGGGGCAGGAGAAATTCTCCGCGGTGGCCTTCTTGCGCAGGATCGCGATCCGGGTCTCGAGCTCGGGCGGCTGGATATCGGTGATCAGGCCCCATTCGAAACGGGACCGCAGCCGCTCTTCAAAGCCGGAGAGCTGTTTCGGCGGCAGGTCCGAGGTGATGACCACCTGCTTGTTGTTGTTGTAGAGCGTGTTGAAGGTGTGGAAGAACTCCTCCACCGTGCGTTCCTTGTCTGCCAGGAACTGGATGTCGTCGAGCAGCAGGATGTCCACGTTGCGATAGAGGTGCTTAAAGCTGGCCCCTTCGTCATCGCGGATGGAGTTGATGAAGTCGTTGGTGAACTCTTCGGAGTTCACGTAGCGCACACGGATGCCCGAATAGAGCCGCTGAGCGTAGTGCCCGATGGCGTGCAGCAAGTGAGTCTTGCCCAGGCCGGAATCTCCATAGATGAACAGCGGGTTGTAGGCCTTCGCTGGCGCCTCGGCCACAGCATTGGCGGCGGCATGGGCGAATCTGTTCGAGGATCCGATCACGAAGGTGTCGAAGGTGTAGCGCGGGTTCAGCCGCGAGGTCTCGTAGGACTCGCCGCCGCCGCTGGCGGTGAAGGACTCCGCCGGTGCCGGCCGGGCGGGGGGACGGCGTTCGGCGAGACGCTGCTCCCGCGGCGTCGGCTCGGGCCGCTCATACTGCGAGTAGTCGGTCGGGGCGAAGTTGGGCTGGCCGAACTCATCGCGCTCCCGACCTCTGCCGATGCCTCGGCGCTCGGGGGCCCGCTCTGTCCGGTCGTAGGTGTCAACATCAGGGGCAGGTCCCCGACGGGGCGGCTCGACCACGGGTTCGCCGGGGTAGAGATCGTCCACTGCTGTGGAGGAGGCCGAGGAGGCCGACGGTGCCGAGGGGGCTGAGCTGTCGGGGGTGTTCTCACGCTGACGCTGGGACATCTCGAGGTCGACCACATAGGCGCAGAGCACCTCCCTGCCGAACACCGTGCGCAGCGCGTTGCTGAGCTGCACCGCCAGAGTCGACTGCATCAGCTCGCGCACCCGCTCATGGGGCACGGCGACGGTGAGCAGCAGGGTCTCACCGAGGAGCTGTTCACCCTGCGGCACTGCTCGTCCCACATCGGTCAGGTTCAGTGCTCCGATGCCATGGTTCTCGCGGAGTTCTGCGAGCACCCGCTGCCACTGGCGCGGCACATCGATCTCTGACTCAGCAGGCACGCTGCTCCCCTCATGTACATCGGTGAAATTCTGCCCATAGTATTCCACAGCTTCTGTGGACAGACCTGTGGAACAACCTGACTCTCCCGCGTCATGGCAGGTCAGGCGCTGTTGATCTCCCGGCGTCGCCATCCTGTGAATCCAAGGATGATCCCTCCCACCCCGATGATGGCCAGGGCGAGCACCGGAGCCCACTCCACCGACTCCACCGGATGCTGCGCGAGGTGCCCAAACACGTTGAACTCGAAGAAGACTTCCGGCAGCTCCAGCAGCGGACCGAAGTTCGTCATCGCGGCTGCGTAGCCGAGAACGACCCAGCCCAGCACGCCGGCGAACCGAGGTGCCCAGCCGAAGGCGGCGAAGGTCAGACCCACCACGGCCAGCACGGCGGGCCCCTGATGCAGACTTGAAAGCAGGATCTCGGAGAAGAGACCGGCGGAGTCATCCTGAAGCACCGTCACGGCTGCGGCCGCTGTGGCGAGGCCGGTGCACAGCAACATGATGCTGAGCCCGCCCAGGATCACGACCAGGTGCGCGCCGAGCCAGCGGGTCCGGCTCAGCGGGGCGCTGAGCAGCAGCTCAGCCCGCCCCGCCTTCTCCTCACCGCGCAGCCGCTGGATCCCACCGATTCCGGCGGCTGCGACGAAGAGGGCAAGGAACATCGCCATATAGGCCAGGTATCCCAGCAGGATCGTGTCTCCGCTGAAGAAGCTGCGGAACTCTTCGGGCAGGTCGTCGGCCGCGCCGAGCATGGATTCGGCATAGCCGCCGAAGAGCCCCGCGCACAGGATCACCGCGATCCCCCAGCCGCGCAGACCACCCCGCAGGGTGTGCGCCGCCACCCCGACGGGAGTCGTCAGCCCCGGCCGAGCATGGGACCTGCCCAGTCGAGACGGCAGCAGTCCGGCCCCGACGTCGCGCCGGGTGCTCAGCTCATAGGCTCCCAGGACCGCCATGACCGTCAGCGCCAGGCACAGCAGCAAAGGCCACCAGCGGTCTTCGACGTAGGGCGCGGTCTGCTGCGACCAGCCGAGCGGGGAGAACCAGGACAGCGCCGTCCCCTCGACGGCTGCGATGTCCCCTACCATCCGGATCAGATAGGCGAGTCCCAGCAGGGCCCCGGTCAGGGCGGACGCCGAGCGGGAGGTCTCGGTCAACTGAGCAGCGAGCGCCGCCGCGGCGGCGAAGAAGAGTCCGACGGCGGCCCCGGAGCTGGCCACCAGCAGCGACCCGTGGAGCGCGAATCCACCGGAGAGCGCGCCGAGAAGGACCAGCGTCGCTGCCGCAGCATTGGCCAGCAGCACCAGGAGCAACGCCGCGGTGAGTGTGGCATGTCGACCCAGCACGTCGGCGCGGAGCAGCTCTGCCCTGCCTGATGCTTCCTCCGCACGCGTGTGCCGAATGACGGTGAACATGCTCATCAGGGCGGTGAGGATGTAGATGAAGAGCACATAGCCAGCCGCATAGAAGCGTTCAAAGGTCGGCGTCTCCATGCCATAGGCCGGACCGGTCATCAGTCGCCCGACAGGATCCGCGAAGAGTCCCGCCATCTGGCCCAGCTCCGCCTCGTCAGTGACCAGTGCCTGTACGGCGTTGGCCACATAGAAGCTCATCAGCCCGATGCCCAGGATCCACAGGCTCAGCCGCACCCGCTCCTGCCGCAGCATGAAGCGCAGGAGGGGGCCAGTCCCGACCAGGCCCCCCTGGGTCTCATCGCGGGATCGGGTGCCGGACCCGCGAGTGGTCCGGGTCTGCGCGGTGGTCATGGTCCTGATGCCGTGGACGCGGAACTGCGCGACTCAGAGGTCACTCCGTAATGCCTGATCAACAGTTGCTCCAGCGTCGGTGGATGGGCGACGAGCGACTGCACACCCAGGACTGCCAGCTGGGCGGTGATCTGCGCCAGATGGTCGTTGTCGACCTCCAGAACGGTGCGGCTCGTCCCGGAGATGGTCTTCACGCGCAGATCGTGGACTCCCTCAAGCTGGTGAAGCCCGGTGGCGGACCTCTCGGTCTCGACCTCGATCGTGGTGCGGGTCATGTGGCGCATCTCCGAGAGGCTGCCGGTCTCCACGGTGCGGCCTTCGCGAATGATGGAGATCCGATCTGCCAGCGCCTCAACCTGCGCCAGGATGTGGCTGGAGAGCAGCACCGCCCGGCCCTCGCGCTGAGTCTCGGCGATGACCTGCTGAAAGACCACCTCCATGAGCGGATCAAGACCCGAGGTCGGCTCGTCGAGGAGCAGGAGGTCGACGTCAGCCGCCAGGGCCGCGATGAGGGCGACCTTTTGTCGATTGCCCTTGGAGTAGGTACGGGTCTTCTTGCGCGGGTTCAGACCAAAGCGTTCGATGAGCTCATCGCGACGCGCGGTGACATGTCGGGACCCGGCGTCGCGACTGCGCAGCCGCAGGAAGACATCGATGACCTCACCTCCCGAGAGGTTGGACCAGAGCTCCACATCCCCGGGCACGTAGGCCAGTCGACGGTGCAGGGACACGGCATCCCGCCAAGGGTCCCCGCCGAAGACCTTGACCGAGCCGGAGTCTGCACGGAGCAGTCCGAGCAGCACGCGCAGCGTGGTCGACTTCCCCGACCCGTTGGGACCTAGGAACCCGTGAACCTCAGCCTGCTCGACCTGCAGAGACAGCTTGTCCAGGGCGCGCACCTCGCCGAACGACTTCGTCAGGTCCTGCACCTGGATCACGGGATCATGACCAGTCATGTCCATCCTTTCGTGACCCCCGCCAGCGCCGGGAGCTCTACGATAGGTCAGCCGATCAGTGTCACAATAGGGGCGGCAGCCCGGCTTATACACAGTGTTTTGCACAACTGTTGATGGCCGCAGCGAGCCCCGACTTGACGCGGCGGGGAAAAAACCCCTAGTGTTGGCAGGTCGCCCCACAGTACTGTCGTGCCTGCACGCAGGTACTTTCCGGGGCCCGAATGACTTCAAACCATCCAAGTGGGAGTACACAGTGAGCAAGCGGACTTTCCAGCCGAGCAACCGCCGTCGCAGCCGCAAGCACGGCTTCCGTTCCCGTATGCGCACCCGTGCCGGCCGATCCATCATCTCGACCCGCCGCGCCAAGGGCCGCAAGGAACTCTCGGCCTGATTCAGAGCGATTCACGCTGACCAACCGGTCAGCCGGTCCGAGCATGCTGCGCCCGGACCGACACCGCGGCCCGTCCCAACACACAGGGATCGGGCCGTTCGTGCATCTGCAGACCATGACGGGGCCCACGCCCGAGGACATGCCCTGCACCAGATCGGTCGCCCCGAAGGGAGTTCACGCGCTGTGCTTCCCAAGGAACACCGTCTGACCTCCTCGCGGGATCACCGTGCCGCGATGCGTCACGGTTCGCGAGCCGGAGGCAGTGGGCTGATGGTCTCGGTCCTTGCGCGCCCGAACGCAGAGGCCACGGATCACGAGTCCTGGCGCTGCGGACTGGTGGTGTCCAAGGCGGTGGGCAATGCCGTGGTCCGGCACCGCGTCCAGCGCAGGCTGCGCCATATCGTGATGGAGCTGATGCGCGAAGAGGCCCTCGAGCCCGTTGCCGGGCACTCGTGGGACCTTGTGATCAGGGCTTTTCCCGAGATCACGAGCCTGGACCACGCCCAGCTCCGCGCCGAGGTCCTCGGCGCGGCCCAGCGCGCCCGACGCAAGTCCCTGCGCAGGGCGGCTCGGACGTGAATCGGGAAGCGCCCGGTGGCTGGGTCCGGCATCGAGACTTCTACGTGGCCCAGGGGGAGCCCCCTGGCCTGCCGACGGAAACGGTCGCCGAGAGCGAGCTGCGCCGCGGACACTGGGGATGGATTCGCTCCGCGCCGTCGATCCTGCTCGCCTGGATCCTGCGGGGATACCGCAGGGTCATCTCCCCCCTGTACGGTCAGGTGTGCAGCTTCTATCCGAGCTGCTCTGCCTATGGGCTGGAAGCGGTGACCGCTCACGGGGTCATCCGCGGCATCCCGCTGACGCTGTGGCGGATCCTTCGCTGCAATCCCTTCACCGGTGGTGGAGTCGACCCGGTGCCGCCCACGGCGAGGATTTGGCCGCAGGGCGCAGTACCGACGATCATAGAGACAAACCACCCACCGATACCCCGCGACGACGATGACTGATGCCATCGACGCCGCCGAGCCGGCAGGCTGCTTCCGCATGACGCCTGGCCACGACATCTGAGAGATTCATGGGCTTTTTCGACACAATCATGTGGCCCTTCACCTGGGCCGTCTCCTTCATCCTGAGCACTTTCCACGGCCTTCTGACGGCTGTCGGCATGGACTTCAACTCCGGGTGGAACTGGGTGATCTCCATTGTTCTGCTCGTGCTGGTGATCCGCATCATCTTGATCCCGCTGTTCGTCAAGCAGATCAAGTCGCAGCGCGGCATGCAGATCATCCAGCCCGAGGTCCAGAAGCTTCAAGCCAAGTACAAGGGCAAGAAGGACCCCGTCTCCCGCCAGCAGATGGCGCAGGAGCAGCAGGCGCTCTTCAAGAAGCACAACGTGAACCCGTTCATGACGTGTCTGCCGCTGCTTGCCCAGATGCCGATCTTCTTCGCGCTGTTCTGGATGCTCAACCGGATGCGCGAACCGCAGAACCAGGCCGAGGGCTACGGTGCGCTGAGCGCCGCAGAGGTGCAGAGCTTCGACGGCTCGGAGATCTTCGGTGTGGGGATGTCCGACATCTTCCTGCCCGCCTTCAGCGAGGACCCCACCCGGTGGGATGTGGTCATCCTGACCTCGATCATGATCGTCGCGAGGGTCGCCACCCAGTTCTTCACGCAGAAGCAGCTGATGAGCAAGAACATGTCCGAGGCGGCCCTGACGGGGCAGTTCGCGCAGACGCAGAAGATGATGCTCTACGTGCTGCCCCTGGTCTTCGTCGTCGGCGGTGTGAACTTCCCCGTCGGCGTGCTCGTCTACTGGACGGCCACGAACTTCTGGACCATGGGTCAGCAGTGGTGGGTCATCCGCAACAACCCGACGCCCGGATCCCTGGCAGAGAAGGAACTCAACCTGCGCCGGGCCGCGCGAGGACTGCCGCCCTTCAACGAGGCGCCCAAGCCGGTTGCTGAGCAGCCCAAGCCGACCGGAAAGCACCTGGGCCAGACTTCCCAGCCTGCGAAGAAGAAGAAGAGGAAGAAGTAGCAGCCATGAGCGAGAACGAGACCCAGCTGGGCGAGACCGACACTCCCGAGAAGGCGTCCGCCGCCGAGCAGACCGCACCGGCTGCCTCGCAGCACAGCGCCTCCGCAGCAGCAGAGCCAGCCCCGGTGAGCAACGACGACGCCGAGGCCCTCAGCAACGATGCTGACGCCGCTGAGCGCGACGAGCCCTCCACCGAGGGCGCCACCGACGAAGGTGACATCGCCGCTGACTATCTCGAAGAGCTGCTCGACATCGTCGATCTCGATGGCGACATCGACATCGAGGTCCGCGGGGGACGTACCTATGTCTCCATCGTGACCGAGGAGGACGGCGAGGAGCTCGACGACCTCGTCGGAGACCGCGGCGAGGTCCTGGATGCACTCCAGGAGCTGACCCGGCTGGCAGTGCTCACCGCCACCGGTGAGCGGACTCGGCTGATCCTGGACATTGCGGGACACCGGGACCAGCGCCAGGCGGAGCTCAAGGAGCAGGCAGAGAGCGCCATCGCCAAGGTCAAAGACCGGGGCGAGGACGAGCACATGGAACCGATGAGCGCCTACGAGCGCAAGATCGTCCATGACTTCGTCGCCGAGTCCGGACTCATCAGTGAGTCCGAGGGCGAAGGCAAGCGCCGCCACGTCGTCATCTCACCCGCCTAGGCACCGTCACCCTCCGCTGAGTCCGAGAGGCCTGGGCACAGCGACGCCGAGAATCCGGTTCATCAGCACAAGGAGCAAGTCATGAGCGAGCCCCAGGACGACCGCGAAGCTGCGACCGCCGAGCAGGTGAACGCCTCCCAGCTCGGCGAGCCGGAGCTCCCGGAGCAGGGACCTGAACTCGTGGCTCCGGAGCTCACCGAGAAGGAGCAGCACGCCGCTGAGACGCTCTTCGGTGATCGTCTGGACCTGGCCAAGCAGTACGTGGGGCACCTCTGCTCCACAGGCATCGAGCACGGCCTGCTCGGCCCCCGCGAGGTGCCGATCATGTGGTCCCGTCACGTGCTCAACTGCGCCGTGCTCGCGCCGGAGCTGCAAGAGGGCAGCACCGTCGCCGATGTCGGCTCTGGAGCCGGCCTGCCGGGCCTTGCGCTGGCCATCGCCCGCCCTGACGTCGAGTTCATTCTCATCGAACCCATGGAACGCCGGGTCGAGTGGCTGAGCACCGTGGTCCAGGACCTCCAGCTCGACAACGTCCAGCTCATCCGTGCCCGCGCCGAAGAGGTCACGGATGAGGTCATGGCCGATGTCGTCACGGCCCGCGCAGTGACAGGACTCAAGAAGCTTTTGCCCCTGACAGTGCCGCTCCTGGACGACGATGGCGAGCTGATGCTCATCAAGGGCCGCAGCGCTCGAGGCGAGATCGCCGCCGCCGGAAAGTCCTTCAGCAAGCACAAGCTGGCGAACCCCACCGTGGAGCTCCTCGGCGAAGGTCTCCTGGAGGAGCCCAGCACGGTGGTGCGGGTTCGCCGCCGCTCTGCGGGCCCGCGCTAGCTCCAGCGCAGACCCGGTCCGGCATGACCGGGGCTGCACCCCTCGACGTCGCGGGGTGCGGCGTGAGAGCAGTGACCTAGACTCATACCTGTGTCGGTCCCGACTCCCGGTCGGGGTCACGCACAGAGCCAAGCGGCACAGTCAGAACAAGGAAAGGGTGGCCCGTGCAAGAGAAGCGCGTTTCACGTGAAACCAGTGGTGCCGCCAAGGCTGCCGAAGCGGCCGCGAGCACAGCTGAGGGATCTTCCATCCTGGAATCCCTGGGCGCCTCCTCTCCCCTGGCTGCCGAGCTCGCCGATGAGAACCGTCGCCGCAAGAAGCTCACGAGCACCGCCTTGAATCGTCCCAGCCACACTCGTGCCATCACCGTCTCCAACCAGAAGGGTGGGGTGGGCAAGACCACCAGCACGGTGAACCTCGCTGCGGCGCTGGCCGACCAGGGCTTCAACGTCTTGGTGATCGACATCGACCCGCAGGGCAACGCGTCGACTGCCCTCGGCGTCGAGCACTCAGCGGATACCGATTCGGTCTACGACGTGCTCATCGAAGACTTCGCACTGGCGGATGTCGTCGCCGACTGTCCAGATGTGCCCCGGCTCCAGGTCGTGCCGGCAACGATCCATCTCGCGGGCGCTGAGATCGAGCTGGTGTCCCTGGTGGCCCGGGAGCAGCGTCTGGCACGAGCACTCGCCGAGTACTACCGGTACCGGGAAGAGAATGGGTTGGAGCGGCTGGACTTCGTCTTCATCGACTGTCCTCCCAGCCTCGGCCTGCTGACCGTCAACGCCTTCGTCGCCGCCCAGGAGGTCTTGATCCCCATTCAGTGCGAATACTACGCACTTGAAGGCCTGAGCCAGCTGCTGAACAACATCGGAATGATCCAGAAGCACCTGAATCCTCCGCTGAAGGTCTCCACGATCCTGCTGACCATGTACGATGGCCGCACCAATCTGGCATCCCAGGTCGCGGGAGAAGTCCGCGAGCACTTCCCTGAATCAGTGCTGAAGTCCGTCATTCCACGCAGCGTCCGCATCTCCGAGGCGCCCTCGTATCAGCAGACTGTCATCACCTACGATCGCTCGTCCACCGGCGCCCTCGCCTACCTCGAAGCCGCAGCGGAGCTCGCCAGCGCCTCCTGACCTGGAGTTATAGGCGTCACGGCAGTCATTTTGTCATCCGCTCATGGTTGAGGTCATGGCGATGGGCAGTCTTCAGACTGCCGATGTTTCACGTGAAACCCTTCCTAGAATGAGGGTCAACGACAGCGTCACGGCCGCCGTGGGGCGTCGTTTCACGTGAAACGAGCCCGGGTTTCGCGGGCATGCGCTGGACACCTGAGCCCCTGTGAATCCTCTGCTGCAACGCGAGCTGGGCGTGGACGTGTGACTACTTTCCTTCGAAATTCCGTCCCCGCTTCAGGCACTGCCCCGCCCTCGCTTCTCGCAGGCACTACATCTACTGCGCGGCTCCTAGGCGACTGCGTCCCTTAACTCTCGCTGGGTCTTTGAGTAAATGCTATCCGTGAGCCCCAGCTGTTCCACGTGAAACGTAACTAGCCGCCCAAAGCTGGCAGTCAGGCAGGATCGCGACGTTTCACGTGGAACTTGAGTGGCGAGCTCCAGAGTCTGAGTCCCGCGTTGCAAAGAACTGAGGTTTCACGTGAAACCATGGCGCCCGGGACAGGTCATCGACCTGGTTGCTGGTGTGCCGAACTGTCAGCCTCGGGCGACGCGAGTACACCGTGAGCGATCCGGTCATCTCGAGCGCCGTGAACTGCCAGGCGTACTGAACGACCGTGAACTGCTGCCAAGCCGCGTGACGCGCCCCTGACGTGACTCCATGGAGAACTCAGGGTTTCACGTGCAACCACCATGTGCACTGCCGAGCATCGGACAACGACAGCCCGCGGGCACGCGTTTCACGTGCAACACGCCGAGAACCGTACCTCCCACAGCATCTCGCCAACAAGAATGGTGTGCTCGGAGGACGACCGGTGCGGAATACCTGTCTGACCTGGGAATCCACCGCGCCAATCCAGTTTCGAGGACACGCGCATAGCTTGCTGATCGCGTTTCACGTGAAACTTTCGCCGTGCGAGCCTTGCCTGACCGAGCTGCACCTCATCGCTCCGTAGAATAGATGAAGCCGCCATCTACGTTGTGCGGCTTCAGTACTATCTCCTAGGAGGCTGCCGCATGGCAGAACGAAAGCGGCGCGGACTGGGTCGAGGCTTGGGCGCATTGATCAACAGTGATGCCCAAGAGGCTGAGGCGGCAGAAGCGCAGAAGAGCGCAACCACTGGTGATAACGTGGGCGCGGAGCATGGCGCGGAGCAAGATTCTGAGCCGGCAGTGTCGGTTTCACGTGAAACCTCCGAGGCCCGTACCGCTTCTCCACGACCGATTGATGTGTTCTTCTCGGCCAAGTCTGACCTTGACCGACAGGTCATCGCTCGTGAATCCGCCACCATCTCACGGCCCAGCACCGCTTCACGTCGCGTCACGGGAGGTCAGCGGGCCCCCATGCCCGATGTGTTGTCCCGCAATGGTGCCAAACCCTCGGCTCCGAAACCCAGCGTCCTCGAAGATTCCACCCCATCGACGCAGCGGCCGGCTCCAGAGGTCACTGATATTGAGACACAGGTGCCGGAGGATGGGTCGCCCTCGACTCCCGAGGGCGCATGGACGGGCGCGGTTTCACGTGAAACCGGCGGTTCGGTCGACGGCGCCGAGTTCCGCTCCATACGCGTCGACTCGATCGTGCCAAACCCGCGTCAGCCGCGGCAGGAGTTCGACGAAGAGCACATGGATGAGCTGATCCACTCGATTCGAGAGATCGGCGTGCTGCAGCCCATCGTGGTGCGCCCCGCAGGCCCTGACCACTTCGAGCTGGTTATGGGCGAGCGACGCTGGCGAGCCTCGAAGGCCGCCGATCGCGATACTGTTCCCGCGATTGTCCGGATGACCGCCGACGATGATCTGCTCCGCGATGCACTTTTAGAGAATATCCATAGATCTCAGCTCAATCCTTTGGAGGAAGCAGCTGCATATCGTCAACTTCTGGATGATTTCAACTGCACGCAGGATGAGCTGGCGGAGCGCATTGGTCGCTCGCGCCCGCAGATCAGCAATACGCTGCGTCTGATGAAGCTTCCGCCCGCTGTTCAACGGCGTGTGGCGGCGGGTGTCCTTTCAGCGGGGCATGCGCGTGCACTGCTGGGTTTGAAGTCTCAGGAGCAGATGGATCAGCTGGCGGGAAGGATCGTCGCGGAGGGACTCTCTGTGCGGGCCACAGAAGAGGCTGTCACGCTGGCCCAGCGGGACCAGGGCACCGGAGACCTGGGTCGCGAACGGGCGAAGAGTCCCCGTGTGCGGCAGCTGGAAGAGTTCTCCGACGCGTTGACCGATCGACTGGACACCCAGGTGAAGATCACGTTGGGCGCGAAGAAGGGGCGCATCGCCATCGACTTCGGCTCGATCGACGATCTGCACCGCCTGATGGAGATGATCGGCTCACGGTCGTGATGTTGCGGGAGTGACGTGCCCGTGGGGATGTCACTCCCGTGATCTGCCGGTGGTCGAGCCGGAGCAGTTTCACGTGAAACGCAGTGGGGCCCGGAACGCGATGCGTTCCGGGCCCCACTCGTATGGTCTCAGCAGCTGAGGCTGGAGATGCTCACTTCAGCAGGTCGGCGAACTCCTGTTCCAGGACCTGCTTCGGCTTGGCGCCGATGGAGGACTGGACGTGCTCTCCACCCTTGAAGGCGTAGACCGCGGGAATCGAGGTGATGCCGAACTTCGCGGCGGTGCCGGGGTTCTCATCCACGTTGACCTTGACGACCTCGATCTTCTCGGGGTTCTCAGCGGCCAGTTCTTCCAGGATCGGGGTCAGCATGCGGCAGGGGCCGCACCATTCGGCCCAGAAGTCCACAAGGACCGGCTTGTCGGCCTGCAGGACGTCCTGCTCGAAGCTTGCATCGGTGACGTTCTTGAGATCTGACATAGAGATCTCCTTCCTTAGAGCGGTACTGGTGAGGTGTGAGTCTGGGGGGTGGGCACTTCGGCGGCGTCGGAGTTCAACGTGTCCGCGAGCCAGTGCTCGACGTCGAGAGCGGCCACGCAGCCGGAGCCGGCTGCAGTGATCGCCTGACGGTACGTCGGATCCAGCACGTCTCCAGCGGCGAAGACGCCCGGCAGCGAGGTCCTGGAGCTACGTCCGTCGACCCATGCGGTGCCGTCCTCGGTCAGAGTGATCTGATCCTTGAACAGCTCCGTGCGAGGGTCATGACCAACTGCGACGAACAGACCTGTCACACCGATTGAAGAGGGCTCGCCGGTGGTGGTGTCACGAAGGAGCAGTCGACTGACCTTCCCTTCGCCCTGGACCTCGGTGACCTCGGTGTTCCAGATGAACTCGATCTTCTCGTTGGCCTTGGCCCGGTCGGCCATGATCTGCGAGGCGCGCAGCTCGGACCGACGGTGCAGGACCGTGACCTTGGAGGCGAACTTGGTCAGGAACAGCGCCTCTTCCATGGCCGAATCGCCTCCGCCGACGACGGCGATGTTCTGCTCGCGGAAGAAGAAGCCGTCGCAGGTCGCGCACCAGCTCACTCCGTGGCCAGAGAGCGCCTTTTCGCCGGGCACGCCCAGCTCGCGGTAGGCGGAGCCTGTAGCCAGCACCACGGCGCGAGCATGAAGCACGTCTCCGGCGCCGGTGGTGATCTGCTTGATCGGCTGGTCCAGGAGCAGCTCGGTGGCGTCCTCGTGGCGGATGTCCGTCCCGAACCGGCGGGCCTGCTGCTCCATGTTCATCATGAGATCGGGCCCCATGATGCCTTCGGGGAAGCCGGGGAAGTTTTCGACGTCGGTGGTGTTCATCAACTCGCCACCTGCGGTCACTGAGCCGGTGAGCATGATGGGCTTCAGGTTTGCACGGGCCATGTAGACGGCCGCGGTGTAGCCAGCAGGGCCGGAGCCGATGATGACCACGTCGTGAACCTGGTCAGGGGTCTGTTCAGTCACAATCACATGTCCTTAACAACGGTCGTGGTGTCTGGAATATTGAACATCATCGATGTTCAGCCTATTCCTCACCCGCCAGCCTACTGGAGCGCTGCGCAGGACCCCACTGGGCGGAGGGTGGTCAGTCGACGGTGATCTCGGCCAGTTCGGTGCTGAAGGGCAGGCCGTCGGTGTTGGGTGCGTCCTGACGTGGCAGCTCTGTGATGTTGATGATCACGTAGGCCGCCTCACCCTCGTTCTCGAGCTCGACGGTGGTCTCATTCCAGTTCAGGGTGCCGTTGCCGACCTGCTCAGCGCCTTCAAAGCTGGGCGAGTCATTGACCAGGACCTCGAAGGCGCCTCCGGTGGACTCACCCTGCTGGTTGATCGTGACGGCTGATACCTCGGCAGTCTCGTCGAGCTCGGCGACGAGGCCGACGCCGGAGCTGAACCCGCCGAAGTCCGCAGTCGCAAAGGACAGCGTGACCCAGGTGGTACCGGTGTCGCCGTCAAAGAGGTTCGCCAGCTGCGCGTCCCGGTCGGAGATCAGGTCTGGGGAGTCGGGCACCAGGCGGGTGATGTCTGCGATCTCAGGCTCCGGTCCGGTGTCCTCGGCCGGGGCCGATTCCTCGGTGGAGGTTCCCTCGTCACTCTCAGGGTCACCCTCCGTGTCGTCCTCCGCGGGCGCCTCCTCGGCATCCTCATCCTGACCCTGTTCCTCCTCGGTCACAGTGTCTTCGGGTTCGCCGCCGCGCAGGTTCAAAAACATCACGACAGCCGCGACCAGAAGCACCGCCGCGAGAACCGCCGCAGTGATCCAACGGCCGATGCCGGGCTTCTTATCGGTGAATTCGGTGTCTGCGGGTTCCGTGTCCGCGGGCTCTGAGTCGGCGAACACCGGGTCGGCGGGCTCGCCGCTCGAAGCCGCGGTGCCGGAGGCTGCCGCCCCAGCCATGAGAGCAGGAGCCGCGTCGTCGTCGCGGTCGGCCTCGGGGTGCGATGCCGCAGAGGCGGTGTGTGCTGGAGCCTGGCGCGCTGCGGGGGCCCGCATGGCCGTCTCCTTCTCAAGGCTGGGGACGGGGCGGATCAGTCCGGTGAAGGAGACCGCGTCGCTGAGCCGGCGGGAGCGGGGCGGGCCTGGAAGCGGAGGCTGGGTCGAGACGTCGGGCACGTCCGGCGCCGGTGGCTCGTCATAGTCGTCGATGGGTGAGTCCGGTGGGTTGTCCACGACCTCGTCACCGTCGAGCCGCTCCTCAGACGGTGCGTCAGCGGCTTGGGCGGACTCCTCGTGGGACGTCTGCCCGGAAGCCGGTTCGGAGGCGAGCGCGCCGTGGTTCTGGAGGCTCGGTGCGGGGAATGACGACGTCTCGGCTGCGGGCACATCTGCGCCGGCCACGTCGGTGGTGAGCGTGGCGGCGTCGCGGGTGCCGGTGAAGGCCTCCTCGGTGTCTGCTGCGGGGTCCGCGGCGGTGACGTCCATGTCCCGGTTCAGATAGGCGGAGGCGGCCGCACGGGCCTGCTCAGCCTGTCCTGCGGCGACAGCCAGCGCAGCGGCGTCGTTCTCGGTGCCGAGTCGGCGGTTCAAGGAGTCCGAGACCTTGTCCAGGAACGCTGGGCGTCGCCGACGGAACCGGCGGGCGGGCTCTCCGGCGCGGTGATCGGGGGCGGAGCCGGCGTGCAGACCGGCGTAGTACTCGGCGTCGTCCTCGTAGGTCTCGGGCTCCATGACGCGGGACTGCCCGAAGAGCTCGGATCCCAGCGAGTCCGTGAAGAAAGGCTCAACGTAGGGCGCGGTGTCCGGGACCACGAGGTCCAACAGCGTGTTGGGGTCCACCAGCGAGGAGATCAGGTAGGTGCGCTCTTCGGCCAGTCCCAGGTCGAGCACCTCAACGTCGGAGTCGCGGGCGCCGGTCGCCAGCTCACGCGCGGAGGTGGCCACCTGTTTGGCGTTGGAGCGCGAGGCCAGCAGGATGCTCACATCGCGGTCCCGGACCTCGTCGCTGGCCTGGAAGACGATGTCCTGATCAGCGGACGTCACCACATGATGGGTGATGCGGTATCGCCCACCAACTACATCGCCGACGCCGAAAGGCTGCGCCACAAGTCCTCCTCGGTCCGGGAAACATCCTGGTCGCCCCTCGCAGGCGGCCAGATTCACATCGGGGTCAAGCCTACCGGGCCAGACGGGACAGTGCTGGTACGCGCCTGGCCAGCGGTGCGATCGCCGCGGTGAACTCCTCCACGCGCAGCCAGCGCAGCATCACCACGAAGACCACCGCCATCACCACGCCGACGACGGCGCAGCTGAGCACCGCGGTGAAGATGGAGTTCCAGGCGAAGCCCCAGTCATAGCCGCCGAGCAGCCACAGCGTCCCGGCACCGGCCACCCCGGCAGCCGCCGCGCAGGCTCCGGAACGCAGGTAGGCGGTCAGCACGGAGGCGAAGTCGAAGCCGCCCCAGCGACGGACCACCAGCAGGTGGCAGATCACGTACTGCAGGATGTGCAGAGCGGAGAACAGGCCGATCACGAGATAGGCGATCTGCTCCTCAGGAACGATCGTCGCCAGACCGTAGCCCGTGGTCAGGCCCACGACGGCGATGATCGCGTAGATCAGCATCGGGGTCTTGGCGTCCTCGGCCGAGTAGAAGACGCGCATCAGGTAGAAGCTGGCGGAGCGGAAGGGCATGCCCAGCGCCAGCAGGACCAGCAGCTGGCCGATGGCGGCGCCGGCAAGGTTCGCGTTCTCCGCGGCGCCGCCGAAGATCCGTCCCAGCGGACCGGCGAGCACCAGGACCGCGACCATGCAGAACATCACCGGGATCGCGAAGATCCGGAGCCCCTCGTTGATGATCTCCCGTGCGCGGCCATAGCGTCCCAGGTCCATGGCGCGGGCAAGCTGGTTGAAGAGCACCGTGGCGATGGAGAGCACGAAGACCGAATGGGGCAGGATCGCGATCAGCTCAGCGACGTTGGCCGCGTACTCACCTGGCACCGAGGCACCGAGCGCGCCCATGTCTCGGCGGGCCGCGGTCGCGCCGGAGATCAGCCGCATATAGGCGAGATTCGCCAGGTTGCCGATCAGCATGGTCAGCAGGGTCCAGCCAGCGATGCGACCGGTGGAGGCCAGTCCCATGCCCTTGAGCCCGAACTTCGGACGCAGCCGCAGCCCGAGCCGGGAGAGCGGCCACAGCAGCAGCAGGGCCTGGGCGATGATGCCCACGGTATGGCCGGCCGCGAGCCAGATGGTCTGCTGGGCCGTCCACTCGGTGAGCTGATCACCTTCGGCGGCGTACTGCCCGAACGTGACGATGAAACTCAGGATCACCCCGATGGCGATCACGTTGTTCAGCACCGGAGCCCACATGTACCAGCCGAAGCGGGCATTGGCGTTGAGCACCTGACCGGTGACCGCGTAGAGCCCGTAGAAGAAGATCTGCGGCAACGTCCAGATCGCGAAGGCCGTGCCCAGGGCGAGCATCGGCTCGGTCCAGTTGCGGGTCAGTGTCACGATGATCGGATACGCCGCCAGGGTGAGCAGCACCGTGAACCCCGCCAACACGACGATGGTCAGAGTGAGCAGCCGGGAGGTGTAGTCCGCGCCCCGGTCCGGGCGTCGTGCGGCCTTGATCA
Source organism: Nesterenkonia maliinae (assembly GCF_051262655.1). Classification (NCBI taxonomy): domain Bacteria; kingdom Bacillati; phylum Actinomycetota; class Actinomycetes; order Micrococcales; family Micrococcaceae; genus Nesterenkonia; species Nesterenkonia maliinae. The sequence goes on along the minus strand of NZ_JBIMEY010000002.1, from coordinate 6,309 downwards.
GCTGCGGGACCAGCACCACGTTGAACATCCCGCCGGCCAGCAGCAGGTAGACGACGTTGGGGACCGTATTGGCCTTCTCGAAGACGTCGCCCACCAGGGTGGTGCCGCCGATGGCCACTGCCAGCAGCGCGGTGCGCACGATTCCCAGCACCCGGGACACCAGGGTCCCGGCTGCCATGATGGCGCTGGCGCGGGCCAGCCCCTTGGCGGGGAGGTGACCGTGATCCGCTGAAGGATCTGGGACCACGGCGTCCGGCGACGACGGGTCCGGCGTCGCAGTGTGCTGGGTCGAGGGAGACGAGGGCGGAGGCGGCGGTGGACCGGTGTCGGTCTGACCGGGAGAAGCGGCAGTCATCGTCAGTGGACTATAGCCGGATCAGCTGGACTGTACAGACTCATCGATGACCTGGCGGGCGAGATTCACGATCCGGCGCTCGTTGGGGAAGGACAGCGTGCGGTCCAGCGAATCCATGCTCACCCAGGCGACGTCCACGGCTTCATGATCGGGATCGTTCTCGATGCTCAGCTCCCCGCCCACGGCTTCCATCAGGTAATGGTGGACGGTCTTGTGGACCCGGTGCGAGGGCACGGTGAACCAGTATTCGATGCTCCCCAGGGAGGTCAGGATGGCGCCTTCGACGCCGGTCTCCTCGGCCACCTCGCGCAGCGCGGCCTCCTCGAAGCTCTCGGTGCCCTCGGGGTGGCCCTTCGGGAGGCACCACTCCAGGCGACCGCCGCGGTTGTAGCGGGCGATGATGGCGACCTCGAACCCGGGGCTGGCCGGGCGGATGATCACCCCGCCGGCGCTGATTTCCTCGACGGTGGGAAGGCTCCCCTGCTGCCGGGTGCTCTGGCGGGCCGGCATGCGCCGCGCACCCATTGACACAGTCAATGGGGTGCGCCGTTCATCGCCGGTCTCCGGTCTGTCCATACCCAACACTCTAATCGGAGTGCCGTGCAGATCTCCGCGTCGGGAGCCGATGCGGGCGTGGATCCCGGTGTTCTCGCGGATGCGGGGGCCGCCGTCGGCGAGGCATATGGGACACTGTTTCCGCTATGCCTTACCTTCCCTCTGGTTTCCCTGACGGCGCCTGGCTGCCCGACGTCGTCGTCGAACTCGGCGAACTCTTCGCCGCCCGCGGCTTCGAGCTCTCCCTGGTCGGAGGTCCCGTGCGCGACCTCTTTCTGGGGCGCACCTCCCCGGATCTCGACTTCACCACCGCCGCGACCCCGGATCAGATCATCGAGACGGTCGCCGGCTGGGCCGAAGCACACTGGGACATCGGGCGGGACTTCGGCACCATCGGGATCCGCAAGGGTGCGGACACCATCGAGATCACCACCTATCGGGCCGAGGCCTACGACCCGGGCTCCCGCAAGCCTCAGGTCAACTTCGGCACCGACCTGGGCGAGGACCTGGTCCGGCGGGACTTCACGGTCAACGCGATGGCGCTGAAGCTGCCCAGCTTCGAACTCGTGGACCCCCACGGCGGGGTCAAGGACCTGCACCTGCGGCTGCTGCGCACCCCGGCGACCCCGCAGGAGTCCTTCTCCGACGACCCGCTGCGGATGATGCGCGCGGCCCGCTTCGCCTCGCAGCTGCGCATGGACGTCGCCCCGGAGGTGCGCGCCGCGATGACGGAGATGTCGCAGCGACTGAGCATCGTCTCGGCGGAGCGGATCCGTGAGGAGCTCGTGAAGCTGATCTGCGGCGCCGACCCGCGCGCCGGGATCGACCTGCTGGTCGACTCCGGGCTGGCCGAGATCATGCTCCCGGAGGTGCCGGCGCTGAAGCTCACCGACGACGAGCACCACCGGCACAAGGACGTCTACCAGCACTCCCTGCAGGTGCTGGAACAGGCCTGCGCGCTGGAGACCGACGACGAGGGCCCGGTGCCCGGCCCGGACTTCGTGCTGCGCTTCGCGGCGCTGATGCACGACGTCGGCAAGGCCAAGACCCGACGCTTCGAACCCGGCGGCGGGGTCAGCTTCCGCCATCACGACGTGGTGGGCGCCAAACAGACCCGCCGCAGGATGCAGGAGCTGCGCTTCGACAAGGCCACCATCGCCGCGGTGAGCCTGCTGGTGGAGCTGCACATGCGCTTCTACGGCTACGGAGACCAGGGCTGGAGCGACTCCGCGGTGCGCCGCTACGTCACCGACGCCGGAGACCAGCTGCAGCGGCTGCACCGGCTCACCCGATCGGACGTGACCACCAGGAACAAGAAGAAGGCGGCCCGGCTCGATCACGCCTACGACGACCTCGAGGAGCGCATCGCGGCGCTGGCCGAGCGTGAACAGCTCGACCGGATCCGGCCGCACCTCGACGGTGAACAGATCATGGAGGTCCTGGGCATCTCCCCAGGCCCTGAAGTGGGCCGGGCGTATAAGTTCCTGCTCGAGCACCGGATGGAGCATGGCCCGGTGGAGCAGGCGGACGCCGTGGAGATCCTGAAGGAATGGGCCTCAGCGGAGCTCTGAGGTCGGCATCGGGTCCCCTGCGGCACGCGGCTCAGGGGTGCGGGCGGCACCAGCTGTCGGGGCGCCTGTGGCACCACGCACCGGGTCTCGCTCCGGGCGCAGGATGTCGAGCACCACCTGGCCCATGAGGTAGAGGGTCGCCCCGATGTGGCCGAGGACTGCGGCGATGTAGAGCGCGGAGTCGAAGGAATGCTGCGGATCCTGGTCTCCGACGATGCCGGCCAGGTACATCCACACCGCCCAGAAGTGCAGCAACTGGAAGCCCTGCCAGATCAGCGCATCGCGCCAGCGCGGAGCGGCCAGCGCGATGATCGGAATCAGCCAGATCATGAACTGCGGCGAATAGACCTTGTTGAGCAGCAGGAACGACGCCACGATCAGGAACAGCAGCTGGACCGTGCGCGGGGGATGCTTCGCCCGCAGTCCCAGCCCCAGCACGCCGAGGCAGGCCGCCGCGAAGAGCCCGAGGGAGAGTCCCGAGATCGTCTCGGCGCTGAGCCCGGAGCCCCCGCGGCCCTCCGCGATCAGCTGCCAGATGTGCCAGGGGGAGGAATACCCGGCGCCGCGCTCGGCCGAGAGCTCGAAGAACTCGGACCAGGAGCTGAAGCTCAGCAGCATCGCCGGCACATTGAGCACCAGCCAGCTGACCACCGCACCGCCGAGGGTGCGCAGGAAGACGTCGAACCCGATCCGGGTGTCCCGGCGCAGCACCAGGACCAGCACCGCGCCGAGCAAGAAGAGCGGGAAGAGCTTGAAGGAGACGCCGACTCCGATCATCACCCCGGCGCTGATGTGGGCCCCGCGGCCGAAGGCGAGGATCGCCAGCACCAGCGCGGTCACCGCCCAGATGTCCCAGTTGATCCCGATCCCGAAGATGACCGCCGGAGAGATCGCCACGATCGCGGCATCCCAGGGGCGCGCCCCGGCGGCCTTCATCACCGCCAGCACGAGCACCAGCCACACCACGGCGGCCGCGGCGAAGCTGAGATCCCAGTACAGCAGGGAGGCGCGATCGGCGGACCACCCCAGCGCCGTCGTGAGCTCCTGGGCGAGCAGGAACCGCGTGGAGGCGGCGAGCAGCGCCGCGATCAGGCTGGTGAGCACCGGATACTCGAAGTAGCCCGGACCGATGAGCGGGCTCCACGGCGCATCATCGAGTTCGCGCTGGCTGAAGAGCGCGCTGATGTCTGAATAGCAGCCCGCGTGATAGACCTCCACCCCGCCCCAGCCGTTGATCCGGCAATACTGGCTGGTCAGTGCCGAGAGCAGGATCCCCAGCACGGTGAGGCCCAGCAGCACCGAGGCCGGGGAGAACCGTGGGCGCAGCCGCTTCCCCGCGGGGCCGCCGAGGCGTTCCGAGAGGTGCCGCAGCAGCGGATCATCCCTGGTCGCAGCGACCGGGGAGCCGTCATTCGGGGACTGGGTCATCGGCTCCACGATAACCTCCGGCGCCGACTCGCTATAGGCTTCTCCTGCAGAGACACCGGTATGACTGGGATCACCTTCCAGCCTGCGGCGTCTCATGACCGCCGAGCAGCAGGCCCCGCCGCGCGGCGCCGCTGCAGGACACCGAGGAGAGAACCTTTTGGCAGAACAACCCATCCGAGTCGCCGTCGTCGGCGTCGGTAACTGTGCAGCATCACTAGTCCAGGGCGTGGAGTACTACCGCGACGCCCCTGATGATCAGAAGGTCCCGGGGCTGATGCATGTCCGGTTTGGGGACTACCACGTCGGGGATGTCAGCTTCGTCGCGGCGTTCGATGTGGACGAGAAGAAGGTCGGGCTGGACCTGGTCGACGCGATCACCGCCTCGCAGAACAACACCATCACCATCGCAGAGGTTCCGCACACCGGGGTGACGGTGCAGCGTGGACCCACCCTCGACGGGCTGGGCAAGTACTACCGGGAGACCATCGAGGAGTCCACCGCGGAACCCGTGGACGTCGTGGCCGCGCTGAAGCAGTCACAGGCACAGGTGCTGGTCTGCTATCTGCCGGTGGGCTCCGAGGAGGCCGCCCGCTTCTACGCCCAGGCCGCGATCGACGCCGGAGTGGCCTTCGTCAACGCGCTGCCGGTGTTCATCGCCGGAACCCCCGAATGGGCAAGCAAGTTCACCGACGCCGGAGTTCCGATCGTCGGAGACGACATCAAGTCCCAGATCGGCGCGACTATCACGCACCGGGAGCTGGCACACCTCTTCGAGGACCGCGGCGTGCACCTGGACCGCACCTACCAGCTCAACGTGGGTGGAAACATGGACTTCAAGAACATGCTCGAACGCGACCGCCTGGAGTCCAAGAAGATCTCCAAGACCCAGGCGGTGACCTCCAACACTTCCGCGCCGCTGGCCGATCGAGACGTCCACATCGGACCCAGCGATTACATCCAGTGGCTCGACGACCGGAAGTGGGCCTTCATCCGGTTGGAAGGACGGAACTTCGGTGACGCTCCGGTGTCGATCGAGCTCAAGCTGGAGGTCTGGGACTCGCCGAACTCGGCCGGAGTCATCATCGACGCGATCCGAGCGGCGAAGATCGGATTGGACCGGGGCATCGGCGGGCCGCTGATCTCGGCCTCGAGCTACTTCATGAAGTCCCCGCCGGAGCAGTTCCACGACGATGTCGCCCACGAGAAGGTCGAGGCCTTCATCCGCGGCGAGATCGACCGCTGACTCCACCCACCCCGCGTCTTACCCGGGATCAGGTGTTGTACCGGACCCCCCGCGTCCCCGGTAGACCACCTGATCCCCGGTGGATGGATGAAGGTCAGCGGCGGCTGGGGTGGTCCGCGGCATAGGCCGCGAAGATCTCATCCAGGTCTCGGCCGGAGACGAAGCGCGGACTCAGCGTGGAGCCCAGCTGCGTGAGCATCGTGCCGAGCTTGGCCGCGCTCATCCGCACCTCGAGTGAACCGGATCTTTCGGCCTCCCGATGCAGCCGCAGCGCGTAGGGCAGATGATGCGAGAAGGAGACCGCGGTGGAGTTGACCTGAAAGTAATAGGTCTCGCCGTTCTGAGCAAGGTCCACGCAGACCTCGGAGATCTGCTCGGAGAGTCGGTCGACCTCGGTCTGGATCGCACCGGGCTGCAGCTGCGCGAGCGTCTCGGCATAGTCGGCCTCTTGCAGCGCCTTCAACGTCAATGCCGCCGATCGACGCCGCAGCAGCGGTGGGTAGACCTGAATGAACCACGTCAGCGCGCCGGTGAGCAGGGCGAATCCGGTCAGCCCCTGGATCGGCGCCACCAGGCGCAGCCACGGATCGACGGCGACCACGTCGCCGAAGCCGAGCGTCGCCAGCGAGACCAGCGAGATGTAGAGCGCCTCCGCGAAGGTCGCATAGTCGCCGGGATCGATGCCGTCGGAATAGAGGAAGCCCTCGGGGACGTGCGGGTAGTAGATCAGCGCCCAGCCCACCCCCTGGAGCAGCACCCACAGCATGATCACCGCGACCATCGTCCCCGGACCGAGCGCATAGCCCAGGCGGTGCTTGGCTGCCCGGGCGAGCTTCCACACTGTGGAGAAGACGAGGCCGCTCAGCGGACCCGACCCGCGCGGGTGCAGAAGCTGGTGGAACATGTCCCAGAGGCCCACCAGGATCACGCAGATCCCGGCGATGGTCAGTACGGTGCCCAAAGAATCTCCTGAGATGTGTGGTGTCTCCTGACCATACCGCTCCAAGTTTCACCGGGCTTAGGCGGGAGTCATCGCAGGGACCGTCCCGGTGGAGTCCGGCGGCGGCCACCCCCACGGGCACAGGTATTTTGGGGGGATGGAGAGACTTCACGCCGTCGACGCACTGCGCGCCCTGGCCCTGCTGGGAATCTTGTCC